>CBFGTI010000280.1:0-5327 GCA_965651695.1 uncultured Imperialibacter sp. | reverse complement strand
TGGTCGTGCGAAAAGATGACGGCGTCGATCTGAGGCAGCTTTTCTATTTCAATTGGCAGCCCCGCTGTAAAACGTTTTGTTCCGATGGTCGCAAGTGGCGAGGGCGATGGCCCGAACATCGGATCCAGCAGTATGTTTTTGCCGTCGATTTCCAGCAGAAAAGCGGAATGCCCAAACCACGTCAACCGGGTGAGGGTATCAGGTCTGTTGGCGATATCCAGTGAGTCGACTTTCATTACTGGTAAGGGCGTTTTTGGTGCTGTGTTGGGAACACCTTTGATGTAGTCCTTCAGAATTGACATCCAGGTAGAGAAACTCATGGCCATGGAAGTCGGAACCTCGTTGACGAACTTATCGCTTTCGTAGTGGCCTGAGGCACCGTAGATTTTTTTCTTTTCTTTGGATGGCGATCCGCCAAATTCGGGACTGAGACTTAAAAAGAGCGCCCCAATTATAAGGACCAGAACCAGTATGGCGCCAAAAAGGGAGCCTGCTACTTTCAGCGAAATCAGAAGAAGATTCATTAAGCGAGTTTACGGGATGATACCAGCTACTATACGGATTTTTAGAAAATGGGATGCACACAATTCGTTGCGGCAGAATCAGTAGCTGGTTTTCCCCAAACTGCTGAGCGTGACTTCGCGGTAGAGGAGGAAGCCGGCGACGGTAAACACAGCGAGTGCATACAGCTGCTGTGAGGAGGTTGATGCAATGCCTAACTACATGATCGAGAGATTGTTGTGCAAACGGTCTGCGTCGCTTTTTCGCCTGATAAATTTCAATATAACTAAGAAAACGTCTAAATTGATCTTGCACTAAAAAACCAACCTATCATGAAATTACGCAACCTCATCTATCCTGCAATTGTTTGTATCGGCTTTGGATGCGCCCAAACCACCACACAAGAGACCGCAGGGGGCGACCTTGTAACAGAAAAGATCAGCCTGAAAAATCTCGTTCCCGAAGAAAAGCAAACACCTGATTCAATCATGCAGGCCTTGCATTCGCAGCATCATTCATGGAATGTTCTCGAACGCCGATCGGTACCCGGGCCCTTTGCCAAGCCTGAGATGAAGTATTTTTCAGAGCATGCGAAGAAAATTGAAGATTTGGTGGTTATAAACCCCGGGCCGGGCGAATATGTGCACGTAATGGAAGGGCAGCGGGATGGCTACCTAAACCTAACTGTTGGCATTACTGAGACGTTTCCGGGGGGTGCTCCGCCCATGCACACCCACAAAGGCGAAGAAGCGCATGTGTTGCTCGATGGGGAGATTCTTTATGCTCTCGGCGACACGATTTTTACCATCAAGGCGCCTTATATTGTCAATATCCCGCCCATGGTGCCGCATGCATTTAAAAACATTGGCGACAAGACAGCCAATCTCGTGGTTATCTTCCCTACTAACGTGTGGGAGTACGATGTGCTCGATTATTTTCCGTTCGATTCCACTTCGGTGGTTTCCTCCAACAGGTTCAAAAAGTTTAAAGAAAACCTGGCTTTGCGGGAAGAAGCACTCGATCCGGAACTTTAACTTCTTTATCTAAAAAGTTAACACAGGCTAAAAAGAAAAGTGGACGTCGGTAAAGAAAGATTAAAAGTATGAATATAAGGTTTTCGCTTTTCTTTTTAGCGCTGTTTGCCGTCACTGTTTCATTTGCGCAGGTGCCGCATTCTCACAGCTACAGCCGTGCCATCACTTTTCCCGATGTGGCGCCATACCTAACGCTCGTTACCGACCTGCATATCCACACCGTTTTTTCCGATGGCAAGGTGTGGCCCGAAATAAGAGTGCTGGAAGCTGAGAAAGACGGTGTGGATGCCATTGCCATGACCGAACACCTGGAGTACCAGCCACATAAGCAGGATATTCCGCACCCCAACCGCAACCGGGCTTACGAAATAGCCAAAAGTGCAGCTTCGACCATGGATATGCTTGTAATAAGTGGCTCGGAGGTTACCCGTGCTATGCCAGCCGGCCACAGCAATGCTATTTTTATTAAAGATTCGAACAAACTTCTCATCGACGATGTATACGAGGTCTTCAGGGAAGCCAACCGGCAGGGCGCATTCGTATTCTGGAATCATCCGGCGCTTACAAACCTGCAAAGCGACGGAATGGCTACCTTTGGCGACCTGCACCAGCGCCTTGTAAAAGAAAAGCTGCTGCACGGAATAGAGGTGGTAAACGACCTTACCTACTCGGAGGAGGCATTGCAGATAGCACTCGACAACAACCTCACCATTATGGGCACTTCCGATATTCATGAGCTTATCGACTGGCGGTACAAGGTGCCCGAGGGTGGCCACAGGCCTGTAACCCTTGTGTTTGTCAGCGAGAAATCGGAGCAGGGGCTGGAAGAAGCACTTAGAAGCGGAAGAACGGTGGCGTGGTTCAACGACTTGCTGATCGGCAAGGCAGAACATGTGCGGCCACTGCTAGCCGAGTGCCTGAAGGTGAAGAGTGCCGCCTATTTGCCAAAATCGCAGATTGCCACTGTGGCAATTCAAAACATCAGCTCGTCGTCATTTACATTGCGAAGCACCGGCCAATTCACCTTCAACACACAAGCCGATGTGTTTACTATTCAACCCATGCAAACGCTGGAAATGGAAGTAAAAACCTTGACAGTGCTTGATTCTTTTCAGATGACTTTTGAGGTTCTCAATGCCATAATTGCTCCGAAACAACATCCGGTGATTGAGTTGGAGGTAATAGTGTCTGATCAGTAGTTCATTGGGTCTGCCCCTTTTTATTTGGCGCTACCTTTTTTGTTGATGTAGTCAATAAATTCAGAGGGTAGCATAATTCTGAGATTAGACTTCTCGAAGTCTGAGATATTTCTGGTGATGATAATTTCGATGTTGTTTAATCTGGCTGATGCATCTTGAATTGCATCTTCGAAATCGGCTACTTCAGATTCCAGGGATGCAAAAATCACTTCTTTATCAATTCCGGCAACCTCTACTAATTGCAGAAGGCTTTTGATGAAATCGAAAGCGACATCATGACCTTTTTCCTTTTTTGATATATAATAAATATCTGTAATAGTTGTTGCAGAGATAAATCCGTGAACGTTGATGTCATTTAGTTTTTGCAGGACCCCGGCGGAAGCTTCGAAAAAAGGATTTCTTTTCAACGCAATATCAAGAATGACATTAGTGTCAATCAGGATCCTGGTCATTTATATTTCTCCATCAGGTAGCTAAATTTCGAAACGTCAGTATTCTGGTTTGAAAGAAAACCAGCCCATTTTTCAATAAATAATTCCGGAGTTAAATTCTTATCTTTTGCGACATATTCTTTCGTCACTATAATGACTTCCACTTCTTTATTATCTAATTTAGAATGAGAAGGTAATTTGATGGTTCCGCGATTGGAGACTTTTGTACTGAACCTGAAAGTTTGCATGCTTCACTTTTTTAGCAATATAACAAGTTTCGATATAAATCAGTCCAAATAAGTGTGATTAAGGAGGATCGCTGACGATTGAGAATGTTTTCTTCCTTACCCAAATAAATTAACCCATTAAGTGGTAGGGGAATAAGGCCGGCCAAGTGTCTGACTTTTACCAAACTCAAAATAAGAAATATGAAACTGAATGCCGTACTATTAACGATGCTACTTTGCAGCAGGGTCTCCTTTGCTACTCCACCCGGCACGGTGGCCGATTTTACGCAGCTCCCACAGGTTGCCTGGAAGTTTGCGCTCGATGCTCCTGTTTTTTCGTCGCCGGTGGCTGACGAACAGGCAGTGTACTTTGGTGCGTTAAATGGTTCGCTCTATGCACTCGACAAAGCCTCGGGCGCTGTGAAGTGGACCTTTAGCACCGCTGGCGAAATCAGAGGCAATGTGTGTATGGGAGAGAACGATAACCTCTATTTTATCGGTGGCGACGGTCATTTGTATTCACTCAACAAAACCACAGGTAAGGTTAACTGGAAATTTGAAACCGGTGGCGAAAAGAAATACGACTTCGCCGACTACTATCAGTCGACGCCGATGCTGCATAGCGGAACCCTGTATTTTGGTTCGGGAGATGGAAATGTGTATGCCGTAGCTGCTTCTTCGGGCGCCATACAATGGAAGTTTGAAGCAGGCGGAGTGGTGCATACAACCCCGGCTATTGCAGGTGGCACCCTGGTGGCAGGTTCGCACAATGGCTATGTGTATGCGCTGAATGTTGCGGACGGAAATCTTATTTGGAAATTTAAGACCGTGGGCCAAATGTTTTTTCCAAAAGGAGAGGTGCAGGGGCATCCGGCAGCACTCGGCAACCTGGCATTTGTAGGTGCCCGCGATTACAATCTCTATGCGCTCGATCTGGCAAAAGGCTATGCCCATTGGAACAAAAAATTCGAGCGGGGTTGGGCACTAGTCAACGTGGTTTACGATTCGGTGCTTTACACCGGCACTTCCGATGATCGGTTACTCATAGCCTACGATATGAAAACCGGAAGGGAGAAATGGAGCACCAACGTCGGCTACAACATCTTTGGAAATCCCGGCTTCAGCAAGTCAGCCACGTATGTAGGCACAAGTATGGGCAAGGTGCACGGCATCGACCTCAGCACGGGCAACATCCTATGGACCTTTGCTACGGACGGATACCAGCAAAACCGCCTCAAATATTTCAAGGAAGACGACTCCTACCGCGACGACATTTACGAGATTATCAAATCAAATGAGCAACTGGTAGATGTGGTATGTGAGTTGGGTGGCATCTTTTCTACTCCCGCCATCAGCGGCGACCTGATGTATATCACCAGTACAGAGGGGAAGGTTTACTGCCTTCGGAGGAGTTGAAAGAGGTTTAATGTTTAAGAGTTTAACGTTTCAGCAACCTTAAACTCTTAAACCGTTAACTTTTAAACTTTTCTATTCGTACCTCAACGCTTTCACCGGATCCGATTTGGCGGTTGTCATGGTTTTGTATCCCACCGTTAGCATTGCGATTACGAGCACCGTTAGTCCCGACAGCACAAATACAACCGGTGTGATGGTTATGCGGTAGGCAAAATTGTCGAGCCAGTTGCTCATGATGAAATAAGTAGCCGGCCATGCAATCAGGTTGGCAAGTATAACCAGGTAGATAAATTCTTTCGACAGCAGCATTACGATGTGCCGCACATCGGCGCCTATGGCTTTTCTTATGCCAATTTCCTTCGTTTTCTGCAGGGCATTGAAAGAGGAAAGGCCAAAGAGACCAAGGCAGGCTACAACAATGGCAAATCCGGCAAAAAGCGTGAACACACGGCTAAATTTGCGGTCGGTTTGGTACTGCCGGTTAAAGAACTCATCCAGGAAAAAGTAGTCGACCGGATT
>CBFGTI010000279.1:0-5355 GCA_965651695.1 uncultured Imperialibacter sp. | reverse complement strand
TTTTTATTCAAAGAAATTGAAGCATCTATCTTTAAACGCGATTGCTTTCCTCTATACAACCAACGATTATTTTGCAGGCTAATGCTATTTCAGCATCACTTATTGTAAGCGGCGGAGCAATCCGCATCGACCGGTTGTCGAACAAAAACCAGTCGGAAAGCACTCCTTTTTCCAGGCAGCGGTCGAGTATGGGCTTCAGCACCTCAAAGCTCTCGAATTCAACAGCCATCATCAGGCCTTTGTTCCGTATGCTGCCAATTGCCGGGTGTTTGAGCTGTTGTTTGAAGAGTCCGGCTTTTCGGTCAGCATCTTTGTAAAGCTGCTGATCTCTGATAACCCCGAGCGTAGCCAGCGAAGCAACGGCCGAAACAGGGTGGCCCCCAAAGGTGGTAATATGGCCCAGCACCGGGTTGTTGGTGAGTACGTGCATGATTTTTTTGGAAGAGATAAAGGCGCCGATCGGCATGCCGCCGCCCATTCCCTTGGCTGAAACCAGGATGTCGGGAACGACACCGTACTGCTCAAAAGCCCAGAAAGTGCCGGTGCGGCCAAAGCCGCATTGAATTTCGTCGAGAATGAGCAAAGTTCCGGTTTCGGTGCACCGTTGCTTTAAAGCTGCAAAGTATTCCATGGTGGCAGTTCGTACGCCCGCCTCTCCCTGCACGGTTTCGATGATAACGGCGGCAGTTTGCTCGTCGATCTGCCCGAGGTCTGCTATACTCCCATGGTTGATGTGCGTAACGCCGGGCAGCAGCGGACGGAATTTCTGCTTGAAGCCTTCGTCGCCAGTTACCGAGAGGGCGCCATGACTGCTGCCATGGTAAGCCTTGTGGCACGAAACCAGGTGCGGCCGGCCGGTGTACCGTTTGGCGAGTTTCAGGGCGCCTTCCACTGCCTCGCTGCCCGAATTAACAAGAAACACGTTATCAAGCGGCTCAGGCAGCGTGTCGGCCAGGGCTTTGGCCAGCTTCACCTGCGGGCTTTCCACAAACTCACCATACACCATCACGTGCAGGTATTTGTCTACTTGCTCTTTAATAGCGGCTACAACAGCCGGATGGCGGTGGCCAATGTTGCTTACGCCGATGCCCGAGATAAGGTCGATGATCTTTCGACCATCCGGCGTGTGCAGGAATACGCCCTCTGCACTTTCAATCTCCGTCATAAGGGGAAATTCGGAAGTTTGGGCCAGGAACTGCTGAAAGAGTTGTCTGTTGGAAAGCATGCTGCAAAGGTACGGAGTGGGGGCGGGAAATCGGAAAAACAGGGGGGGATGTACAGGGCAATTGCATTTAAAATTTTCCTTTGAAATTTTATTTACGAATTTAAATGCGTTTGGCCTGGCAGGGTACATTTAACACTTAAAAATGTCGGGCGGCTTGCCTAGATTAGGCACAAACTTTATCCGGTGCAAAGGCTTCTACTGATTGTTTTGCTGCTTGCCAGCTGTGGCGCTACCTTTTCGCAAGGCGAACCCGAGCTGTATAGCATTAGGAACAACGGGAGATACAAGCCTAAGAAATGCGAAACCTACAACCGGATTTACAAGAGGATGCCAGCCGACTTCCGCTATACCATTGAGGTGTTCGACGGCTTCATCTATTTTGTCTTCCCAAGCGAGGAGTATTTCAGGTTGCTGTTTAACAAGCGTACCGATGGGATTGCCGTGGACATCGTTTCCCGCGACCAGTATGACTGCAGGTCGAAGGATGGCTTCACCGCCGCAGGTGCTTTTAAAGGGCAGCTACTTCCACCTATGTACCGGGGCAAGATGCTGCGGAACTCGTCGGTGAACGATTTTGGGTATGTGTTTGTGCAGTATGCCGGGCTACCTGACGGCATCGACGCCGAAAACGTGGAGTTCAACCTGGTGGTGCTTCAGAAAAAGCATGTATGCGGCTACCATACCTTTTCGAACCTCGACTTCAACAATTGGGAGCTTCTGGCAACCGGCCTCTATGGCGATTCGGTTGCCACCGGTGGGGGTAAAGAATTTAAAGAGCTTGAAAAAACACTACAGTTCACCATCCCGTTCGCCAAAGACCAAACAAGCTTCAACGCAGAGGACATCAAGCCGCTGTACGATTCGCTCCAGCTTACGGACTATAACATCAGGCAGATCAGCATCAGGGCTTATGCTTCGGTAGAGGGAAGCTACGAACGAAATTTGAGCTTACAGCAGGGGAGGGCCAACAGTATAGTGGAGGCATTGCAGACCTACCAGCGGCCGGAGATCAACTCTGATATTTCCACAAACGAGAACTGGGTGGAGTTTTTGAACGACATTCATGGTACTAAATTCAGCAACCTGGCAAGACTTAGCCAGGAGGAGGTAAAAGCACGGCTGGCGAACGATGAAGCTTTAGCGGCAAGTCTTGAGCCAATACTGCAAAGGCACAGAAAAGCACTGGTGGAGCTGCAGCTTAGAAAGAGGTACGCTGACGAAACAAACGATCCGGAGACGCTGAAGCAATTTTTCGATCAGGCTATTGCTACCGAAAACCTTGCCGAGGCTCTTTACCTTCAGCAGGTGATTTTCTCAGGAGTGAGAGACCGCCGGCTGCCGGATTCATTTATCGACAAACTGGAAGTGCCGCGAAGCTCGCCGTTAGGTCCGCTGCATCACAACCTCATCCTGTACGCTTACGAAAGTGATACCAGCCGGCTGACGGAGACGATAGCTGGCCTCAGAGAATTGCTGAAGTTGTTGCCCGGTAATGCGAAGGTAGAATACAACATAGCGGCGCTTACTATTGAGTGGTGGACCCGGGGCCACGTGCCCGAAAATAGCGAGGAAATCAGAAAGATGATCCTCGGACTTGAGAAAAAGGGTATCCACAGAAGCCTGAGCCGGCGGCTGCTTGTGAACTACTGGATATTTATGACGGAATATTATGAGCTGAAGCAAGATGTAAGAAACAAGAACCGGGCGCTGCGCGAAGTGTACAACGACTACAAAAAGCTTGCGTTGAGCGATGAGGACCGGGTGAGCCTGGCGAAATTTCTGTCGTACTATAGCCAGTTCAGCTGGGCCGAAAATGTGCTCTATCCCCGTATCCGGCAGGTAGATGCCAGTGAGGAGCTGCTGTTTTATTACCTGCACCTCACTATCAGCAACCGGCGCAAAACCCGCCAAACGCAGTATAAGACCCTGCTGCTAAATGCCATCGACAAAAACCCCCAACGTTTCTGCAACACGTTTCTACCCCGGGCGCAGGGCGGCTTCACCTTCCAATTGCTCGACGACGTGAACCTGCGGAAGATTTACTGTGAAAGTTGTGGCGGGTGAGGGAAGGGAGATGTTTGAAACATAGGAAGCCATTTTTCCAGGCTGCAACAAAAGGAAACAGTGCGCCTCATAAGCTGAGTTCAAGGTTGCATTGGGGGCGGGTGCTTGCCATGCCATATTGGAAGCGGAACGCTTCATATCAACTAATTCAAGATTCCGTTCCACGCCCGTCCGTTGCCTTTTGATAAAACCATGTTTAAATAAATGTGACTATCCGCAAGGTCAGTATACCCATTGTATACTTAATCAATGGTTGCTTACATGCTTTTAATAGGAAATTTGGGCTATAAAACTTAATTGTTTAACACACTATTATGAGCAAAGTCAAATTCTTCGTGTTATTAATCTCAATCGCTGCTATCAGCCCATTTGCTAAAGCGCAGTGGAGTTCTACTGCTGGAGGAATATATTACAGCGCTGGAAAAGTCGGAATAGGAACTTCACCTTCCGTTAATCAATTGCATATCTACGGTAGCAACTCCCAAAATCTACTTAAAGTCGAAAACAGTCGCTCCTCGGATGCTGGAATCGAATTTAAAAGTGCATTGGCCAATTTTAAGGTTGGAGCAGGAATCGGGAGTGGGACTAACTCCTTTCGGATATATGATCTTAATGCTGGCGCTACCCGATTTGTAATAGATGGGAATGGAAATATTGGAGTGGGTGTAACAGAGACGTCAAATAAAATGAGTATTAATTCATACCGGGATGATAAGACAATGGAACTTGATTTTGGAACCGTAAACGCCGGTATGTTTTCTGAAGTGAGTGGTTATTACACTGATAGTAAATACGCTGTTGTTGGAATTGCCCATAATTATTCCGCCGCAGAAGGATCCGCTGTCGGAGTATATGGTTCAGCTCCTGATCACGGTGGAAAAAGACAATGGGCGGGATATTTTAATGGAAATGCTAAGGTAACCGGATCATTTAATCATATTTCCGATATCAGGTTCAAAGAGAATATTAAGGCCATCGACAAAAGTTTAGAGAAAATTCTAAAAATAGAGCCCAAAGAATATTTTTTTAAAAAAGTTGATGGAATTAATCTGCCTTCTGGAAAATCTTTTGGCTTAATTGCTCAGGAGTTATCAGAGATATTTCCCGAGTTGGTTTCTGCTAGCCCTATTCCAGATCCAGGTAACGCACTTGATTTGTCTTATAAAGATAGGGATTATCTCTCGGTTGACTACATTGGACTGATACCTCATCTAATTAAATCAATACAGGAGCAGCAAATGATGCTTGATCAGGTCAAAAATCAGCTTCTACTAAACGATAATAATACCGCTACGTTGGCACACGATGCCATAAAAACCGTTCCTTACATTATTAATATATCACCTAACCCTTCGAATGAAGAAACCCATATCAGTTGCTATTTACCTGACGATCTGAATAATGCTGAAATTCAGATAATAGATCACTTCGGATCGCTAGTAACGAGTAAAACTGTACATTCTGATGGAAAAGTATCAATTGCCATAATCGGGATTAAACCCGGCGTACATCTGGTAGCTTTGGTAGTAAACCAAGTCACCTACGACATAAAAAGATTGATAATTTCAAATTAAGACATGATAAAGATGAAAGGTAGAAAAATGGACCACTTGCGATTTTACCCAGGTCTTTTTAAAACGTATGCATACTGTGTTTTTTCACTGTTGATTCTCGCGGCCTGCGACGATGACACAATTACTCAGTGCGTAGGCAGAGATGCGGAGGGAAGAGTGGTGAAGGTGTTGTGTAATGAAGACATAAAGAGGAAAAATTGCGAGTCGCTTAATACAGGAGTATTAGATTCGCTGGAGTGGAGCTATGAAAGACACGAAGTGTGTCTTATCCCAGATCCTAAACCACCGGTGGACTAGAAATTTAAGTAGAATAGATTGTTGGTGAACGTCGGCTCTTTCCCGGCTTTAGCAAACGGAAGCGAGACGCTTCATAACAGTGGGTCCAAGATTCCATCCGGGTGAGACGCTTGAACTATGATACTCCAATGTTTCAAGCGTCTCGCTTGGAACCTTCCCCTGTCCAGCGTCTCGCTGGCACAAAAAAAAGAACCC
>CBFGTI010000278.1:0-5391 GCA_965651695.1 uncultured Imperialibacter sp. | reverse complement strand
AAATTTTGTACTTGAGTAGGTAAGTATCGCTGAACGGCTTTTTGTTGCTAACCTGCTCCTGTCCGAAAGGTTCCACCCGGTTCACTATTTGAAATTCAATGTTGGCCAGGCAGTAGATCCAGCCGTCTTCAATGTGGAGGCACCGGGGGTCGTTAAAGAAAGGGTGATCGGCCAGCAGTATCTCCGTCTTTACCACAGCGTCCCCGGTTGTATTCAGCGTGTATCGCTTCAGGGCGTTTTTTCCTATTCCATACAGATAGCCCTGGTAGTATTTGAGGCCATCATTTTCGCTTGTGGAAACATCTTTAAATGAAGAAAACACCTTTCGTTTCAGGTCGTAAAACTTAATGCCGCCATGGTAGGAGGTTGTGTAAAGCATAGCGCCATCTTCGGAGAGGTCGATGCCGTGCACCAGCGACAGGTCCTCATGTTCCACTAGCAGCTTCAGGCTGTCGGCGCTATTATTGGTGTCTACTGTAAAAATGCCCGACTTTAGCGTATTGGAAACGTAGGCGATACCATTCCCGTCCACCGCCACGTGGTTAAAATGGTTCCGCCCGTTCTTTCCTTTGGCTTCATAGCTGCGCAGTACCTCGCGGGTAGCAGCATCTATCACCACCAGTACCGACAGAGGGTTGGCTCCCGGCGTGTCATCCACCTCGTTCATCACGGCGTAGAGCTTGTCGCCCCGCTTGTACACGCCCATTCCGTTAAGCCTCCCGCTGTATTTGGTCGGGATGCGCTGGTGCTTCTTGTCTTTCAGCGACACGGCCACTATTTCCTTTTTATCCCAGCTTCCCAGGTAGGCCACCCCGTTTTTCACGTCAATGGTCAACCCTTTGAACCGGAACTCCCGGCCCGTGCCGAGACTTATAACTTCGATACTGCCAGACCTACCCTGGAGTGAAGGAACGGGCCCTCCATTGTAGCCTGCAAACAAGAGTATGAGCACGAAAAGGCGCATAAAGGGTAGTTGATGTAATAGTCAAATTTAGCAAACGAAAGATAAACAACCACCGCACAACAATGGGCCGCCCCACCGCATTAATAAATGCCACGTTGAGTCGTCATGCAGAAAAGAACCCCCAGGCCAACAATAAATGAGCAAACTACTTTTCACCACCTTTGGGCTGCTGGTTATCCTTCTTTCTTCCTGCTCCAAGCCGCTGATGGTTTCGCACCTTTCTCCCGAGGGGATAGCTCTTACCAAAAAACGGGGCTATGGGTATCCCGCACACAACTACTTCTCCAGATTCATCTGTTTGCAGGATAAGTGCAGGGGCAAAGCCGCTATAGCTAAGGAGGCGAAAAAGAGAAGGTTTAAAGGCTACAAAGATCCGTCGCCGCCGAAAAGACCGCCGGTAAAAAAAGAGGCGCCTGATACCGTGCTCATAGCCGGAGTCGCCTATGTAAAGGTGCCGGTAGCCTCGCCAGCACCCCCGGAGGTCAGCGTCGACAGTCTCATTATTTTAAGCGATGTGCTGTTTGAGCTCAACAGCTACCAGATAAAGGAGCAGACTTACCGGCAGCTCGACAGAATCGCGGCATTTTTCATCCGGAATCCGCTGGTGAGCGCCGAAATATCGGGCCATACCGACACCACCGGCACCGAAGCGTACAACCTGCGGCTTTCGCAACGAAGGGCAGCAGAGGTAGCGCGGTATTTTATTGCGAAGGGCATTGATGAAAGCAGGCTTTTGAGCGAAGGCCTGGGGAGCAGCATGCCCCTGGTGCCTAACGATAGCGATGAAAACAGGGCAAGAAACCGCAGAGTGGAGATTTTGATAAAGAAGGATTGACCGGCACATGTCGCATAAAAACTCCCTTTCTCACCATCGCTCCTTTTCCTATCTTCAACCCAAAATTGAATCCATGGATTTATCCTATATCATCAACGAATTGGGCGAAGAAAGAGAGAAGTATTACCGGTCGGTAGCGCCCCCGATTATGATGTCTTCCAACTTCTGCTTCGATAGCATCAAAGACATGCAGGAGAGCCTGGAATTTGAACAGGAAATACCTTTTTATACCCGCGGGCTCAATCCCACTACCGAGATACTTCAGAAGAAAATAGCAGCGCTGGAAAAGACAGAGGATGCGCTCATTTTCGCCAGCGGTAGTGCGGCTATTGGCGCAGCTGTAATGGCCAATGTTGGCCAGGGCGACCACATTGTGTGCGTAGAGAAGCCCTACAGCTGGACCAACAAGCTGCTGAATCAGCTGCTGCCCCGTTTCGGCGTATCGGCTACTATGGTCGACGGCACGGACGCCCGCAACTACGAAAGAGCCATACGCCCTTCTACCAAAATTCTCTACCTCGAAAGCCCAAATTCCTGGACGTTCGAGCTGCAGGACATAGAGGCGGTGGTGAAGATCGCCAAAAAACACGGCTTGCTCACTATTATCGACAACAGCTATGCCTCGCCTATCAACATGAACCCGGCCGACATGGGCGTCGACATCATCACCCATTCGGCCTCAAAGTACCTGAATGGCCACAGCGACCTGGTAGCCGGTGTGTTGTGTGCCACTAAGGAAATGACCAGAAAAATATTCAAGTCGGAGTTTATGACACTGGGCGGCATCATTTCGCCCATGAACGCCTGGCTGATGCTGCGCGGCTTGCGGACGCTCCCCATCAGGATGGAGCGTGTGGAAAAAACTACGGTCCGGGTGATTGACTTTCTGGCCAGCCACGAAAAGGTAGCGAAGATCTACTATCCCTTTCACCCGAGTCACCCGCAGCATGAGTTAGCAAAAAAACAAATGAAAAGAGGCACCGGGCAGTTTACCATTCAGCTTAAAACGGAAAATCCCGACGAGATCATTCGCTTCTGCGATTCGCTGAAGACGTTTTACCTTGCCTGCTCGTGGGGTGGCCACGAGTCGCTCATTTTTCCGGCGATTACCTTGTACACCTCCATGAATTACAGCACCGCCACAACACCTATAAACATGATTCGTTTTTATGTGGGCCTTGAGGAGCCGGAATATTTACTGTCAGATCTAACCCAGGCATTTGATAAAATTTAACCTTGCTTTCATTGGATTATTGATAGCGTGCTGTGCGCAAGCGCAGTCGATCAGAGGCATCGTGACCGACGAGCATGGGAAGCCGCTGCCGTTTACCACCATTTATGTGCTCAACACGTCGATTGGGGCCACCACCAACGCCGACGGTAAATACGAAATGGACCTGCAGCCCGGCCTTTACGATATTGTTTTTCAGTATATCGGGTACCGCCGTGAACTGAAGGAGGTAATAACGGTTGGCGGTCTCACGAAAATTTTGAACGTGCAACTGGTGCCTGAAGCCTACCAACTGAAAGAAGTAGTGGTAAATGCCAAAGACAGGGACCCGGCCTATGCTGTGATAAGGGGAGCAATAAGGAAACGGAACTACCACCTGATGGAAGTAAATGCGTATAGCTGCCGGGTGTACATTAAGGGTAACCAACATCTCGACAAAGCCCCCAAACGCATCTTCGGGTTCAACGTGCCCATCGATACCGGCATCATTTATCTGTCGGAGTCAATTTCCGAACTGACCTTTGCACAGCCCAACCGCTACAAAGAACGCATGATCTCGAGCAAAGTAAGTGGCCAGAACAACGCCTTCAGTTTCAACATGGCTTCGGAAATGATGATCAACTTCTACGAAAACCTGATACAGGTGGAAGGTGTGACGGAAAGAGGGTTTGTTTCGCCCATTGCCAGCAATGCTTTTTTCTACTACGACTATAAGCTGAGGGGGGCATTTCAGGAGGGGGATTTCCTGGTGAACAAAATAGAGGTAATTCCCAAGCGCAAAAACGACCCGGTGCTCGCCGGTTTTATCTACATCATAGAAGACAGCTGGCGGATACACAGCGTAGACCTCCGGCTTCAGCAAAAAGGACAAATCGACTTTGTGGACAGTCTGAGCCTGAAACAGGTATTTGCGCCGCTCGACCAGGGGATTTGGATGCTGTTGTCGCAACGCTTCGACTTTCGTGTGAAAGCTATGGGGTTCGAAGGCAATGGATATTTTGTGGCGAGCTTCTCGAACTACAGCCTTGAGCCGCGCTTTAAACTCGACAGGGTGGATAGTGTGAAGGGCCCATCGGTAAGCGAGGTGAAACAGCTGCCGAAGAACAAGGAGAGGATAATCAGCAACAAGCCTGAAAGGGAGTTTAGCAGGGAAGTGCTGGTGATAGAGGAAGATGCCAACAAGCGCGACAGTATTTATTGGGAGCGAATGCGGCCAATGCCGCTTACTACTTATGAAGCGCGGGATTATAAAATTAAAGACAGCCTGTTGGTGGTTAAGGAATCTAAACCATACAAAGACTCCATTGATGACAAGGTGAACAACCTGAGTCTGTCGAAGATTTTTGTTACCGGTTATACGTATCAACAGGGATTTTTGAAACGCAATCTGTCGTTTGATCCAGTATACAGAACGCTGCAATTCAATTCGGTGGAGGGGTTGGTCACCAATCTGAACCTGAACTTTACGCAAAACTTTGATGATAACCGGTTCTACCGGATTTCCCCGACGGTCAGGTATGGCTTTAGCTCCGAAAGGCCATACGGCAAACTGCGCCTGTACTACTACTACAACCCCAAAAGATTTACCTCCGCGCAATTGGAAGGAGGTAATTTTGTTTCTCAATTCAATGCCGAGGATCCGATCTCGCCGTTGGCCAACTCCTACGAAACGCTGATAAACCGGCGCAACTTCATGAAGCTGTATGAGAAGGCTTTTGTGAATACGCGGTACCGTACGGAGCTGGTAAACGGGGTGTTGTTTACCGGCAGGTTTCAATGGGAGCACCGCACTTCGCTCAGCAACCACACCGACTTCTCGCTGTTTGAAGCCAGCAACCGGCCTTTTACCTCCAACAATCCTGAAAACATTGAGCTGAGCGATACCGGCTTTCCGGTGCATCAGGCAAGCATTCTGGACCTGTCGATCATTTTTCAGCCGGGGCAGCGATACATTATGCGGCCCGACCAGAAGGTGCTGCTGATCAACCGCTGGCCAACATTGAAGCTTACGTACATCAAGGGGCTGAGGGCTTTTTTAGGCTCCGATGTGGACTTTGATAAGCTCGTGGTAAACGTATCGGACGAGCTCCCGCTGGGTTTGTTTGGTGTGGGCAATGCCATGTTCGAAACAGGCTTTTTCCCGCGAACCACCCGGATGTTTTTTCCCGACTACGAGCATTTTAGCGGCAATATTACCTTTCTGGCCCGCTTCACTTTGGGCAATTTTCAGTTGCTGGACTATTACCGTTTCAGCACGAAGCGCAGCTATGTAATGGCACATTACGAGCATCATTTCAATGGGTTTATTGAAAATAAAATACCGCAGCAGCGCAAAACAAAAGTACATGCCGTAGCCACAAT
>CBFGTI010000277.1:0-5392 GCA_965651695.1 uncultured Imperialibacter sp. | reverse complement strand
CTGGAAGACTACAGCGACAGTATGGAATTTTTCCTCTTCTCCGACCAATATGTGAAGTTTAAAACGTTTTTTATGAAGGGCTGGTACCTTTTTGTGGAAGGCCTGCTGCAACCATCCAAATTCAGAGCCGGCGAAAATGAGTTCCGGATAAGTGAGATACAACTACTGAGCGACATCAGTAAAAAAATGGCGAAAGGATTGGTGCTGAAGCTGGACGTGAAGGACTTGAACGAGGGGATGATTGACGATATCCACAATATCACTACAACCCACGCGGGTTCGTGCCCGCTGAAAGTGGTGGTAAAAGATGAGAGCGAGGGTATTCAACTGGAGCTTTTTAGCCGGAAAATACAGGTAGAGCCAAAAAAAGAGCTGATAAAGCAGCTGGATGCCGTTGGTGAACTGGAGTATGAAGTTCTGACTTGATTTCGGATTTGAAATTTGAGGTTTGAAATTTGAGGTTTGAAATTTGCGGAGCCGAAGCGGTTGCTGCCCATTCAAACTGAAGGCGAATGACAAGGATTTTGGATTTGAGATACTGGCTGTATGGATTAATTCATGCAGATGTGTATTTGGGGACTCTCGCTTCTGGTCAACTTTTAAGGCTCTTGGAACTGATTGCTGATCAACACCCGGATTACTGATCACCGATCACTGTGTCAACCCATTTTGTCATCGCCTTTACATATGCCAAGTTTTTCATATGTTAAAGAACCTTTTACTCTATATTTGTGTAAGTTATTCAGCAATTAATAAACAAACATACAATGGGTAAAGCAATTGAAGTAACTGACGCCAATTTTGAAGAGGTGATCAACTCTGATAAGCCTGTATTAGTTGATTTTTGGGCGGAATGGTGCGGACCTTGTAAGATGATCGGGCCAATAGTAGAGGAGCTGGCCGGCGACTACGAAGGAAAAGCCGTGATCGCGAAGATGGATGTAGACATGAACCCGCAGATTCCTGCCAAGTTCGGCATTCGTAGCATCCCTACCCTGCTGGTTTTCAAAAATGGCCAGGTGGTAGACAAGCAAATTGGTGCAGTTCCCAAGTCTGTGCTAAACCAAAAGCTGCAGGCTCAATTGGCTTAACCAGATAGAAAAGATAACCCTAAGGCCGCTCGGTGAGTGGCCTTTTTTTTGGAGCAGGCAGTTCCCGCCCATTGCCCGGAGTGTTCGACCCCGGCTTCACATACACCTTGAAGCGTTACCTGGTCTTTTCATTTTTAGCAACGAGATTGCGTTTCCTCTTCAAATTTCCTTCAAAATAGCGTTGTACTTTTGAAGAGCTTATGAAAGTACTGATTGTAGAAGACAACCGTGAGCTGGCAGACAACATTCACAAGTTTCTCGACAGGGAGGGCTACATCTGCGAGGGTGCCCTCACCTATCAGCAAGCGGTGGATAAGCTTGTTTCGTTCAGCTACGACTCTATCATTCTCGACATTATGCTGCCCGACGGCAATGGGCTGAGGCTGCTGGAGTTGATTAAGTCGGAAAACCTGCAAGGTAACGTGCTCATCATTTCAGCAAAAAATTCGCTCGACGACAAGGTTGAAGGGCTCGACCTCGGCGCCGACGACTACCTAACCAAGCCGTTTCACCTGCCCGAGCTGCACGCCCGCCTAAAGGCCATTCACCGCCGAAACCAGCAAAATGGAGAGCGAATTATTACCTACAATGAGATTGAAGTAAATACCGATACGCTGGAGGCCCATGCGAACGGCAATTTGCTCGACCTCACCCGTAAAGAATTTGACCTGCTTCTCTATTTTATTACGAACAAAAGCAGGGTGCTAACCCGGCAGTCTATTGCCGAACATCTGTGGGGCGATTATACCGACAACCTGGCAAATTTCGATTTTGTATACCAGCATATTAAAAACCTCCGCAAAAAAATAAGAAGCGCCGGGGGCAAGGATTACCTCAGCACCGTATACGGCCTGGGCTATAAATTTGACCCCAACTCAAAATGAAGCTGATCAACCAATTTACGCTTTGGTACCTGGCCATTACCACAGTTGTGCTGGTAATCGGCAGCGTTATCATATTCGATAACGTTGAGCATGAAATTGACAAGGAGGAATCGAGAAACCTGAAGGCCTGGATAGAAAGCACGGCCGGCAGAATTAAAAAGGGGCATTCGGTTCAAAGGCTCAACCGTACCCCCGTCGAAGTTAAGGAGCTGGCGTTTCATTCGCCTGTCAGGCCTTTTGAAACGAGGGATACCGTGGCCATGCACGAACAGCATGAGCACCTGGAGCGGCAGCTAAAAGCTTCGCAGTCGTTCAAAATCAGAGGCAGGCACTACTACATTTCGGTATACAATACGGTGGTGGAGTCGGACGACATTGTAGAGGCGCTGGTGAAATCGCTCAGCTGGATATTCTTCATCCTCCTTACCGTGGTTGTAATTTCGGACCGCATGGTTTCGCGGAAGCTGCTACGTCCGTTCCATTCTACCTTGCAAACCATCCGGTCGTTTAACCTTAAACAAAAGGAGCCCATCAAATTTCAGAAGACCCGCACACAGGAGTTTAACGACCTGAACCTTTTTCTGGAAAAAATGACAGAAAAGGCCGTTCACGACTACACCTCGCTGAAGGAGTTTACTGAAAATGCGTCGCACGAAATGCAAACACCACTGGCCATTATAAGAGGAAAACTTGAGCTTTTGCTGGAGACATCGCTCACCAGCGAACAGGCAGCCAATATTACGGCCGCACTGGAGGCCGTTGAAAAGCTCTCCCGCACCGGCAAGTCGCTTACATTGCTAACCAAGCTCGAAAACCGAGAGTATGAAGCGGCTCATGCTGTAAACATAAGCCAGATGATGGAAGCTTCTATTGCTTCGCTGGAAGAGCTAATTGATCTGAAATCGTTAACCCTGAAGAAAGAAATCGAACAAGGCGTGATGCTTCAGCTACACCCTGTGCTGGCAGAAATACTGCTCGGCAACCTGATGAGCAATGCCATACGACACAACATGCCCGACGGGTTCATCAGCGTTTTTCTTGACACGACGAGGCTGGAAATTAAAAATTCGGGACCTGCGCCGCAACTACCTACCGACCAGCTGTTTCAGCGTTTCAAAAAGGGTACCGAAAATGGAGATTCGATTGGGTTGGGCCTGGCAATTGCCAAACAAATCTGCGACGGGAACCAGCTTGGCATTTCCTATTCGTATCATGAAAATGTTCATCTTGTTCAGGTAACTTTCCCATCCAAATAGTTCTTACGGTTTCCTTCAAATTCTATTGTTACCTTCCGCCAAAAATTTATTAGCTGCCGTTAAGTTGTATGAGACGCTGTCTACCCATTCTCTTGCTATTTTTTGTTTATGCAGGGCACACACAATCGGGCAAAGATGCCTCTCGGTTTCAGGAAACCCACCAGCTGCTGCTTAGCCGTGCCACAGAGCCAGTTGTTTTGGACGGAGAGCTAAACGAAGAAACCTGGAAAAACGCCGACAAAGCAGGGGATTTTTGGCTGAAGTGGCCGATGGATGACCGCAAAGCCCCCAAAGCTACCGAGGTAAGGGCTGCCTACGACGACAAATTTCTGTATATAAGCGCCGTATGCTTCGATACCAGCATCTATGTGGTGCAAACCCTGAAGCGGGATGTCCGCTATTTCGACGGCGACGGATTTGCCGTGGTAATAGACCCCGTCAACCGAAAAACCAACGGCTTTTTCTTCGGCGTGAGCCCCATGAACGTGCAGGCAGAGGATCTTCTAAGCGGCAGTAGCGATGATATGAACTTCAGCTGGGACAACCGTTGGTTTTCGGAAGTGAAGAGATACCCCGACCGCTGGATTGTAGAAATGGCAATTCCGTTTAAAACGCTGCGGTTTGAGGCAGCGGCTACCACCTGGGGAATCAACTTTATCAGAAACGACCTCAAAGCCAACCAATATCATACGTGGACCAATGTACCCATCAACTTCAACGGATACGATCTCGGCTATACTGGCAGCCTTATCTGGGACCAGGCACCAGATCCGGTAAAAACCAATATTTCTCTAATCCCTTTTGCCACCGGCTCACTAAGCCACAACGATGAACTGGAAACCCCGAAAACCAAAGCTGATCTGGATGCCGGCCTCGACGCCAAAGTAGCCCTAACTTCTTCCATGAACCTGGACCTGACGCTGAACCCCGATTTTTCGCAGATCGAAGTAGACGTGCAGCAAACCAACCTTACCAGGTTTAGCCTCAACTATCCGGAACGAAGAACCTTCTTCCTCGAAAACGCCGACCTCTTTGGCGGCTTCGGGGGCGGGCCCTTTCGCCCTTTCTTCTCCCGAAGGATCGGCCTCGACGCAAATGGTGCTCCCATGCCGATACTGGCAGGTGCCCGCCTGAGCGGAAATGCCACCAAAAATCTGCGGGTGGGTGTTTTAAACATGCACACAAAGCCTACCGACGCCAATCCTGCACAAAATTATACAGCAGTAGCACTTAATCAGCGGGTGTTTAGCCGGTCGCTGGTAAAAGGGTATTATACCAACAGGCAGAGCTTTTTGGACGGCGAGGGATTTGACAAAAACGACTACGGACGCAACGCCGGTGTAGAGCTCAATTACTCGAACCTCGCAGGCACCTTTGCAGCCAGTGGCGCCTACAACCTCTCCGACCACCCCCAGGATGGCCTTTCTTCAGCGCATCATTACACAGTGGGGTACTTCGAAAGGAATTTCTCGTTTTTTGCCGACTACATTTCGGTACCCACCAACTACCATTCGCAAATGGGTTTTGTGCCCCGGCTGGAAAACTACGACGCTGAAAACGACACCATCATCAGACTGGGTTTTGAACATACCTATAACAACACCAGCTACGTGATAAGGCCGAAGAGCGGAAATATTAACACCCACTATTTTGGGTTAACCAATATTATAGACTGGAACCCGGATTTTACCCTTAATGAACGGCAGGGAGAGTTTGAATATGGCATTGAGTTTAAAAACACCTCCGAACTGGGAATGGCGGTAAGCAATACAGATGTGCGTTTGCCTTTTGCCACGGCCTTTACCGACGCCACGCCTTTACCTCCGGGAGCTTATAAATATACACGGGTAGGCGTGGGTTACGAATCGGACGCAAGAAAGCCACTTGCCGTTGAGGTTGAAATGTGGTACGGTGGCTTTTACAACGGTACCATCCAGAGTTATCAAACCGCCCTTACCTACCGGGTTCAGCCGTGGGGCAATTTTTCTTTGAGCCTCGAACAAAATGAAATTGAATTTGCCGAAGGTTACGGGAAAGCGAGCCTTACGCTGCTAAGCCAGCGGTCGGAGATCAACTTTTCCAATAGCTTGTTCTGGATTACCTTTTTCCAGTACAACACCCAGCAAAACAATTTCAACATCAACAGCAGGCTGCAGTGGCG
>CBFGTI010000276.1:0-5460 GCA_965651695.1 uncultured Imperialibacter sp. | reverse complement strand
AAGTACTCGCTATCGATGAGCTGATAATCTTTCAGAAATTCTACTGCTTTAAAAAACGCCTCCTCCTTTTCAGAAAAATCGTGGTGGTAATTATAGAATTCCAGAATTTTGATATGCTGTGCCTTGAGAGACTCGTATTTACTTTTGAAATCGGGCGAAAGTATGTCGCCCACACGCAAGCCAAGGCGCGCTACTTTATCCTGATAAGTGGGGCCGATCCCTTTAAGTGTAGATCCGATTTTCTTCTCTCCCTTCGAAGCCTCATAGGCGGCATCCAGCTGCCCATGGCTTGGAATGATCAAGGAAGCCTTCTTAGAGATGAATAATCGTTTGTGCACATCAACTTTGTATTTTGCAAGCGCCTCAACCTCCCTTTTGAAGATTACGGGGTCGAGTACCACACCGTTGCCAATGACATTGACGATGGAAGGGTGGAAAATGCCGGAAGGGATTTGGTGCAACACATGCTTGATGCCATCAAACTCTAAGGTATGACCTGCGTTTGGCCCCCCCTGAAATCGAGCTATAACGTCGTATTTTGGGGCGATAACGTCCACAATTTTCCCTTTACCTTCGTCTCCCCACTGAAGGCCCAAAAGTACATCTACTGGCATTTTCTCAGGCTTGTTTTAGTTTTGTGATGGCTTCTTCTTCGCTTTCGGCGATAATGAATATGGCATTCAACTTGGTGATGATCAACAGCTTTTTTACGTGTTCAGAAGGATTTACAAGAATTACTTCCCCTCCTTTGTTTCTAAATTTGGTAAGGATGGTTATCAGCACACCAATGCCGCTGCTATTGATGTAGCGTACGTTGGAAATATACAGCGCACAGAGCAAAACCTGTTTGTCGATAGCATTTTTTACGACCTCCACCAGCTCGGCTCCGTTGTTCTCGCCTATCAAATCCCCTTCAAATGAAAGATGCAGGATATTATTGTCGATATGATGCTTATACTTCATATGTATCGCTTATAACTGATGGATGAAATCTGTTCAAAAGTAGTTATAGAAAGTGAATTCAAAAATGCCAATAAGCAAAACGATCTCCTTAGCCGGCTAATTCCTTCTTATTGTCGCAGGTTGGGTTAGTGCAGTTTCCGTAAAATATTAAGGAATGATGCAAAACGTTGAATTTTAAAAGCTCCCCTACCGTGTTTTGGATGTTTTGAATGCGTGGATCACAAAATTCCATCACTTTATGACATTCCGTACAAATGAGGTGATCGTGTTGTTTGTACCCGTACGACTTCTCATACTGGGCCATGTTTTGACCAAACTGATGTTTCGACACCAGGTCACATTCAACCAGCAAGTCGAGTGAATTATAAACCGTGGCCCGGCTCACCCGGTAGTTTTTGTTTTTCATGCTGATGTAGAGCGACTCGACATCAAAATGACCGCTTCGGGAATAAATTTCTTCAAGAATTGCGAATCGCTCAGGCGTTTTCCTCAATTCCTTCTTTTCAAGATAAGCAGTGAAGATCTGCCTGACCTCAGAAAATATTTTTTCGTTTAGTACCATACGTAAGAATCACAAATATAATAAAAGCTGGCTTAGTTGAGTTCCCCTACCTCATCGTAGCGTGCTACACTAAATACGTCGGGGATGAGTTCTAGTTTCTTAATTAATGTGTCGAGATGCTTGGTGTCCTGTATGTAAAGCTTAATACTACCATTGAATATCCCGTTATCAGTATCAATAGTAATAGACCTCATGTTCACCTTCAGCTCGTCGGAAATTACTTTCGTTATATCGTTTATCATCCCCATGCGGTCTGTTCCTGTAATTCGGAGGCCGGTGAGGAAGGCTATAGCCTGCTGGGAAGCCCATTTGGCTTTTACGACGCGATAACCGTGGTTTGAAAGCAGCTCGGGGGCATTTGGGCAAGAGGTACGGTGAATTTTGATGCCTTCGTTAACGGTCACAAAACCGAAGACCTCATCGCCGGGAATAGGATTGCAGCATTTGGAAAAGCGGTAGTCGATCACATCCATGTCTTCCCCTATCAACAGCAGGTCGTGATCTTTTCCTTTTACCTGCGTTATCTGCTTTTCAAAAGACTTGGCATCCTGGATTTTTTGTCCGTTTTTCCGGGGGGCTTCGTCTTTGTAGTCCTGAAAACGCTTGATGTCTTTCGCATCAACTTTACCCTTGCCCACTTCATAAAAGAAATCGAGAGGCGTTTTGGCACCAAAATACGCGACCAACTGATCGAGCACTTCGCTGGAAAGCGTGAGTTTCATTTGTTTGAGCTTCCGCAACACTATTTCCTTGCCCTCTGCCGCAGCCGCTTTTCTTTCTTCTTTAAGAATGTCCTTTATTTTGGCCTTGGCCTTTGAGCTTACTACAAGCCGAAGCCACCCTTCATTGGGCCGTTGCTTGGTAGAAGTGAGTATTTCTACCTGGTCGCCGTTTTTTAACTCATAGTTAAGCGGCACGAGTTTCTGATTAACCTTTGCCCCGATGCATTTGGCGCCAACCTCCGTGTGAATATCGAAAGCAAAGTCGAGCGCCGTGGCACCATGAGGCAGGGTGCGGAGGTCGCCTTTGGGAGTAAAGGCAAAAACCTCCTCCTGAAACAGGTTAGAGCGGAAATCGTCGACAAACTCTATAGCCGACGAATCGTTCTGCTCCAGCATATCTCTCACCTTGGTAATCCACAGCTCCAAACCCGATTCCTGGGGGTTTGTTTTGCTCTCCTTATATTTCCAGTGAGCAGCATAACCTTTCTCGGCAATATCGTCCATGCGCCGGGTGCGGATTTGGACCTCTACCCACTGGCCGGTGCTTGACATTACGGTAGTATGCAACGACTCGTAGCCGTTGGCTTTTGAAGTGGAGATCCAATCGCGAAGGCGGTCGGGGTTTGGCTGATAGAAGTCGGTAACTATTGAATAAACCTGCCAGCAAGCCGCCTTTTCGTTTTCATATTCGGTATCGATAATTATCCGGATTGCAAAGAGGTCGTAAACTTCTTCGAAAGGAATGTTCTGCTTGCGCATCTTGTTCCATATCGAATAGATGGATTTTGGCCTTCCCTTTATTTCCACCTTAATATTATTAGCATCGAGTGCCGCTTGTATGGGCCGGATAAAAGACCGTATAAATTTGTTGCGGGCTGTTTTGGTTTGGCTAATGCTAGTAGCGAGCGCCTTGTAGGTTTCGGGCTCTGTAAACTTGAGATAAAGGTCTTCAAGCTCCGACTTAAAGGCGTAAAGCCCGAGGCGGTGCGCAAGGGGGGCGTATAGGTAAATGGTTTCCGAGGCAATTTTGAGCTGCTTGTTGCGCGGCATGCTGCCAAGGGTACGCATATTGTGGAGGCGGTCGGCGAGTTTTACAAGAATAACCCGTACGTCTTCCGACAAGGTAAGCAGCATCTTCCGGAAATTCTCGGCCTGCTGCGAGCTCCCGTATTCAAAAACGCCGGAAATCTTCGTTAGCCCGTCGATGATGCGGGCGATTTTAGGCCCAAAATCTGCCTCAATGTCGGAAATTTCTGTTTCGGTATCCTCAACTACGTCGTGAAGCAGAGCTGCAACAATTGAGGTTGTACCCAGGCCGATCTCCTCAACGCAAATCTGCGCTACAGAGAGCGGGTGGAATATGTAAGGTTCACCACTTTTACGGCGCATATCTTTGTGCGCCGCCATAGAAGTGTTGAAGGCTTTTTTGATAATTTTAGCGTCACCATCCTTCAGTACCGGCTTTGCAAGCCTCAGCAACCGCCGGTAACGTCTTATAATCTCTCTCTTCTCTTCCTCAATATCTACCGCCTGCATATTCCCTTTTTAAAAGCGATGGTACGAATTAACTATATTTTATCTACAGCATATTGCTATAACGAAAATAATCTCTACATTTGCAATCCGTTTTCCAAAGCGGATGTGGCGAAATTGGTAGACGCACTAGACTTAGGATCTAGCGCCGCGAGGCATGGGGGTTCGAGTCCCTCCATCCGCACTAAAAAACAAACCCTCCTACACATGTGCTGAGAGGGTTTTTTTATATTCATTTGTCTTATCAAAATTCTACAACATTGGATATTCAACTCGACAAGCTTACAAAAACTGAAGCCTTAATTAAAATTAAGGTATCGGAAAATGATTATCAACCCAAAGTTGAAGAAAAAATAAAGGAATATAGCCGCAAGGCAACGATCAAGGGATTCAGGCCGGGAAAGGTGCCAACCGGCATGATCCGCAAGATGTACGGCAAATCGATACTGGTGGAAGAGGTAAACCATATGCTTTCGCACAAGGTTACCGACTACATCAAAGACAATAAGCTTGAGATTATAGGCGACCCACTGCCGAATATCGAAAAAGCCCAGGACATCGACTGGGATGTGCAGAAGGATTTTGAATTTGAATATAATGTAGGTTTGGTTGACGAATTCACCGTTGACTTGTCGAAAAAGGTGACAGTGCCCTCTTACAGCATCAAGATTGACAAGAAACTGCTGGACGAGACAATCGAGAATCTCCAAAATCAGTTTGGAGAAATGACCAACCCTGAAACCAGCGAAGAGGGCGACAGTATTTATGGTGAGATAAAAGCAGATGATGAGTCGAGAAACGACACCATTACCATCAGGCTTGAAAAAGTATCGCCCAAAGAGCTGAAAAAGCTGACCGGGCTAAAGATTGGCGATACCGTTTCCTTCGAAATTAATAAGCTCTACAAAGAGACCGACGAGCTTGCCATAGCGCTGGGCATGAGCAAAGAGGAGGCAAAAAAGCTGAAGGGCGGCTACCAGTTGACGGTAAAAAACATCAGCCGGGTGAAAAAAGCCGAGGTTAATCAGGAGCTTTTTGACAAAACGTTTGGGAAGGATGCAGTTAAATCGCTTCAGGAGTTTACTGAAAAAATTAAGACTACAATAGCGGAAAACTACCAGACCGAGACAGATATGTTTTTGGAAAGATCGATAAGAAACGAGCTTCTGAAAAACACAAAGATCGAGCTTCCTGATAGTTTTCTGAAATCGTGGCTACTGAGGACCAACCAGGGGCAGCTTACTCCCGAGGATATCGAAAAGGAATTCGATGCTTATACGAAAGAGCTGAAATGGTCTTTGATAAGGAACAAAATAAGCAAGGACCTGTCGATTAAGGTAGAGCATGACGATGTGATGGAGGAAGCACGTGGGCTCATAAGGAGGCAGCTAGCGGGCAGTGGTTTGGGCAGCCAGTTTGAATCGAGCATCGATGTGTTCGCCAACAACTACCTGCAGGGCGAAAATGGCGACAACTACATGAAGGTCTTTAACAAGGTGCAAACACAAAAAGTGATGGACCATATCAAGTCGCAAATAACATTGAAGCCGAAAGATGTAAGCAGGGAAGAGTTTAGGGAGCTTCCCATGAACTAAGCGACCTGTTTTGCGGTTAAAATGAAAGCTCTTTCAAAAAAGGGCTTTTTTTTTATTTTTGTGTCAGCACATTTTAATCAAAAGA
>CBFGTI010000275.1:0-5524 GCA_965651695.1 uncultured Imperialibacter sp. | reverse complement strand
TCTTCGCCTTAGCCTTCGCCAAATTTTCCTCCACCCTAAACTTTACTATGCGGCTTACCAGCTCGAGCGGCAAAGGCCGGTCGATAGGGAATTGCACCGATCCCTTAGCAGTTTTATATGCTGAGAGTTCCTTTTTAAATGCGTCGATACCCGAGGGCGTGGGGTAAAACCCGATGTGCCCCTGGTAGGCGGCGTAATATACCAGCATGCCGTGGAGTTGGAAGGATGGCATATTATAGCTGATAATCTCTTTGGCCTCCGGTGCTGCCTGGCTAATGGTTTGCCGCAGTTCCTGCAAAATTGCCTGTATTGCCGCCGGAAAAGTAGCAAAGTACTCCTCCACGGTTTTGAATTTGGTAGTTGCCGACTCCATATACTCCGAATTTAGGTTTGAGAAGCTACACAAACTTACCAGAACCACGGTAAAAGTAAGCTGTACGGAAGCGACAAAAACAGGGGGTGCTTTGCGACTGGGCGGCCTTCGTGAAAGTCGCACCCCTCTATTCTGCCTTATTCTGAGCCTAATCTAAGCTTTGAAATGGCTGCGTCAAGCCTTTTCTCGTTGATCCTGGAAGATAATTCATGCTGAGTCGCCATTAGGGAATTGTACTCGTCCAACGAGATGATTACGACCGCAGAATCCTTACCTCTGTTAATAATCACTATTTCAAAATTATTTACGACGCGTTTTAGGTAGCTATCGATGTTTTTTCTGAAATCCGATAAGGTTGCGGTAACCATAGTTCGATTTTTTTATAAATATGACGATTGAAAGATATGACAAACCATAATGGACTGCCCTTCACACCACAGTCGCCACTGTACCCGAAACAACCACTCCGTGCGTCGTTAGCGTGTCCACCTTGTTGGGATTGCCCGTCAGCATGCGAACAGATTTTACGCCCAGCTCCTGTAAAATCTCCGCCGCCACCCGGTAGTCACGTGCATCTCTTTTAAAACCCACCGCCTCGTAGGCATCGGCTTGTGCCAGGCCCTTCCGCTTGTGCTCCACACTTTTCAGCAGGGCGAAATGGCCGTTGCCTTTGCCTTCCTGCTCCAGCCAGATAATAATGCCCCGGCCCTCCTTCTGGATGATCTGCTGCGAAATTTCCATTTGCTCCCGGCAGTCGCACTCTATACTGTTGAAGGCGTGCCCGAAGAGGCAAGACGAATGCACCCGGCAGAGCACGTGCTCCTGACCTGCCACGTTACCCATTGTGAGTGCAATGGCTTCTTGCTGCCCGTCGTAGTAGAGATGCTCGTGGTATTCTCCAAATTTCGTTTTGAGGTTTCCTTCTGCAAGTTTTACAACCATAGATTAGTTTTTTTTGATTAGACCAGCTTTCTTGTCTCTGACACGAATTGCTCAAATTTTCACGAAAGAGGGCTTGAAAAGCCCCTTCGTGCTAATCCGTGCCATTCGTGTCGAAAAAAAACCTGCCGAGGCAGGTAGGCTCAAGGCAATATGAGGTTTCGCTGTCTATCAGTCTCGATTACATCTCCAGAAACATCAAAAGCTACCTATTCGCCGTGTCGACAGGCAACCTGTTTTTTTGGATTTTTTTAAAACCGCTGCTGGATCTACTGCACTCCTAGCACTCAGCCATTCTTGCGTCAGCCAGCTCGACTGCGCACTTCAACTCAACCACCCGCTCTCTTACCTCTTCCACAAAAGCATTGATGTCGTGCTTGCCGGGGCTTAGAGGCTTGCCAATCCGTACAATCACCTCCCGGGGTTGTATCCGAAAAGTGCCGGCCTTCAGCACTTCGTCGGTTCCGTCAATAGCTACCGGCACCACCTCCACACCTGCCTGCGCTGCCAGCATAAAAGGACCCTTTTTGAAGGTACTCACTTCGCCATGCCTGCTGCGGGTTCCTTCGGGAAACATCAGCACATTCTTTCCTCCTTTTACCAGCTTGCCTGCCCTGGACAGGCTCTCAATGGCTTTGGCCCGGTTGGTACGGTCGATAAAGATCATACCGGTAGCAAACATATACCACCCAATAAACGGCACCCATTTCAGCTCCTTTTTGGCCACGAAATACAGGTTGACGGGCAAGGCCCCAAAAAGAACTGGAATATCAAGATACGAGAGATGGTTGCTTACGAAAACATAGGGATTGGCCGGGTTGAGGTTTTCGCGGCCTTCAACCTTCAGCTTTACACCGCAGCCCCACAGTATGCCGGGAGCAAAACAAGTGCGGGCCATTATCACCGGAATTCTCCGGTTGAGGGTCAGTATCATCAGGATTAACGACAGGGTGATCATCAATACCGACCAAAAGATGCAAAACAAAACTCGAAACGGAGTAGCCACTGGGATTGTGTATGGTTGAATACGCAAAGCTAAGGGATAAAAGATTATACACCTGAAGAATTTAGATGCCAAACCCGGAAGCGGGCTACAAAATAAAGAAGCTTGTGAAAGAAGTAGGTCAGTAGCCTCTCGTAAACCTCGGTAGCCCTCATTCCTGCGAAAGCGGGAATTCAATGTACGAAGACGGATTGTGCCCTCCGCTTGGAACCTGTACCCACCCGGTTCTTGTGTACGAGGCTGGTTCTTTTCCTTGGGCTGTCATTAAATCTGTATCCAACTATTCGTTTGGTAACCTGTTAGGTCGTATTTTTGCTTTCTCCAGCTTGCCCCACTTCTATCATTAGTTGTTCTCAAAAGGTCTTAGCTTTGTTAAGAAAAAAAGCCGATATCAAAACCCTGGTATGGATGATCGCTGCCACCGGGTTGTTTTTCTTTTTATGGAATGCGCCGCAGTTCAATGGCTGGCTATATGCACTCTATCTTTATTTTTCCGTATGCTTTTCTGTGTTTGCGCATAATCACAATCACCTTCCCGTTTGGAAAAACAAATACATAAACCAGCTTCATAGCTGCTGGATTACCGTCTTTTATGGATTTCCCATTTTTGGATGGATACCCACACACAACAAAAATCATCACCGGTTCAATAACACTGAAAAGGACTATACCAAAACCTATATGGTCTCGGAAAAGAACAATTTGCTGACGCTGCTGATCTACCCTACGCTCAGTGGAATGGCGCAGCAGAAGGCCATTGGGAAGTTTTACAGACAGCAGTTTAGAAAGAACAAGGAGCAGTTTGCCTTCTATACGCTACAGATTGCAAGTCTTTTGCTTTGGATAGGCGTAGCCCTTTTTATCGACTGGCAAAAGGCCCTCATCTATGTAATCATCCCGCAGCAGGTTTCAGTGAATACCGTACTTTTATTCAACTACATCCAGCATGTACATGCCGATGAAGAATCGGAGTATAATCATTCGCGGAATATCGTGGGCTGGCCGCTGAATTTTTTCCTGTTCAACAATGGCCTGCACACCATCCACCACATGCACCCTGGCTTGCACTGGAGTGAAACCCCTGCTGCCCATAAAAAAATTGAGCAACTGATCCGGCCGGACCTGAAGGAGCAATCATTTTTCTGGTACCTCATCCGTGTCTATGTCCTCGGCATGTTCGTGCCAAAATTCGGTACCCAATCTTTGAGGTTGAAAAGAAAGGAAGCAGCTGCTCGTAACGTTTAAGAAGTTGCGAAAGTACTGCGCCCTGCAAGTTCCCAAAAAGGCATTTTAGCATCACTCGCTCATAATCTTCTTTCCGCTGACAGCACTCTTGTTGGTGCCAAGTTGAAATACAATATGTCCGGCAGCGATCCGATTGGTCGTAGGACGAGGAAACGCCATTTGACAAGGCAATATAATCGCCACGTTTGTCCGGCCGCTTACAAAAGGCGCAGCTGTTGTAAGCTTGTTTCAGCAAAAGATAGTAGAAGTTCATCGCTAAGGCCGCCAAATTTAATTCTACATTACATTTCCGCAAACGTTTGAAATTTATTATTTACCCAATACTGAAGGCTCGAGACGGAACGTTGTTTGGATATTAACCCAAAAAAACTTCTGGCTATGCAAACCGTGGAATTAACTAACCCAACCGTCCGGAATACCGCGACTAATACGCTTCAACCTGACCTACAACGCTATGTGTACTCCTTTGCCGAAGCAAATGGCAAAAACAAACAGCTGCTCGGCGGTAAAGGCGCCAACTTGTGCGAAATGACCCAGATTGGCGTAAATGTACCGCCCGGGCTTATTATTACTACCGAAGCGTGCATGTCGTTCCTCAACCACCCCAACAGGGAGCTGCCGGAAGGATTGATGACCCTTGTTGGACAAAAAATAAAGGAAATAGAAGCTTCAACTGGCAAGGGGTTTGGCGATACAGAAAATCCGCTACTGGTCTCCGTTCGTTCCGGTGCCGCCATTTCCATGCCCGGCATGATGGACACCATCCTTAACCTCGGCCTCAACGAATACACCCTGCAGGGGCTGATACAGCAAACCCGCAACGAGCGCTTTGGCTACGATACTTACCGCCGGTTTATACAGCTATACGGCAACATAGCGCTGGGCATACCTGATGAAAAATTTGACGAAGCCTTTGAGACAGTTAAAAGAAGAGCAGCTGTGCTAACCGACGAAGGCCTTGAAACCAGCCACTTGATAGAGATCTGCGATCGTTTTCTTTACGTAGTGAAAAACCTTACCGGCCGGCCTTTCCCGGCAGATGTGTACGAGCAGTTGGAGCTGGCTATTAAAGCGGTGTTCAATTCATGGATGGGAAAAAGGGCCATTGACTACCGCCGCGAATTTGGCATTACCCCGGAAATAGCGCTGGGTACGGCGGTAACCGTGCAATCGATGGTGTTTGGCAATATGGGCAGCGACAGCGCTACGGGTGTAGCCTTTACCCGTGACCCGGGCACAGGAGAAAACACCTTTTTTGGCGAATACCTGGTAAACGCTCAGGGCGAAGACGTGGTGGCCGGCATACGAACCCCCAAACCGGTAGCAGAGTTGCAAAACGAAATGCCAGCGCTATTTACCCAGCTTACTGAGCTGAGAACCCGCCTGGAACACCACTACAAAGAGGTACAGGATATTGAGTTTACCATTGAAAAAGGGGTGCTCTACTGCCTGCAAACAAGAAATGCCAAAATGAACGCCGCAGCCATGGTGCGCACCTCCGTGGAGATGGTGGAAGAAAAGCTGATAACCAAAGAGCAGGCCCTGCTGCGGGTAAAGCCCGGCATGCTGGAGCAATTGCTGCATCCGCGGCTGCAAGCGGCAGCCCTGCAGCAGGCAACACCGCTAGCCCGCGGACTCGCAGCATCGCCGGGGGCAGCCTCGGGCATGTGCGTGTTTGATGCCGACCGGGCCGAAGCGCTGGGAAAAGAAGGCAAAGCCGTTATTTTGGTGAGAGAGGAGACGAAACCTGAAGACATACATGGCTTCTTTGCAGCCAGAGGAATTCTCACCAGCCGGGGCGGCAAAACCTCGCATGCTGCGGTAGTGGCACGGGGCATGGGCAAACCGTGTGTGGCCGGCGCCGAGGGCATTGCGGTAGACGTGAAACAACGGCAGGCGCACATCGGCAATCGCACGTTAACCGAGGGCGACTTCATTACCATCGACGGCAGCTCCGGAAACGT
>CBFGTI010000274.1:0-5630 GCA_965651695.1 uncultured Imperialibacter sp. | reverse complement strand
GTGTAGCCGAATTCGTGGGCAATCTCCGCCAGGTTCAGCGAACTATAAAGCAACCGCACCTCTATTAGCTTGATCCGGTGCCTGATAATGTACTGCTTCAGCGACTCACCAGTATGCCGCTTGAAAAAGATGCTGATATAGGCCGGCGCCATATTGAACTCCTCTGCCAACCGCGCCATTGTAAGCATGGCGGGGTTGTATATATGCTGCTTGATGTACAGCAGGATGGGCTCCACAGTGGCTCCGGAGGCCGGCATGGTGGCTGCTTGCTCCCGAATCGTCAGGTTTCTGGCCAGTATGATCATCATGCTCCTCATAAGGCTGTCGCGGACTGCTTCAAAGTACGACGATTGATGTTGTTCGTATTCTTCCTCCAACACTGCCAGCAGCTGCCGTAGCTTTTGCTTCTCCCGCTGGTCCGTTACTATCGACCCGCGGCTCTGCGATGACGTCCGCAGCAGCGTCTCCAACACCTGCTGCCATTGCCGGTCCTTATCCACCGCCTGGGTTTTGCTAAACGACTCGTTGAAACGGATAAAGCAGAACTCCGTGGATTCGTTTACGTCGAAATAGTGGTAGTCCTCCGGCCCAAGCAGGTACACATCCCCCGCGGTATAGTGGTAAGCATTGCCATTGAGGTGGTGCTTGCCATTGCCCTTCAGTATAAAGATGATCTCGAAGTAAGTGTGGTTGTGCACCGGATGCTGCCATTGATCGACCTCAAAATGATAGATGTTGAACGGGGTGTGCAGAACGTAACGCTTCATGGCAGCAGAGGATAGCTGTAAAAGTACAGATATCTGTTGGCTTTTTACAACTACGGAGCCCCCGGCTCCGGCTAGCTTTGCCATCTATACATCCCAAACATTTCACACATGCGACAGGCTTTCGTACTCATATTCCTCATTTTGTACGTCTTTTCGTACTCAACGGCCCAAAAGAGTAATGATTGGATACCACTTCTCGACAACGACCTTACAAAATGGGAAACCTACCTGAGCTTCCGGCACAAGCCGGGTTACAATGGAAAAGTACCAACCGATTCAGAAGGAAACCCAATTAAACCCGTCGGCTACAACAAAGATGAGACAAAGGTGTTTTCCGTGATCAACGAGTCCGAAGGACCGGTACTTCGGGTAAGCGGCGAAATATATGGCTGTCTCTTCACGAAAGAAGTGTACGACAACTACCACCTCACACTTCAGGTAAAGTGGGGCACACAAAAGTATGAACCAAGAAAAGACAAGTTGCGGGACTCCGGCATTCTCTACCACTCCATTGGGGAAGCGGGCGTAGAATACTGGCGGTCGTGGATGCTTTCGCAGGAATTTCAGATTATGGAAGGCCACATGGGCGACTTCTGGTGCCAGGCCAGCTCGGCCATCGACATCAGGTCGTATCCGTCGGAAGGCGTGATGAGCAGCATTGCAAGCCACAAACAGCCATTTCGCACCTACGGAAGGGGCTCCGATGGCTTCTGCGCCCGCTCGGAAGACCATGAAAGTCCTGCCGGGGAATGGACCACGCTGGAGCTGATCACCTTTGAAGGAAAAAGCCTGCACATTGTAAACGGGCATGTAGTGATGGTGCTCCAAAACTCTCGGTATATTGACTCCAATGGAGCAGCCGTCCCCATGACCAGCGGCCGGCTCCAGCTACAAAGCGAAGCGGCCGAAGTATTCTACCGTGATATCCGCATCAGGCCGTTAGAATCATTGCCTGGGGAGTATGAGCAGCTTTTTGAGTAAGGCGTGGGTGCGGTGGAAAAGCTGGACGCTTGAGCTATTCGTGATGGTACGGCAGTTTCGTGTGAATCCTGGGAAAATAATCTCATGGTATTTCTGACAGTAAAAGAACGGAACGACGGCAAGAAATCGTTACTTTGTACAAAAAAAGACAGCCATGGCGAATATAAAGGCAGAGTTGCATCAAATGATCGACAGGATCGACGACAACAAAGTGTTAGAAGCTATATATACACTTTTATATAATCAACCGGTCGCCTTTTCTACGGGAGGCAAGCCTCTTAACCAAGCAACTTTTGAAGCTATGATAGACGAAGGAGAGGATGACATTAGCAATGGAAAAATTTATAATCATGAGGAAGTAAAAGCCCATTTCAAACGGAAAATGAATGGATGATTACAAGGTGATTTGGTCGGACAAATCGCTCAGAGATTTAGAAGTAGCTTATGAATTATTGAGGGAGAAATCAATACAGGCAGCAAGCAGAACAATCGAAGCGATCCTTGATAGAGTCGGCCAATTGGAGAAGCTCCCAGAATCAGGACCGATCGAATTAAGCTTGTCACATCGCAAGAAACTACATCGGTATTTAGTAAGCGGCCACCATAAAATAATTTACCGGATTGAACAAAACACAGTGCTTGTTGTCCGTGTATTCGATACCAGACAAAATCCCGCAAAATTAAAATAGTCGTCACGTCCCCCACTCCAACTTGCGCGATAAACACCGCCACCAGCGCCTTCGTGACCTAAGCACTTAAACACTTACTGACCTAAACACTTAAACACAACCGACCTAATTGCACTTAAACACAAAACCACCTAAACACCCTCCTCCACACATCAAAATCCCCCCATCCGAAATCCAAAAATTTCCTTAGCTTCACACCCTTCAAAATAACCCAAAAGGACAATGCGATCTAACAACTTACTGACCCTCAGCTGGTCTTTCTTGTTTTTGTGCATCGGCAGTATGGCTATTGCCCAGCCGCTCGATATGGAGAAACTGAAGGCCCTCAAACCCCGCAACATCGGCCCGGCCGGTATGAGCGGCCGTGTTACTGCCATCGACGTAGTACACAGCAATCCCGACATTATTTACGCCGGCACAGCCTCCGGCGGCCTCTGGAAGTCGACCGGTGGCGGCGTTACCTGGCAGCCCATTTTCGACAAAGAAAAGGCAGCCTCTATCGGCTCCATTGCCATCTACCAGCAGTCGCCCGACATCATCTGGGTAGGCACAGGTGAAGGCAATCCCCGCAACAGCCAAAGCATGGGCAACGGTGTGTACCGCAGCCTCGATGGCGGCCAAACCTGGCAGCACATGGGGCTGGAAAACACCCGCACCATTCACCGCATTTTTGTGCACCCTACCGACCCCAATACCGTGTGGGTGGGCGCACAAGGCAATGCCTGGGCCGATAGCCCCGACCGTGGTGTGTTCAAAACCACCGACGGCGGCAAAACCTGGCGCAAGGTGCTCTTCGTAAACAACCGCACCGGCATCGCCGATATGGAAATTGACCCGACCAACCCCAACAGGCTGATAGCTGGCATGTGGGAGTACCGCCGCTGGCCCTGGTTCTTTAAGTCGGGCGGCCCCGGCTCAGGATTGTACGTTTCGGTAGACGGCGGCGAAACATGGACCAAACGCACCTCCGAAGACGGACTGCCCGAAGGTGAGCTGGGCAAAACCGGCATTGCCATCGCTCCCTCCAATCCCAATGTAGTTTATGCACTGGTGGAAGCAAAGAAGAACGCCCTCTACAAGTCGACCGACGGCGGCAAGAAATGGAGCAAGGTGCAGGACACCGAGGTGGGCGACCGGCCTTTCTACTATTACGACATAGAAGTGGATCCGCAGAATGAAAACCGTGTGTACGACGTATTCAGCAATGTAAAGCTGAGCATTGACGGCGGCAAAACTTACGAAACCCTCCTCGGCTGGGACCGGGTGCACGGCGACCACCACTTCTGGTACATTCACCCCAAAGACGGCTCCTACATCATCAACGGCAACGATGGCGGCATGGCCATTAGCCGCGACCACGGCAAAACGTGGCGCTTTGTGGAGAACCTGCCGGTGGGCCAATTCTACCATGTAAATGTAGACATGGAGACGCCCTACAACGTAATGGGCGGCATGCAGGACAACGGCAGCTGGCGCGGACCAAGTCAGGCTCTGCGCAACGGCGGCATTCGCAATGGCTATTGGGATGAAGTGGCCTTTGGCGATGGCTTCGATGTGGTGCCCGTGCCCGGCGATGCCCGCTACGGCTACGGCATGTGGCAGGGCGGCAACCTGCAGTACATCGACTTCGAAACAGGCTATGCCGACTACGTGAAGCCCACGCACCCCGACGACGTGTTTCTCCGCTTCAACTGGAATGCCGGCATTGCCCAGGATCCGTTCGACGCCAACACCATTTACTACGGCAGCCAGTTTCTGCACAAAAGCACCGACCGTGGGCAGTCGTGGTCTATCATTTCTCCCGACCTCACCACCAACGACCCGGAGAAACTGAAGCAAATGGAAACCGGCGGCCTTACGTTTGACGCTACCGGTGCCGAAAACCACTGCACCATTTTGGCTATTGCGCCAAGTACCCTGGAGCAGGGCGTAATTTGGGCCGGCACCGACGACGGCAACGTGCAGCTAACCCGCGACGGCGGCAAAACCTGGACCAACGTGCTGCCCAACATCAAAGGCATGCCAAAGGGTGCCTGGGTGCCACAAATTACAGCGTCAAAGCACAATGCAGGCGAAGCTTTGGTAGTTGTGAACGACTACCGCCGCGGCAACTGGGCCCCCATGCTGTACCACACCCGCGACTACGGCAAAACGTGGACAAACCTGGTGAATGACCAGAAGGTATATGGCTATGTGCTCTCGGCCGTGCAAGACCCTGTGGAACCGCGGCTGATTTTTGCGGGCACCGAGTTTGGCCTGTACGTCTCAACCGACTACGGGCAGAACTGGACAAAGTGGGGCGACAATTATCCTACTGTTTCTACTTACGATATGGTGATTCATCCACGGGAACACGACCTGGTGATCGGCACTTTCGGTCGCTCACTTTGGATACTGGACGATATTCGCCCGCTAAGGGAAATAGCCAGCAAAGGCATGCAGGTGCTTGATCGGGCCGTGTACGCCTACCCGGCACCCGATGCTTATTTGTATGCGGTGAAGGAAGCGGCCGGCACCCGCTTTATGGCCGATGCCATCTACCGCGGGGAAGACCGCCCCACGGGTGCGTTGCTCACCTACTCGGTAAAAGCTACCAGCAAGCAAGACACCACTATCAAGTCGGATACAGTGAAAATTCAGGTACTGAATGGCCAGAACGAAGTAATCCGCAACCTCTTTCATGTGGTGGAGAAGCCCGGCATGCAGCGCTTTACCTGGAACCTCGACAAGAAGGGCGTGAGAAGCCCTGAAGAGCCCAAGCCCAAGCCAGGTGCGCCGGAACCCGGCGGCTACAATGTGCTGCCCGGCACTTACACCGTAAAGTACAGCTACGCAGGCAAAGAGGCCAGCACCCAGGTAACAGTGAAGGCCGACCCACGCTTCGAGTTCGATCAGAATGCCGCGCTTACCATACAGCAAAAGTACGATAGGGTGCTGAAGGTGATGGAGCAGGCCACAGCAGCAGTAGACCGGCTGAACGAAGCCAAAGCCACCATTGCCAAGGTGAACGCACAAATGGAAGAAGGCAACGTGGCAGGCAAAGAAGAGCTGAAGAAACAGGGAGCGGAGCTTGAGAAAACCATTACCGGCCTTAAGGAAAAGCTGAAGAGCAAAGAAGATGTGCAGGGTATTTATGTAGACGACCTGGTAGCCAGCAGCAGGCTGTTCTTTGCCATGTACCAGCTGGGCGGGC
>CBFGTI010000273.1:0-5645 GCA_965651695.1 uncultured Imperialibacter sp. | reverse complement strand
TCACTTACCTCGAATAAGGGAAGAATAGACGAGGCCACCTCAGCAGCTTCGGGATCTTTCTCCAGCAAAATCCACTTGAGCAGGGCTTGATCCAGCACACCTGCCTCCGACAATGCAATGGCTTGATTTACGCCCGCTGCCGGGTAGTCTTCTGCGGCAGCCTGCTCGAAAAATTCAGCCGCTTTTCTTGGCGCCCCCTGCTCCAGGGTAAACGCAGCCATCAAATGGTAACAATACGCCCGCAATGAGGGAAAAGCCTGCTGCACCTGTGAGAGTTTCTGCAGGGCAGCATTTACCTCGCCACCGTAATATTGCTGCAACGCTTGCGCTATAGCCAACGAGCTGTAAAATCCGCTGTTTGCCGGGTGTTCGGCCAAAGCAGGCAACCTTTCCGACAGAATAGTGGGTGTTTTTCCAAGACTCATCAGTGCCGCATTGTATACAAATGGGAAAGTGAACCCCGACAGCACCGAGTCGGGCACAAGCACCATGGCTGACTCGGGAAGTACCCGGTTTCCTGACTTTAGTGCTGCCCCCAGTGCATTTGTGAGATATGGATATACATTTTTCTCCGAAATGGCCTCTTCCACTTCAGACTGACCGATCCCGGTACCTGTTTTATAAGCCAGGTAAGCAATATTGGTTTTGGCGGCACGATCGGCAAAAGGTGTTTTTAACCCCTGCCGGAAATAATAAACGGCGGAGTCGACAATGTTGGTAGAAGAGTACAACGCGCCCAGATTATTGGCTATAAAGCCGTTGCCGGGAAATGTCTTCATGCCATTCTGCAGCGTAAAAATGCCTTTAAAAAACTGGCGGTTGTAGTGGTACTGATTGCTGAGGTTTACAAATGAGTAAGCTGAGGGATGTTTACCTGATGCCTGATCGAAATAATATAAAGCTTCGCCGGGCTTCCCCTTGCTGTTAGCGATAAAGCCCAGTTGGTAGTTCGATTTATGATTTTGATAGCCATATGCTGAGCCCTGCTTATAGTACTCTTCAGAAAGCAGCTTTTGATTTTTTGTCTTGTACAAATCGCCGAGTCCGTTAAAAAAACCTGCGGTTGCCTGGCTAAAGGCCACCTGGTTAGACAGCAGGTAAAAAGCGGCAACAGTAATAATACCCGCAAGGCGATAGGTTGTATACGGCAGTGTACCTTCTTTGAACACGATACGGTAAACCGGTAGATTACCCATAAGGGGGCTAATGAAGTTGACGATGATATACAACAGAAACATGGCGCCAAACCCGAGCTGGCTGAAAACGATGCCATCTTCGAAAGCCTCCATGGCGGGATCGTTGCCTTGCAGAAGCTGATAACCGATGGTGGTAAAGCTAACACCAGCCAACGCTATATAAAACAACGCTGCAACGGGGTAAAACGGAGCGTGCGCTTCGTAGCGGTGTTCTCTCGCCCTAAGGCCCCATAAGCCGAGAACAGCTGCAACAGCCAGCAAAAGTATTTCGCTGAGGTAGATAATATCCCATTTGATGTAGCCGGCGTTGCGGGCGTATACCAGCGCTACATTTACGAGGTATATTAAGCTGAAGGTGAAGAAATGCACCCAGTTCTTTTGGCCGGCGGGTGCTTTCCCGCGGGTAATCATTTTTAAGATAAAGTAGATTACTTCGTGGCCGACGAGGATTGCAAAAATGATAGTGAGCAAAACGGGCCCGGCAAAATTGTACTGAGCAAGTGTATAAACAGGGTCTGCCGTTTTCGATCCGAAAATGACAATCAACCCCAATAACGCGAAAGAAGCCAGAAAGGAAAGAAGGCGGGTGGTAAGCGAAATGTGTTTTTCGAAAGCGTGGAAGTAGTAGCTCAGCGGTAAAAAAAGCAAAATAGCAATGGCCAGCGGTTTGTAGTCGAACCAGCCGAAGATAAGCAGCTGCTCCAACCTCATGGAGATAAGCAATCCGATAAAAACGCCGCTGGCAACCAGGTACCAGAACCTTGAAAGGTAGGTGGAAACGGTAAGTAAAATGCTGTAAAAAAAGAAAATAAGGCCCAGGTATACACTGCCTGCCCACGGGCGTATAATCCAGGGGCTGCCTTCAAAATGCTGCCGCACCAGCAGTACATCAGCCGGGATTTCGATATCGAACAGCCCCACGGACACCTTTTCGATAGCCTGGCTGACAGTCTCGGTTTCGGTACTGAGGTACCACTCAAGCACCAAAGAGTATCCGGCGAGCTCTGCCACGAGACAAAAAAGTATAAGCAGCGCAACGAGTACTCCGGCAACCGAAAAAAGATACCGAACAGCCCTTGGCCATTCCAGCCAAAAAGCCCAGGGGGCCTTCCAGGTGGCCTTCCAGGTGGCCTTCATTTATTCGATTACTTTTGGAACGATAAAAAACTTTTCGTCATGCTCCGGGGCATTGTGGAGTCCCTCCTGCCGCGCTAGCTCCTCAGTCACCTCATCTTCACGGAAAGCATTGAGCTCATACGACATGCTTACCAGCGGTTCCACATCTTTGGTGTCGAGTTCATTGAGCTTTTCCACCCAGGTGAGTATCTCACTCAGGCTATTGAGCATTTCTTTTTCCATAGATGGGTCCAGCTCCAGGCGGGCCAGGTGAGCGAGCTTATGCAGTGTATCTTTATCTATGTTCATTTTATAGTTGATTAGCCTTTTTCTCCTTTACCAGTTCAGGAAACCGCCCGGTTAGTTCGTTGTGAATAATGTCATAACATTTCTCTCTCAGTTCGCTGATTTGATCCACCGTGAGCCCGTGTGTGAACAGCGGTGGATGCATAACCAACTCAGGCCGTTTAAAGCTAATAACAAACCGGTTGTCGTCGGGCAAAATTATCCAATTGTATGGAATGGTCACCGGCACAATGGGAATTTGTTTTTCAATGGCCATACGAAAGGCCCCGTCTTTAAAGGGCGTCATAAAGGGCGGCTGATCAGTACGTATGCCTCCTTCGGGGAAAATAAACACCGATTTGCCTTCGTCGAGCGCATGAGAGGCTCTCCTGAAAACCTCAGCCCTGCTTCTCACGCTTTCACGGTTTACCATGATGTGCAGCTTGCGAAACATAAAACCGAAAAGAGGCAACCTGGCTATGCTGCTCTTACCTATGTACACCGCGGGCTTCCTCAGGTAGCCAATAACGGGTATATCGAGATATGAAAAATGATTGGCGCAAAAAATGTATTGCTGTTTTTTGTCGGGCTTAAAATGCCAGGTGGTTTTAATTGGCAGGCCCACGAGGAAAAAATAGACCTTAGACCACCAATGATTGGCTTTCAGAACCGTTTTCGACGCGGGCCGGTGGTACATTCCCAACAGAAACCATGGAAACAGAAACAGAAACGACACTACAAAAAGCAACAAAGCATAGGCTATAAACAGCCTGTTGAGGAAGAGCTTCATGCCGTGAAATTAGCGGTTATTGGAGAATTAAGAAGAGATGTGGAAGAAGGCAGGCCTTTTATTGCATTCGCACACACATCCAGGTTGCCTCCAGCACGGGCATCTCTTCCATAAACGCCACACCCGACTGCTTGATCATTTTGTCGCCCAGTCGAATATTTTTTATGATATACTTTACCGGCTTATCGTATTCAGCTCCACGAAAAAATTCGGCGTGTTCAATAGTGGTTAAAGCAAAAAGTCCATCTGTTACACCCATCAACTTAATAGCTGCTCCCCCGCACTGCGCCATCGATTCAAGCAAAATAGTACCGGGAACAAAATTGAACTGCGGAAAGCTTCCCCTTAGCCAACTATCTTTTCCGTGAAAGGTTGTGATGGCTACGATTTCTTCCCTGGTTGCCGAAACAATATCGTCGGCAAAAAGAAATGGCGCCCGATGGGGGAGTAAACCTTCTATATTATTCGGTTCGTTTCGCATATTTGAGGCTGAAGACATTAGTGTAATTGTTAATGAGTTGATTGCACTAAATGAGTCTTCGGCGAATCTTATTTTTGTTAATCGTAATAAATTCACTGTGGCCGTCGGCATCAATGGCTTTCAATACAGATTTTAGAAATGACAGGACTGTGTCATAATCTTCCTTATCATACCGCAGGAAAACAACCGTCAACCCTGAAATATGATGAGAAAAAATCCATTCACCAAAATCCTTATCTTCTGTAATTAAAACTCGCTTGCTGTCCTTCGCCAGCGCTATAATGTCTTCATCACGCATTCCGGCCATAGTCTCTTTTACCCACAATACGTCGAAGCCAGAACTGCGCAGTGCCTTTACCAAATTGCCGTTCAAGCCTTCATCGGCCAGGATCATCATCAGGCACTCAAGAATGTTTCTTCACTTTCTATCACCGATGCTGCATAGCTCACACACGCCAAAATGTCCTCCCTGGTAATATGAGGGTACATTTCTACAATCTCGTCAAAGGAAAACCCACCGGCAATTTTGCGCAAGATTAACTCAACTGTAATGCGGGTGTTCTTTATTACCGGCTTTCCCAGCATCACTTTCGGGTTTGCTGTAATTCTTTCCTGGTAGTTCATGTCTCTTTTTACTGAAGTTCCCCTTTTTTTAATAAAACGACAAAATAACAGGCAAAACACGGCAGCATTTTTTTTTGTAAAACAGCTCTCTCATTGCTTACAAGAACAGACCATAACCCATGCTGGATGATCAAATGACATTACACCTTCTCCTTCTTTCCCGAAGCTATAGACTTGTAAATGGCGTCCACCACCAGCATGTCTTTCAATCCTTCCTCACCATTCACTTTCGATTCCCTATTTTCCTTCACACACCGGGCAAAATCGTCCATCTGCAATGCCTGGTGGTTGGTGTGCGGAATGCCCATATCGCCTTTGCTTGTTTTGCCTTTCAACGGGCCGTACCCAAATGCAGGCCGCAATTCTGCCCAACCTTTTTCGTAGCTCACAAAAAGGCGTTCGGTAGATGATGCATAGGTGGTCACACAGGTGGCGACGGCTCCGTTCGGAAATTCCATTTGCCAGGTGATGGTTTCGTCTACCTCTTTAAACTTAACCGGATCGGTTTTAAATTCTTGTGCGGTAACGGCAATAGGTTCCATACCGGTAGCATAGCGGGCACCATTAATGCAGTAAACGCCCACGTCGTACATGGCACCGCCACCTGCCAGCGCTTTTTTCAACCGCCACTGCGTGGGGTCGCCAATCCGGAAGCCGTCAGCCGCCTCTATCAGCTTTACTTCACCAAAGTCTTTCTCCCGTGCCAGCCGCATAATTTCCTGTGTATGCGGCTCGGAGTGCAAGCGGTAGCCAATGGCGAGTTTTACCCCAGCTTTTTTACATGCAGCAATCATTTCGCGGCATTCTGCAGCATTCAGTGCCATTGGCTTTTCGCAGATAACGTGTTTGCCAGCCTGAGCTGCTCTAATTGTAAACTCCTTGTGCATGCTGTTGGGTAGCACTACATACACAATATCGATGTCGGGGTTGTCTTTTATTTTGTCAAACGTGTCGTAGTTGTACACATTTTTATCGGGCACGTTGTACTTCTCTTTCCATTCGGGGATTTTGGCAGGTGTGCCTGTTACGATGCCAGCCAGGTAGCAGTCGCTGGTTTGCTGCAGTGCGGGAGCCAGCAGGTTTTTAGCATAATAACCCAGGCCAACCAGGGCAATCCCAAGTTTTTTGCCATCCTGGCGGCCATCCTGGCGGC
>CBFGTI010000272.1:0-5679 GCA_965651695.1 uncultured Imperialibacter sp. | reverse complement strand
TCCCTGGCCAATTCAGCAATATCCTGATGCAGTTGGGTTGGAAAAACTGGTTTCGATGACATGTGGGAAATTGCTTGTTTCAACGTCCGCATTATTGTTGAGCAGGGCTTTTGTGGTAAGTGCGCAGGATTTCGCCTGCCTGGCGAAAAACAGTTAGAGATTCGACACAAACGGGGCAACTTTAACGTGCTCTGCTTCTAAACCTCTACTTCTTCATTACCAGGGTTATCTTATTCCAATCGGCCGCAGCATTTATTACTTTCCGGAAGTCCTCAAATTTTTCCCGTGGAAAATAGATCTCGTCATAAAACTCTTCAATTTGAACACTTAGCAAATTGCCTTTTAGGGTGTGCCGGCTTCTGAAGACGAAAATCTCTCTTTCACCTTCTGCTACCTTTACGTCCATATCGATATCTTCTGGGTTTTCGATTCTGTAGCCTGGGGGTATTTGCACTCGTATGTCCCGCGTGTAACCCCTGTTGAAGAAATTTTCCACTTGAGTATGCCGCATCTCTTCCTGGTACATCTCACTTTGCGGACCTATTAACTCTCCCAACTTAAAAAGGACTACATCTCCGCCAAATTCGATATAAGAGGGGGTGCTGTAGGTTGCATGTACCACAAAGGGATCGTCCCAGTTGCTGTAGTTTATATCGGGGTTGCCGAGCTTCACGGAGCTTATCTCGGCATCGGGTGCCAGAAACTCTATTTGCTCCTTCAGTAGGAGTTCTCTTTGCTTATTTTCCAGATACAAGTAACCTGTTTTCAGATAACTGGCCTGGTAGCCTTTATAGCTTCGGTTTACCTGCACTTCGGAGGAAGAAAGGTCTTCGTTGAAGCTAACGGCTATCGAGAGGTTATCGAACTCCCGGGTGTGGTCTGGAGCAGGTATCCATTTTACTTCTGCTACGGGATAAACGAAATCTCGTACAGCCGCCGGCCGAATAAACATGCCATAGGTAGCCGTGAGTTCGGACGGCACCAAGCCCAAGCGCAAGTTGAAGTCGTAAGGCGCCATGTAGGTATCGAGGTCTGGGAAGTAGATCAGGTAGTCGTCAAGTGAGGCCCATGTGTCGAAACTCCTGTCGAATTTCACGACGGATCGCGACTTTGTTAGCACGAGTTGATGCCGAAGGCCGAGCTCGGTAAAAATGGCCGCAAACAAGGTTGTAAGTCCTTTCTTATTGCCAATTCTCCGGGCAAGGACGCTCGCCAGATCTTCGCCGGTCTGTCCGGCGTTCTCATCAAAATAAAAATTGGTTTTTATAAAATGTTCCGCTTTGATCACCTTTTCTGTCTCACTGGTTTTGTCGCTGAAGTTGATCGACTTGATGACTTTCTTGATCTCCTTTTGTGCATCTGGTGAGAAGTTGTACACCTGGTAATAGATCCGGTTGGCAGCATCGTTCCAGGTGAACAGCCGGTGTTTACCCGCAGCTGAGTTATAGGCCAGTTTGAAATCGAGCCGCTGACGGCTTGCATCGTATACAGAAAATGGTTCCTGCGGAAGGCCTGCCATGTCGCTTACGACCAACTCGTAAATGTTTCCGGCATCCGTAGTGTCTATTTTTGAAGCGCGAGGCAAACCATTGTAGCCGCGGAAATCAAATTCCAGGTTTTCGGGGCAACTGAGGCTGAAACGCTGACTTTTCACAGGATATCGCAATTGCATGAATTCCCTGCCAAAATATCTCGGACTAACTTTTTTAGTGAAGTAATACTCTACTTCTCCGCCCACTTCAGCTCCTTCGATTGCAAAGATTTTGTATCCGCCTCCAGCCTCTTCGTCTTCTATTTCTTTAATATTCCCTTCGTCAAGCTGCACTATTCGGCCCGATGGGCTCAGGGTCCGTGCTTTCACATCTACTAGCTCCAACATGTTTTCTGTGGAAATGTAAATTCGGTTCACGGCTTCTACTGCCCTGTTGTTTCCCACCCGGATCAACTGATGTTCGGTATAGTAGCAAGCCAGCGACTTATCCTCGCCCTCGTACACGTACTGGTAGTTTTTGTCGACCTTGAGATAGAGCAGGGGGATTTCTTGTTCCGCCTGAGAAAGCGAGGATAGCCTGGGGTCGCTTTCCCATTCATATCTTTCGAAAACCTGGCAGTAGGAGGGTAATGCCAGCAGGCTGGCAAAAAGCCCACAGATCAAGCCCGACAGGTAAAAGGGTATTTTCTTCATAGTTAGGATTCCGTTTTGCTCAGCACAACCACCTGCCGTATGGCATCGGAAAAGCTCCTCAGGGCGTTGTTATATGTTTCGAATTGTCCGGGCTCCAGTTGCAGGTAGTTGACAGTATAGCTGCGTTCCTGGATAATTTTGTCAGCTTCCTGCCTGAAAGTGATGGTGTAACTGAATACCTCTGTTTCTAGTTTCGCATCACCAGGCAATGATTTTACCTCGTACCCCTCCGGGATCAATAGCGTTGATTGGCTGATATTGACATACTTATAATCGTTTGTAATCGCATGCACCCGGTCATCTTTAATGTAGGCCCCGGCCAAGCCCTTATCAAGGTTCATGTTGAAATAAATATCATTACCAGTAGTGCGATAATAGTCCTGTACACGAAAATCGTACGCCACCTGTATGGGTTTGTCCCGGTCGTGAAGATTTTCAATAGTGTAATGGTCGACAAAAAACTTGTTATTACCCCGGCTGAGCAGGCGGTTGACATAGTCGTCCACGCTCTTGTTGTCCGACTTTACCATTTTTGAGGTGTTGGCCACTTTGGCGTAACCGGTGATGCTAAGCTGGCCGCTACCATAGATTCCGCCATTTTCAATGCGATAGGAATATTTGTCCATCATCGCACTTTTTTCAGCGGAAACCACAGGCACCGTCAGTACTTCAAATTTCCTGTCCCCCAAGCTTATCAGAGCTTCTTTTCCCTGTATCATCGACGTGGGAAAACCCATGGGCGTGTACAATCCGGTTGCATCAAGGAAGTAACAACTGTCGCCTGCCAGGTAGGTGGCAATCATATGATTATCGACCAACGGCGACGGAAGGTCTGAATATTTAAAAGGAATGTCGCGGGATCCGATCCAGGTAAAATGTCCCTCTATTCCTGCATTGTGCATGAGGTTGATTACTATACTCGACATGTCCTTGCAATCGCCGTACCGTTTGTTCAGAATGTAGGCAGCGGAATGGGGGATCAGGCCGCGCATTCCCTGCTCGAAAGCTATGTACTTGATGTTGTCCTGCACCCAGTAAAAAATCTTTTTCACCCTTTCGAGCTCTGTATCTTCCGGCAGAAGCAGATCTGCTAAGATCTGTTTCATTGCTTCGTCCTCCTCCTTTAATCCTTTCACAAAACCGGTGTACCACAGGTGTAGGTCTTCGAGACTGTTCAGTACATTTATTGTTTCGTTTTCTTCATTTGTGAAGCTCTTCACCACGGGCACCACCTGAGGCTTGGTATAGCTGAGCGGAGGTGCATCGCTTTCAAATTTGATTTTGGGGATGTTTTGGACGGTGAAACTATAAATCACCTGTCCGTTTTTTTTAACTTCCGTTCTCCTGATTTGCTCTTTGGATGCATTAAAAATCAGAAAATCGATGTCGATGCCTTCGTCCACAACAACGGTAAAGCTTGAGTTGATCATGGGGAGGTATGAGCCGAACCGGAAGCCTCCGAGGAAGCGTGAGTCCTTAATAGTGTTCAGGTACGACAACCGGGTGCGGGCTCCAGGTTGCACTGATGGAAATACAAATGTGATGTGCCTGGAATCATCGTAGAACACGTATGAGTCTGTGTCAAAGGACTCCCGGAACTCTTCTACATCCACTGAACGGTACTTTTTTTTGTCCGGTAGAAAAGTTTGAGCAACCAATTCGCTAACCAAATTGAACGACGAGCTGTAAACGTTGCCTTGCGCATACAGCTTAGAATTCTCCCCCAGGTGCATCACTTCTTCACTGTGGACCACCTTCGCTCTTACCGTGTCATTGGCAATGAATACATGCATCTCGTCCCTGTAGTCGAGAAATATCGCTTGCTCGTCCGGGTATTGCAGCCTGTATTTTTTTAGTTCTGCCTCCGGATCCCCCAACGGCTGGCATTGCACAGCGCCGACCGCAGCACCTAGCCAACAGCAGAATATCAGCACTCCAATTCGTCTATTCATATACTTCCCCATTCCAATAGTGGGTTCTTCGTTTCACTGAGCCATCCGGATTATATACAGTCTCCGGCCCGTGTGGTTTACCCATTTTCCAAACGCTTTCCTTTTTGACTTTCCCGTTGGGGTAATACTCGCGCTGCCAGCCGTTCCGCTCGTCAAAAGTAAAGTTCTCCTCCTCCATCAACTGTCCATTCGGATAGAAACTTTTATACGCCCCGTGCAGGTCACCATCGTCATAGTCCCCCTCCTCGGCGAGGCGGCCATCGGGGTGATAGTGCTTAATCTTACCATGCAATTCGCCGAGCCTGTAATGTTGTTCGGAGCTGAGCTGCTTGTTTGCATAGTAGGTTTTTAATGTAAATTCTACATCCTTAGGAATGGGCAGAGTGTCGGTGGGTTGTCCATTGGGCTGCAGGTAGCGGAAGGACAGCAGCCGGTCGTCTTCGTAGAATTTTTCAAACCTCAACACCCCGGTTTGACTCCAATACTCGCAGCCCCCGTCTTTTACGCCATTTTTATACAAACATCGTGACTTCATCTGGCCGGAAGGGTAGTAGTAAATGTTGGGGCCATTCCTCTCATTGTTTAAGTATTCGGTGGAGGCATCTGGTGTGCCGTCTTCTTGGTACCATTTCCAAAGGCCGGTTTGTTCATCATGCAAATAGCTGCCCTCTACTTTGAGTTGTCCGTTCGGGAAGTAGGCTTCAAAACGCCCGTTTCTCTCGGCATTGGCATAGGGCACTTTTGTTTCGAGCTGCCCATTGGGGTACCATGTGTAACTGTCTGCAACTATCTCTCCGCACCTATAGATCATTTTTTGCCAGGGCTTGCCGCCAGGAAAATTCGCTTCGAGGGTGCCGCTACCGGTTGCCAGCGCAATTGTCTGATATTGCTTGCCCAAACTATCGAAAAGGCTCATCTCTTCCAGTATTCCTTTTTTATAAGTCAGAATACTTGCCATTGTACCATTGGGTGCGTAGTTGTAAGTCGGGCCGTGGAGTTGTTCGTTGAGGAGATAAATGCGCTGCAAATGGGTGCCGTCGGGGTAGAAGTTGTCCCAGGTTTGCACACTGACGCCGTCTGCATACCATCCTTCGGATCGCACGTTGCCGTTTTTGAAGTACTCACGATAGTAACCGTTCAGGATCTTGTTTTCGTAGGCATGATGCTGTTTGAGTGCGCCGTTGTGATAGTAATTTTTATACTCTCCCTCCCAGCTACCCTCATGCGCAGTCCCTTCCTGGCTTACTACCCCATTATAATGGTAGTACTTGATCGGGCCGTGTACTTTGCCATGTATATATTCGCTCTCGGTGATTTTGTCACCTAAGAGGTTAAAGGCTTGATAAGGCATATTGCCTTGTTCGCTAGCTTCCCGGGCCAGAATTTCTCCGGCTTTGTTCCAGTTTGTGTAGGCCACCAGGGTGTCGGTTCGGTATTCTTCTTCAAGTGCGATCTTGCCCCGTTCGAAATAGCTGTGTTTTCCGTGTTTTCTCCCTTTTTCATCATATATCTCCACAGAAGCAAGAGCCCCCTCTGTTGTAA
>CBFGTI010000271.1:0-5728 GCA_965651695.1 uncultured Imperialibacter sp. | reverse complement strand
AATGAGCAAACTCTTCTTAATAGCCGGCCCGTGTGTGGTCGAAAACGATAAAACACCCTTCGAAATTGGCAGAAAGGTAAAGGCGATCTGCGACGAGCTGGGCATCGACTACATTTTCAAGGCAAGCTTCAAAAAGGCCAATCGCACCAAGCTCGACAGCTTTACCGGCATCGAAAAAGAAGAGGCGCTGGCAATTATTCAGGCGGTGGGCAGGGAGTTGGGCGTACCCACCATTACAGATGTGCACGAAAGCTACGAGCCGGCCATTGCTGCCAAATACGTAGACTACCTGCAGATTCCCGCCTTCCTCTGCCGCCAAACGGACCTTTTGCTGGCTGCAGGCGAAACCGGCAAGGGTGTTAATATTAAGAAGGGGCAGTTTGTATCGCCCGAAGCCATGAAGTTCCCGCTGGAGAAGGTGCAGTCGACCGGCAACAAAAACGTATGGCTGTGCGAAAGGGGCTTCACCCTGGGCTACGAAAACCTGGTGGTGGACGCTACCGCCATTGCCCGGCTTAAGAAACACGGTGTGCCCGTGGTAATGGACTGCACGCATTCGCTGCAGCAACCTAACCGTGCAGAGGGCATTAGCGGTGGCAACCCCGATATGATTGAAACCATTGCGCTTTCGGCAGTGGCTACCGGCGCCGACGGGCTGTTTATCGAAACCCACCCCGACCCGGCCAATGCCCTGAGCGACGGCCAGTCGATGCTGCCACTCGAAAAGCTGAAAGGGATACTGGTGAAAGTGATGAAGGTGCGGAAGGCGCTGTATGACTGAGGCGTCTTACGAGACGTTTTATTACTTTTAACAAAATTTCGAGCGATGATTACCATAATAAAAAGAGGCACTCCTAAGGAAGAGATAAGAAGGCAGGTCGATGAGGCGGTTGCTAAGGTTCCGAAAAAAGACATTAAGAAGCTCGCAGGCACATTGAAAACCAATATTGACCCCCTGGAATACCAAAAAAAAATGAGAGATGAGTGGGAATAGTCTTTTAGTGGACACCAATATTCTACTTTACTTTTTAAAAGGTGATAAAGAAGTAATTGAAATGATTGCTGAAAAGGAGTTGATCATTTCGTTTATCACCGAACTCGAATTGTTATCTTTTGGAGAGCTTGCCCCAGGCTCCGAAGGTACAATACGGGAGCTCCTTGATGGCTGCTTCATCGTTAATATAACTCCTGAGATAAAAACACTGACTATAAGTATCAGGCGGCAATCCAGGTTGAAACTTCCGGACGCAATTATCGCAGCCACGGCTGGTTCTATGAAGTTACCCCTGGTTACTGCTGACAGACAGTTCAAGTCAGTCGAAGAGTTGGACGTAATCATGTACGAATTGTAATGCCTGGCTACGCACAAATCAAGCTCCTCATCCTCGACGTAGACGGCACCATGACCGACGGCGGCATCTACATTATGGAAGACGGTAAGCAGTTCAAAAAATTCAATTCCCGCGATGGCATGGGCATCAAATTGCTGCAGAAAGCCGGTATTGAAGTAGGCCTTATCAGCAACGGCAAAACCTCCTCTATGATAGCCACCCGGGCCGAAATGCTGGGCATCAGGAAATGCTACGTAGGCGAACTACCAAAGATGGAGGTGCTGAAAGCATGGCTTGATGAGGAGGGCCTCGACTTTGCCCAGGTGTGTATGGTGGGCGACGATATAAACGACCTCCCTGTAATGGAAAAAGCCGGCCTGAGCGCCTGCCCGGCCGATGCTGTACGGATTGTGAAAGAAAAGGTGGATATTGTGCTTCAGCTGAAGGGCGGCGAGGGCTGCATCAGAGAGCTGGCCGACGATTACCTGCTGGCACCATAGCTGCCTTTTGGTGCCTGGAATTATGGTTTGGCAAAGCGATTATTAATCCTATTTTTGCACACAAAACTGACAAACGAATGAGCGTTCTTGTAAATAAAGATTCCAAAATCATTGTTCAGGGCTTCACCGGTACCGAAGGCACTTTCCATGCCGAGCAAATGATTGAATACGGAACCAATGTAGTAGGTGGCGTAACCCCAGGAAAAGGCGGTTCTAAACACCTCGACAAGCCGGTTTTCAATACGGTTGAAGACGCTGTTCAGACTACAGGAGCCGACGTTTCCATCATTTTTGTGCCGCCTGCTTTTGCTGCCGATGCTATTATGGAAGCCGCTGATGCCGGTATCAAGGTAATAGTTGCCATTACCGAGGGTATTCCGGTAAAGGACATGATGATCGCCAAGAACTATCTGAAGAATAAGAAAGTAACGCTTGTAGGCCCCAACTGCCCGGGCGTAATTACACCGGGAGAGGCAAAAGTCGGTATCATGCCGGGTTTTGTTTTCAAGAAAGGCCGCGTGGGCATCGTTTCAAAATCGGGCACGCTGACCTACGAAGCAGCCGACCAGGTGGTGAAAGCCGGCCTGGGCATCTCAACAGCCATTGGCATTGGAGGCGACCCCATTATTGGCACACCCACAAAAGAAGCCGTGGAAATGCTGATGAACGACCCCGAAACCGACGCCATCGTAATGATAGGCGAAATTGGCGGTAACTACGAGGCGCTTGCTTCCAAATACATCAAAGAAACCGGCAACAAAAAGCCTGTGGTTGGCTTCATAGCCGGACAAACAGCGCCTCCCGGCCGCAGAATGGGGCATGCCGGAGCAATAATTGGTGGAGCCGACGACACCGCAGCAGCCAAAATGAAGATCATGAAAGAGTGCGGAATCCACGTGGTGGACTCACCCGCCGAGATAGGAGAAACACTCGCAAGAGTGCTTAATAAATAGAACAAACAAACCTAAATCAAAAGACAAGGCCGGCTAATAGCCGGCCTTTGTTTTTTTGTAAGCTTCTGTGTCAGTGAAGATGCGAAGGCACAAAGGAACATCGCTATTACCAACATCTCGAACGCCTCCTTTTACCATCTATAAAGCTGAATTCTTATATTATATTTGAGTAATAATCTTCTCTTCAACTTGTTAATGAGCTTTAAAAGATTCCTTAGAAAAGTATCCACACTTTAAGAACAGCCGTTGGGAGGAGTCTGGCGCTGCAGACACACTCCCGATCGACCAATGACTCACTTAGAGACTTAAGCACCCGTCAACTCAAACACCTAAACACTTCCCCTAAAACCTGAGCGTATAAATAATGTTAGGCAGAATAGGCAGCTGGTACGACTTCTCTATCTTCTCGCTTGCTTCTATGTAGTACTGGTTTACCGTGGCCTGGTGATTGGTAATATTGGCAATGTCGAGCTTAATTTCGCTGGTGGTTCTGGCCCGGTTTCTCCTGATGCCCGCTCCCAGGTTGATAAAAAACACGTCGTCTCCTTTTTCAGAAAAAGGCCGGGTTTCGTCGCGCATTTGCGTACCCAGCTCCCTGGATTTCTCAAGGTCTATGGGAGTATAGCGCTGGCCGCCGAGCAAAGCCACTTTGGTGTTTACAAAAAGCACCCGGCCCTTGTCTGCGGCACCAAAGGCAAACTCCTTGCCGCCCAGCACATTTACAATATAGTTGCCATTAAAAGCCGAGTTACGCTCTATCCCGTCTTGCGCCGTGTATTTCGACTGGTACAGCGAAACGGTAGACATGTAGTAAAACCCACGGTGGAGGTACTGCTCCAGCGTTAACTCTACGCCATAGTTGCGGCCCGTGCCTTCATTTACCAGTGTGCGGTTTACATACGAATCTGCCATGTTGATGAGCGAAAAGGTACTGCCAGGCTCATTCTCCACCGGCACATTGTACAGCTGCTGGTAGTAGCCCTCCAGCTTCAGGTGCGTTTGCGGATTGATCACATGGCCATAGCCAAGCACATAGTGGGCAGCTTTGGTAGTTTCCAGCTCGGTGTTGGGCTGCACCACGGTGCCGTCGGGCTGGTACTGGCGCGACAGGTAAGCCGAAACAGTTTCCAGCCTGCTGTGGATACCAAACCCTGCTGTGAAAAAATGCCGCGGCGCCGCATCCCACCTGATGCCCAGGCGTGGCTCCACCGAGCTGGAGTTGTTGAGTGCAAACAGGTAATAGTGCAAGCCACTCGTCATGGTCCAGTCTTCGCCGAAGCGGTACTTCCAGCTGCCAAAGGCCTGCAGCGTGCCGGTGCTGCCATCTTCGCTGAGGAGTGTTTCCATCCGGCCGGCTTCAAAACTCCACAGGTCTGTATGCATGTTGTACCCCAGCTGTGAGTACACAAACCCGGCTTCTACTTTGTGCCTTGCGTTAATTTTGTGGTTAAAAGTGCTGCCTGCCCGCAAAGTAATGCGGCTCATTTCGGCGTTCTCTATTTCCCGGAAGGCAGACGCATCGTCCTCCTCGGGCATTTCGAAGTGAGAGCCAAGGCCAACGGTGGCTACCGAAACGCTGTTTCGGATAAAGCTCCTGTCGCTAATGAAAAAAGTGTGATTAATACCCGTAACACCCATCCACGCATCAAACACGCCGCGGAAGGTAACCACGTCTTCATCTTCCTCATCGGTCCCCTCCTGGCTTATTTTGCTAATGCCTCCGAGGCCAAAAACCGACAACACATGTTTTTTGCCCATCGGCAAAGCCACGTTAAACGACGCATCCTGGTATTTGGGCACGCCGTCGAAATCCAAAATGCCCAGCCCCGAAAGCAGTGCCAGCGACGAATAGCGGTAGTTGGCAATGTAGGAGCCGTTGTAGCCGCTTGCGAACGGGCTCTCTGCCGTAAAGTCGAGGCCCAGCGCACTTGCCGAGGCCGTGTACTCTCTTTTCTCGTTGTTACCTTTTTTGAACCGCATGTCAAATACGCCCGACAGTGCATTGCCATATTCGGGAGAGAAAGCGCCGGTAAAAAAATCGGAATTGTCGAGCATGCTGCTGTTGAGGGCGTTGATGGGCCCACCCGTAGCGCCGTCGTTGGCAAAGTGGTTGGGGTTGGGTATTTCCACTCCCTCCAGCCGCCACAGAATGCCCTTCGGTGAGTTGCCACGCACCACTATGTCGTTGTTGCCCTCTGCGTTGCCGTTTACGCCCGCAAAGCTGGCCACCATCCGTGCGGGGTCGTTCAATGCGCCAGCATAGCGCTGGGTTTCTTCTACCGAAAAAGTTCTGGCACTTACCAGGGCCATTTCGTTCAGCACCTCCGACTTGTCTTTTTTGGCCGTTACCACCACCTCTGCCAGGCTGTTTACCGATTCCTTCAGCGTCACGTTCTGAATCAGCTCCTTGGCCGAGCTTACCAGCAGGTTGGGCACAGCCTTGTCTTCGTAGCCCACGTAGGTAACAACCAGCGACACCCTGCCTACCGGCACGTTCTCAATGCGATAGTTGCCATCAATGTCGGTAACAGCCCCCAGCACGGGGTCGGAGCCGATAATCTGCACCGTGGCACCTGGCAGAGGCGTTTGTGAGTCGAGGTCGGTAATTGTACCTCGCAGGGTTTGTGTCATGTTTTGTGCATTGGCCAGGGCCGAGAGCACCAGAAATAATATGACAGTAAAAAGCTTTGTTTTCATTTTAAGTGATTTTATTGATGGTTGATATTTGTTTTCAGACCTCCCCCTTAATCCCCCTCCATGAGGGGTGACACGTTCCCAGTTAAATATTTGTTAATGGTTGAAATATCGTTTTTTGTTGTTGCCAAAACCTCCCCCCAACCCCCTCCAGCGGGGGAGACGCTTCGAAAGGGGATTTCCGTTTATGTGAATATTCACTTCCCGAAAAAGCTGCTACGGACAGCTGCCGCCTCGGCCTCCTCTCTCC
>CBFGTI010000270.1:0-5735 GCA_965651695.1 uncultured Imperialibacter sp. | reverse complement strand
GTGCACATGCATATCTATAAAGCCGGGCATTACTGTGTAACCCCGCAAGTCTATCACTTCGTCTCCGCTGCCTCCGCTTTTGAAACCACTTTCTACCGCTATAATCTTGTCGTTCTCGACGGTAATGGTCACTTCCGACCGTGGGGCGTTGCTTACCCCGTCGATGAGCGTACCGCAGTGGATAAGGGTCTTTTGGGCCCGTAGCTGCGGGGTCATCAGCAGCAAGGCACCGACAGCTAAAAGTACTTTTCGTGTCATGGTTAGTTGTTTTGTTGACAAAAAGTATGAGTTTCTACCGATAAAACAGTGAGAAAAGTACCCAAAGGAAAATGGGGCAGTTGAGTGGCAAATTAAAACACGGGTAAAAACGCAGAAGGGGCACTTGCCCCTTCTGCTATATTGCTGCTTTCGCCCGGCTTTTCACCTCCTCGTTCACCCGTTTTCGCCATTTTCTGGCCAGCTGATAGTAATAGTTCGACTGGAACGGCCCATCGGGATCTACCTTAAAAAAGAGCAAATTTTCTTCTGCCTTCTTGGCCCCCGACATTTCAAAGCACAGTTCGATGGTTTCAATATCTTTTGGGTCTACCGACTTCTGGTCTTCGCTTACCAACCTTTTGTTGGCTTTCACTACACATTTCATCACATCAGAGAGGTCAATCGCCACGGCGGTTTCCTTTTCTGAATTGACGCTCACATACTGCAGCCTTTTGTGCAAAGGGTCGTATGCAATGCCACGTTCCGACCAAATGTCGTACTCCTCGGGCAGTTTTTTCAGTTGTTTTTTGAGGCTGCGTTTTACGAGGCGGGTTTTAGCAGATGCCGATCTGATTAAAAAGATGACGGGTACGACACAAACCATGCTTATGATGGCGTACCATATAATTTCTTTGTATTCCATTTTTTGTTTTCATTAATAAAGACTGCGCGACCTGTTTTGAAGGGCCGCTGATTAAAATTGCTCGTGCACAGTCTTGTTTAAGAAAACTCGTGGGCGGGGTAAAGCAGACTAATCAGGTGAGACTTCCATCGGTCTTCTGTATCTGGATGGGACAACCGACTGGCTGTCAAAAATAAATGATGGCTGATAGAAAAAGTTTGAGCCAGGTATACTGGTGGCAGGCTCAGCTTTAAAACACCAGAGGCTTTTTGCTGAAGCCATTGGCCGGGAGCAACAAACTCGGTGAGAGAAGCTTCAGAATGTTCTGCCGAGCTGGCTTCAAGGGAAAGAAAAGCATTGTCGGCGGCATGGCCGTGCGCCCTCAGCATTATTCCCTGAGTGGAGCACAATATGAACAACAGCCCGATGGCTACAATCCTTCTCCGCATTGATTCTGAGACAGGCTACAAAATTAGCGGGTGTGAAGAAAAGAAAAGGAAAACGGGCGAAATATATTTTTAGCGGGGTGAAGCCACCGTCCTCAACATCACCAGGATAGGCGAAATGACGAATATCGGGTCACGGAATGTAAAAACAGCAGAAGGAATGGAGAATGCCACCAGAAAATGGTAAAACACCGCGGAAAAACGACAGAATACGACTCCGGAATGATAAAGCACCACGAAAGAATGGGAGAATACCGCTAGAAAATGGCAAAACACCGGGAGAAAACGACAGAATACCACTCTGGATTGATAAAACACCACGACGGAATGGGAGAATACCGCTGAAAATGACAGAAGACCATGGGAATGAGGGGTCCCCACGTTTTCACACTGACCCGATTTTGATATTGCTATGGCTATTTTCGCAGGAAATACTTCCACAGCCGGTGCGTATCTTCGGCTGTGTAAACGCAACCAATAGTATGCAACTAAAAGGGAAAACAGCAATAGTAACCGGTGGCACCAGTGGCATGGGCAAAGCCATAGCCATCAGGTATGCCCGGGAAGGTGCCCATGTTATCATCAGTGGCCGGAACGAGGCTGCCGGCGCTGCGGTACAAAAAACGATTGAAAACCAGGGAGGCACCGCAGTTTTTGTGGCAGGTGATGTTGGTCTGCCCGAAACCAACCAGCGGCTGGTGGAAGCAGCTACGTCAGCATTCGGAGCGCTGCACATTGTAAGCACCAACGCCGGCGACCTGGGGCTGGGAAAAGTAACCGACCTTTCTAACGAGCGTTGGAACAACACGCTTAACACCAACCTAAGCTCGGTTTTCTACCTGCTGAAACATGCTCTTCCCGAGCTGCAAAAAAATAATGGAGCGTCGGTAGTAGTAAACAGCTCTATTGCAGCGTACCGGTTTTTTCGCAACCACCCCGCCTACTGTGCTTCCAAGGCAGGGCTTATCGCCCTGGCGCGGCAAATTGCTGTAGACTACAGCCCTAACGTGCGGGTGAACGTGATTTGCCCCGGCCCGGTAGATACGCCGCTAATCCACGATTCGGCACAAGCTTTTCCTGACCCGGCAAAAGCGGTAGAAAACGCCGGCCTTTCCACTCTTATGAAAAGGCTGGGAACTCCAGAGGATGTGGCTAACCTCGCGCTGTTTCTGGCGTCAGATTCAGCTTCGTGGATGACCGGCTCGGTAATTACACTCGACGGGGGCGCGCTAACGGCGGTTTAGCAAACCCCCGAAACACTGGCAGACACCTGCACCAAAGCTGCTTGTGGCAGTGCTGCTGCCGTTCGCACAAACGGTTGCGGTAAAATACGGCACGCAACATTTTTTGCTTTGCCTCCCCTCCGGTAATTTAGAAGTTACTCAACACCACTTTAACTACAGTCCGATGAAGTTCTCAAGGTTCGCTCCAGCTATTTTCCTGTTGTTTTTGTTCGCTCCCGCTTTCTCGCAGATAGTGACTATGTCGCCCGCCGATGCCGGGGTAGACGATGAAGTAGAAATTATATTTGACGCGGCCCAGGGTACCGCAGGCCTAAAAGGTGCCACTTCAGTATACATGCATTCAGGGGTAGTTACCAGCGGCCCCACTGGCACCGACTGGAGCCATGTAATCGGCAATTGGGGCAAAGACGACGGCATCGGCAAAATGACAAAGGTAGCCGGCGCAACAGACAAATGGAGCATTACCATTTCTCCGGGCATTAGAGAATACTACGACATACCCGAGGGTACCAATGTATTTCGGCTGTCGATGGTGTTTAGAAATGCCGACGGCTCCAAAGAAGGCAAGGGAACGCCAGGCAGCTTCGACGGTGGTCTGGTAGCAGACAATGGCGACATTTTCCTGGATCTGCAGGTCGACAACTATGTGCAACTGGTGGAGCCGGCCAATACTACGCTGTTTATCGAAACCGGCACCGCGGTCACCTTTAAGGCGGATGCCTCCTCATCTGCCTCAAAACTGGCGCTGTTCGTTGATAGCGGAAACGGCTTTGAAGAGGTAGCCTCACAAGCCAATGTAAGCACACTTTCCTACGAATATACAGCAGCGGCTTCGGCAACGCTGACAGTTAAGGCCGAGGCCACCTTTGGCACATTGACAGTGGAAGAAACAAAATCTTACAGCGTCAATCTGAGGGCTGCCAATACGGTTGCCGCCTTGCCTTCGGGTGTTCGCAAGGGGATCAACTACCATGCTGATGCCACCAAAGCCACCCTTGTGCTGGAGGCACCCGATAAGGAATTCGTTTACGTAGTTGGAGATTTTACCGATTGGGCGGTAACAGAAAATTACCAGATGAAGCAAACACCCGACGGCGAACTGTTCTGGATTGAGCTTACCGGGCTCGAGGCTGGCAAGGAGTATGTTTTCCAATATTGGGTTGAAGGAACCATTAAAGTGGGCGATCCATATGCCGAGAAGGTGGCGGACCCATGGAACGACCAGTACATCGAAACGTCGGTTTACGCGGGTTTGCCCGCCTACGATAAAACCGAACATGGCATAGCCACGGTACTGCAAACAGCTCAGCCAGCATACAACTGGTCGGCAGCCGAAGCTACCTGGCAGCGGCCCGACGAAAATGAGCTCATCATTTATGAACTGCTGGTCCGCGACTTCCTGGGCTCGCACGACTACAACGACCTGGCCGACACGCTATCGTACCTGAAAAGGCTTGGGGTGAACGCCATCGAGCTGATGCCCATTATGGAATTTGAAGGCAACGAAAGCTGGGGGTACAATCCTTCCTACTTTTTTGCACCAGATAAATACTATGGCACCAAAAACGACCTGAAGGCTTTTATTGAAGCAGCACACCAAAATGGTATGGCAGTTATTCTCGACATGGTGCTCAATCACGCCTTTGGGCAAAACGCTATGGTGCGCATGTACTGGGATGAAGCCGCCAGCAAACCCTCGGCAGACAACCCGTGGTTTAACCCCGATGCCAAACATCCATTTAATGTAGGCTACGACTTTAACCACGAGAGCGCTTATACCAAATCGTTTGTAGACAGTGTGAACCACTATTGGCTGTCGGAATACCATTTTGATGGGTTCAGGTTCGACCTTTCGAAGGGTTTTACCCAAAAACAAACAACAGATGTGGGGCCGTGGAGCCAAAAAGACGACAGCCGGATTGCTCTTTTGAAAAGAATGGCCTCTAAAATAAGAGCGGTCGACCCGGACGCCTACATTATTCTTGAGCATTTTGCGGAACAGAGCGAGGAGTCGGAGCTGATTGCGGATGGCATGCTGGTGTGGGGCAATAGCACGCACGACTACGGCGATTTGCTCACCGGCAAAACCACCGCAAGTATCGCGGCGGTGCAAAACAGCGGCAGGGTGTCGTACATGGAGAGCCACGACGAGGAACGGCTGATGTACAAAGCCGGCAACAGTGGAGCGGGCACCTCAAGCTATACCGTTAAAGACCCCGAGGTGGGGCTAAACCGGGTGAAAATGCTGGCAGCTTTCTTTTATACCGTACCGGGGCCTAAAATGATGTGGCAGTTTCAGGAATTGGGTTACGACGTGAGCATCAACTACAATGGACGGGTAGGCAACAAGCCGCTGGTGTGGGGCGATGGCAGCCTCAACTACTACAGCGACCAGGAAAGGCAGAAGCTGTACAAAACCCATGCGGCCATTATCAAGTTGGTGAGAGACAACAGCGATGTTTTTTCCAGCGGCACGTTTGATTGGATGATCAGCGGCGAGGTAAAATCGATAAACATAGACCACGCCGACCTTGATGTTACCATTGTGGGCAATTTTGCCCTGGCAGAAAAATCCGTATCGCTGTCGTTTACCGGGCCCGGCACCTGGTACGATTATTTTTCCGGCGATAGTTTCGAAGTTACAGCTGCCGTAAAGGACCTGCAGCTGCAGCCGGGCGAATTTCATATTTATACAAACAAGCCACTACCAACACCCGAAGGAGGGTTGATTTCTACCTTTTCGCCGGTTGTAACTACCGATCCGGCCACATTTACCGCTGCCACCGAAGTTACGCTCACTTTCCGGGCTGACCTAGCCGGAGCAGCCGGCACAGCCGGGCTAACCGCTGCCGACAAAGTATTTATGGTGGCGGGAGTAGTAACCGACGAGCCGTTTGGCACAACGCTTTCGAATGTAAAAGGAGAAACAGGAACTGAAGGAGAAATGACCAAGGTGAGTGAAAATACCTGGCAGATCACCCTTACGCCCCGAAGCTATTTTGCTGTGCCGGAAGGTGAGCCAATTTACCGGCTCGGTGTTTACTTTAGAAACGAAGACGGAAGCGCATTGGGTAAAGACACCGACGGGAGCACCCTTTATCTGAATGTGAAATCGGATGCGAAAATTGTAACGGTGGCACCCGAAGTTTTTCGTCCTCACCAGGA
>CBFGTI010000269.1:0-5740 GCA_965651695.1 uncultured Imperialibacter sp. | reverse complement strand
TCTCGCTTGGAACCTTCCCCTGTCCAGCGTCTCGCTGGCACAAAAAAAAGAACCCCGACAGGGCCGGGGTTCTTTTCAGTAAACTACTCTCTTTCCATCACTGGTTCTTCAATATTTTTACTTCCACGCGGCGGTTTAGCATTCTTGTTTCCTCCGTTGCATTGCTCGCCAGTGGCTTCGATCCGCCATATCCTTTGGTTTGCAGGCGTTTTGCTTCAATGCCGCGCATTACAAGATAGTTTTTTATTACCTCAACACGGGCCAGCGAGAGCTGGTAATTTTTGCTGATATCTCCCCAGCTGTCGGTGTGCCCTGCCAGCTCTACCACCATGTTGGGGTTTTCGCGCAGCAGCATTTCCATTTTGGCAAGGTCTGCTTCCGAGCCTGGCAGCATGTCGGGCGTCGACTGGTTGAACAGTATGCTGTTAAAGGAGATCAGGTCGCCAATGGCAATCGGATCAAGATAAATGTCTTTCGTTAGCTCTGAGTAGCTATCGAAGGCAGGCACGTCCATTTCAAGGTCCACAGGCACAAAACCCTCGGCATAGGCCATTATGCGGTATTTGTTGCCACGACTCAAAATGATCTTGTACTCCTTCGACTTGCTGTCGGGGCTGGCCATTCCTTCTTTTTTGCCTTCAAAATAGGTTTCAAATACGATGTCAGCCATTACAGGCTCTCCGGTTTGGCTGTTTATAACACGGCCTTTTACCAGCATTACCGGTTCTGGTTTCAGCTCATTTTCCAGCGAAATGCTGTAAATGTCGCGGGAACCAAAGCTGTTTTCGTCGTTGGAGGTGAAAAACGCCCGGGTACCATCAGCAGCTATCGAATAGTATGCGTCCCAATCGGCAGTGTTTATGGTCGAGCCCATGTTTACTGGCGTGCTCCAGTTGCTCCAGCTATCGTCGAGTCTTTTTGTATAAAAAATGTCGCTACCCCCGAGGCCTTCGTGTCCGCTGCTGGCAAAGTACAGGGTCTTGTTATCAGCTGCCAGAAAAGGGCTGAATTCCGCCTTGCTGGTATTGACTATCTTGCCCAGGTTTTTTGGTTTCGAGTAGGTATTGTTGCCCTGCTTCACACTCACGTACAGGTCTTGGTCGCCATATCCCCCTTCTTTGGCCTGGTAGGCTATAATCAGCGCTTCTTCATTCGCACTCATAAAGAAATCGAGGTACTTGCCTTTTGGCTGAAAACCGGTGATTGTTACAGGGGCCGGAATATCCCAACCATAAGGCGTGCGGCGGCTTATTGATACGCCCCTGTCGGCCGCCCCTGCTTCGCTGTAAGCGTTCATCAAAAGCAGGGTATTGCCGTCAGGGCTAACACTACACACACCGTTCGAATACTTGTCGTTAAGCGGTTCGCCTATATTTTCGGCTTCAGACCACGTGCCATTTTCGAAGTACGACACATAAATATCCTGCCCGTCGGACTGCCCGCCAACGTTGTCATTGCTGTTCTGTCTTGCAAAATACAGCACTTTGCCATCGGCTGAGATAATCGGTTTGGCTTCAGGAAAGCCCGAGTTTACGGAAGCGCCCAGGTTGTTTTTTTCTGTTGTGAAGAAAATCTCATCCTGAAAGTTGAGGCGGCCGTAGGTGGATTGCAGGTACTGCTTAAGGTCGGCGGCTGAAATTTCATTGGAAATGCCTACCGCATCTATTTGCGGCCACCCGTTTACCATTTCAGCATCTACTATCAGCTCTACTTTTTCCACTTCGTAGTACGTTTCGGGTATGCTTATCAGGAGTGTTCTGAATTTCTCCTCGACCTGCTTTGCTTCTTTTTGGTATATGGAATACTTGTTACCTTTTTTATCCAAAAGTGAAATCCGGGTTATCCGTCCCGGTGCAAAACTCTCAACTACTGCCAGTTGCTGCACGGTTTGTGGCTTCGCAAAACGAAGCATTATTGTTCCGAAGCTTTTGTCGGCTTTGAGCCTGTAAGCCCGGGCGTTTATTGTACCTAACGGAAACGCATCAGGCTCACCTGTTGCGGCTTTGCCTGAAAATTCTGCAGTTCCATATTGGTTGTACTGGTAGTCTACCGAAGCTGCCCATTGTATCTGCTGTGCGTACAGCGGGGCAGCCGAAATGGTAAGTAAAAATAATAACAGTGATAGGCGGTCCATAGCATTGAGAGTTTGCTAAGACAAAGCTATGGCGGCCCAGGCACCTAAAACCTGGCATTAGCCGCCCCTCCTTACCCGTGAATGATGGAGCGATACATTGCGCCTGAAGTAGTGGCCTGTTGATGTAAGGATTTGCCGCTGATGAGACGGAAAAGTGAAAAGAGTGGCCGAAAAAACAATGGATTATAACCAGACGGGCATCAGGCAGCCGGTGGCGATACCCGCGGACTATGTAAGATTAACTGGTATAGAAACGCAAAGGAGCTCTGAGAGGAGCTCCTTTGCTGACACTTTGATGCGAATCGCAAATAGAAAAATTCAAAAAAGTGAAATTTCGGTGTTATTTCTTACGTTTACGGCTTATGCTTTTCAAGGCAGCTTCCACAATGTGTGCCGCATTCAAGCCATATTTTTCCATCAATTGCTCCGGCACGCCGCTCTCGCCAAACGAATCTTTCACGGCTACATACTCCAGTGGCAGCGGGTTGTGCATGGCCAGGGTTTGCGCTATGCTGTCGCCAAGGCCGCCATTTATCTGATGCTCTTCAGCTGAAACTGCACAGCCTGTTTTGCCAACAGAGTCGAGTATGGCTTTTTCATCCAGGGGTTTAATGGTATGTATGTTAATGATTTCGGCGCTCACACCTTTTTCTCTTAATATTTCTTCCGCCAATATCGCCTGCCATACCAGGTGTCCGGTAGCAAATATGCTCACGTCGCTGCCTTCTACCAGTTTTAGCGCCTTACCAATTTCGAATGGCATGTCGTCTTTGATAAAGATAGGCACCTTTGGCCGGCCGAAACGTAGATAAACAGGGCCTTCATGTTTGGCGATAGCGATGGTAGCCTGCTTGGTTTGGTTAAAGTCGCACGGATTAATCACCGTCATGTGCGGGAGCATCTTCATCATTCCCACATCTTCCAGGATTTGATGCGTTGCTCCATCTTCACCCAGCGTAAGGCCGGCATGAGATGCGCATATCTTTACATTTTTGTCGGAGTAGGCGATAGACTGGCGGATCTGATCGTAAACACGGCCAGTAGAAAAGTTGGCAAACGTGCCGGTGAACGGGATTTTACCGCCAATGGTCATCCCCGCTGCCAGGCCCATCATGTTGGCTTCGGCTATACCCACCTGAAAAAACCGCTCGGGAAACTCCTTTATAAAGGCATCCATTTTAAGCGAGCCAACCAGGTCGGCGCACAGCGCTACTACATTGGGGTTTTGTTTTCCCGCTTCCAAAAGTCCGACTCCAAAACCGGAGCGGGTGTCATTATTTCCTAGTACTTCAAATTTGGTCATCTACCGTATAGTTTGATGGTTTCCGTAGAACCTGTTTTTATCGTAAATCTTTTAATTTCTGTGAATTTGCTTCCCTTAGCTGTTTGTGCCCGAAAAACAAATTTATAGTCTCCCGGCTGAATGGCAGTTACAAAGGAAGTGATATTTGTGGGAAAATTATATACCCATTCCTGCGAGCCGTCCTGATTAACGCGATACAGGCTGCCGATGCCTCGCACACCCATGCTCAGGTTGAGCACACCCGGGCCGGGAAGGCTGATGAGGTTATCTTGCGACGGCCGGATTTTGAAAGCCTTAATAAAGGTGCGCGGAAAGGTATGCACCTCAATATCGTAGGTGCCTGCCAGGTAAAGAAACGGTTCGTTGAAGCTCTGGATATTGAGGCTGGCGGACTCATTTGGCAGACGGACAGATACCTTTACACCATTGCGGTATTCGGATGCACCCGGCATGCTGAATAACAGGTTGCCCTGCGGTGTTGGTATTTCAATAATGTTGTGAATGCCGCCCTCCAGACTCACGTTGGTTTTTACAACCGGGGGCACCGTGTTGGCAACTACGTCGTAGGTGAGGACGGCATCCAAAATAACCGAATCGGGTTGCCCCAGTTTGTCGCGGTAATGCACAAAGTCGTACACCGATTGGCGGGTAACGGTATTGATGAAACTCACGTTTACGTCCGTCACTACCGGGTCGTTGTTCTCGTTCAGCAGTTCCACGCTGGCCGTGGTTTCCAGCAGCGTTTGTTTCAACACATCGTTCAGCGACTTCCTGAAAGTGGGTACGTCGGTGGCGTCGAAGTACTTGCCGAGGCACGAAAAGGTTTTTTCGTACTCGAGCCCAAGGCCCAAACCGATTACAAATGGCTTTAGAAAAATATTTTGCGACTGCAACGCTTTCGATACCGCGCAGGGGTCGCCGTTGCAGCTTTCAAGCCCGTCGGTAATAATGATTACCACGTTGCGGTAGCTGTCGGCTTTGGGAAAATCTTTCGCGGTTTGTTCCAGCGAAAAAGCGATGGGCGTGTTGCCCTGTGGGTTGAGGAGATTCAGCTTTGCTCGTATTTCCCGATGGTTTGCGGGGTAAAAGCCAACCTCCAGTTTTGTGTCTTCACAGTTATTATAAGCCCTGGCGTACTGGTGACCGTACACCCGCAAAGCCAGCTCCACGTTTTTGTTTACCTGTAGCGAATCCACCAAGTCCGAAAGCAGCTTTTTTGCTACATCAATACGCCGCACGCTGCCCAGCGGTGCCAGCATGCTGCCCGATGCATCCAACAGAAAAAGGATGCGGGTTTTTTCGGGCGGCTTTTGCTTGTACTCCTGCGCCCAAACAGAAAAGCTGCAAAGACTGATAAGTCCCGCTATTACGGTAGCTTTTCTGCAGAGTGCCTTCAAAACAAATGGTATTTAGTAGTCGCCGAGTGTTTCTTCGAGTTGATTAAGCGCAACGGCCAGCTGATCGTCGTTTGGTGCTACGCCGTGCCATTTGTGGCTGCCCATCATAAAATCCACGCCGGCGCCCATTTCCGTTTTCATCAGGTTCATAATGGGTTTGCCTTTGCCGGTAAGGCTTTTCGCCTTTTGTATGGTGGCCAGAATTCCCTCCAGGTTGTTGCCGTCGGATTCTATTACTTCCCATCCGAAAGCTTCGTATTTGGCCTTGAGGCTGCCGAGGCTGTTGATTTTTTCTGTAGGGCCGTCAATCTGCTGCCCGTTCAGGTCTATGGTGGCAATGAGGTTGTCTACTTTGTTGTGTGCTGCATACAACGCCGCCTCCCATACCTGCCCTTCCTGCTGCTCGCCGTCGCCCATTAGCACGAATACAAGGCTCTTGTCTTTGTTCAGTTTTTTGGTTTGCGCGGCTCCTATGGCTACCGACAGTCCCTGGCCCAGGGAGCCCGAAGCTACTCTTATGCCGGGAAGGTGCTCATGCGTGGCCGGGTGCCCCTGCAGGCGCGAATTGATTTTGCGGAAAGTGGCCAGCTCTTTTACCGGAAAGTACCCGCTGCGGGCAAGCACACTGTACCAAACGGGAGAAATGTGTCCGTTGGATAAAAAGAAGAGGTCTTCGCCGATAGCGTCCATATCGAACTTGGGGTTGTGGTGCAGCTCGTGGAAGTAGAGTGCTACAAGGAAATCGGTGCAGCCAAGTGAACCGCCGGGGTGGCCCGACTGACACTGGTGAACCATACGAACAATGTCTCTGCGAACCTGCGATGCTATAGCTTTTAGCTCAGAAATGGACTTCTTTTCTGCCATGGATGTTTATGGTAAGTGATTAAGGTGTCAAAGGTAATGAAA
>CBFGTI010000268.1:0-5770 GCA_965651695.1 uncultured Imperialibacter sp. | reverse complement strand
GCTGGCCGGGCGGACTGCCGGGAAGCGCCAATGGGGACCCAACGTCTCAATCGATCGATGCGAATGATCTTCTCTGGGACTTTTTTCGTCAACATGAGCTGCGGTAAGTGGTAGAGGCCACGCCAAAAACCGTGCTTCAGTCGATGCCGGCTACCTCATACCTAAGCAAATAAACGTCTGCTTTTTCATTTCCTGTCCGTAGCAGTTGAAGCACGAGCAGCTTTTCTTCCAGCGCCACTATTTCATAAGTGGTAACCGACGGGCCGCTGCTCAAAATGAGCTTTTCGCCAGCTTGGCAGATGCACCAGTTGCCACTTTCATAAATCTGGGCGCTGCCGGGCCGGGCTTTGGTTTTTCCTTCATCAAATGCATAAGTACCGTCTTTATGAAAAACCATCAGGTCGTCGAGATCAGACGGCATAAATTGGTGAGTAATATCTTTGTAGGCACTGTCTTTTTCTATGCGCCGGGCTTCAATGCTGGTTTCGGCCCATTCTTTGCCTATAAGCATCTGTGCCGGTTTTGTTAACCGAAATCTGCAGTCGGCTGAGCCGGTCCGGTACATCTTTGCCCCGCAACCCGTAACAATCAGCACTACCCACAACCCAGCCAGCCACGTGTATATTCTTCTGAATGGCAGTTTCTCCATATACTTTAACAACTAAAGTTTTAGGTAAAACTAATGATTTAGTTGTTATTGACGCCAGTGTCTGATGCATTTTTTTTTCAAGAGCTGGATTTTAAACGCTATGAAAACTCCCCCCGCCAGCAGCCTGTCAAACTGTGTTTTGATAAATGAGTTTAAAGTTTCAAATTAGGATTCGCTGACTCTTAAACCCTTGCAATGAAGAAACTACTCACTGCCATTCTACTTTTCGTTACGTTTTATGCCTATCCGCAGCAAGGCAAAGTGCTCGAGAGCCAAAAACTGAAAAGTACAATTCTCAATAAAGACGTAAAATACACTGTTTACCTGCCCGCCGACTACGCCACCTCCGAGCGCACTTACCCCATTGTATACCTGCTGCATGGCCTGGGCGACGACGATACCGGCTGGCTGCAATTTGGCGAAGTAAATCGCTATGCCGACCAGGCGATTGGCAGTGGCGAAATACCTCCGATGATAATCGTGACACCCGACGGCGGCAAAGACTTTTACATCAACTCCTACGACGGCAAAACCAAATACGAAGACTTTTTTATAAAGGAATTTATACCCGCTGTAGAAAAGCAGTTTCGGGTAAAAGCTGAAAAGCGCTACCGGGCCATTGCCGGTCTTAGCATGGGCGGCTACGGAACACTCATTTATGCCCTTAAGTACCCCGAGCTTTTTAGCGCAGCAGCTCCCTTTAGTGCCGGCGTGTTTACCGACGAAGAGTTAGCCAACATGCCGCAGGAAACGTACGACCGGGTATTTGCGCACCTTTTCGGGCCTAGCCTTGAAGGTGACAAAAGGCTGAACGAGCATTACGCGAAAAATTCAATTCTGAAACTAATAGAAGACAAACCGGCCGACGAGCTGAAAAAGGTGCGGTACTGGATCGACTGCGGCGACGACGACTTCCTCACCGTTGGCAATGCGGAGCTGCACATTGCGCTCAGAAAAAAACAGGTACCGCACGAATACAGGGTGCGCGAAGGTGCCCACAACTGGACTTACTGGCGCACCGGTCTTGTAGATGCACTCGCCTTTATTGGCGACGGATTCCGCCAAAAATAACTCTCACTTTAACCTCCATCACTATGAAAAAACCAGCAACTCTCCTACTCATTTTTCTAAGCTTTGCCATGGCAGCAGTCTATGCGCAAACCGATGAGATTAAAACAGACAAAGGCCCGCTGAAAATCATTCCTATCCTGCACGGAACGGTGGCTTTCCAGTGGAACGGCCTCACCATTTTCAACGATCCCTATGGAGGAGCGGATCTCTTTAAAGAGCTGCCTGCACCCGACCTTATATTTATTACCGACATCCACGGCGACCACCTGAACCAGGAAACACTTAACGGGCTGGACCTCTCGAAGGCGACGCTTATTGTGCCGCAGGCAGTGGCCGACCAACTGCCCGAAGCGATGAAAAGCAAAGCGAAGGTGCTTGCCAACGGCGAAACCACCGAGCAGAAAGGCTTAAGTGTTGAAGCGCTGCCCATGTACAACCTGCCCGAGAGCGCCGACTCACGCCATACCAAAGGGCGCGGCAACGGCTACATTATCAATTTTGGAGGCAAAAGAGTTTATATTTCGGGCGACACCTCCGACATTCCCGAAATGCGAAATCTCAAAAACATCGACGTGGCATTTGTATGCATGAACCTCCCCTACACCATGTCGGTAGAGCAGGCAGCCGATGCGATTACCGATTTTAAACCGGCTGTTGTTTACCCGTTCCACTACCGGGGGCAGGGCGGGCTAGCCGATGTCGACAAATTTAAAGAGCTGGTAAACGCCGAAACCAAAGACGTGGAGGTGAGGCTGAGAAAATGGTATCCCTCTAACTAGGCAGATTTGTGCGGCACCTTTTTTCATTAATTCTGCTTGCCACGTTGTTGCTTACAGCCTGCAGCGAAGACGCGCCACCAAACGTGGTAATCATTTTTGCCGACGATTTGGGATACAGCGACATTGGCAGCTTTGGTTCGTCAACCGCTACGCCTTATCTCGATCAAATGGCCAGGGAGGGCATCCGGCTCACCAATTTTTACGTGGCCCAGCCGGTGTGCTCAGCATCGAGGGCGGCATTGCTAACCGGCTGCTACCCGAACCGGGTGGGGATAAATGGCGCCTTAATGCCCAACGCCCCCATTGGGCTCAACCCCGATGAAACCACCCTGGCGGAGCTGCTAAAAAGGGCGGGCTACGCCACCGGCATGTTTGGCAAATGGCATCTGGGCGATCGCCCCGATTTTATGCCCAACGCACAGGGGTTCGATGAATACTTTGGCATCCCCTACTCCGGCGACATGTGGCCAAACCACCCCTGGCAGGGTACGCATTTTAATTTTCCGCCGCTACCGTTGTACGAAAATAATGCGGTGGTTGATACGCTTGACGACCAAAGCATGCTTACCACCTGGATTACCGAAAGAAGCGTAGAGTTTATTGGAAGAAATAAGCAGCGGCCGTTTTTCCTGTATGTGGCTCACCCGCAGCCACACGTGCCGCTTTTCGTTTCCGATAAATTTGCAGGCAAGTCGGGAAACGGGCTGTACGGCGACGTAATCATGGAGCTGGACTGGTCTGTCGGGCAAATTTTGCAGGCGCTCAAAGCCAATGGGCTCGACGAAAACACGCTGGTCATTTTCACCTCCGACAACGGCCCATGGCTATCTTATGGCGAGCATGCTGGCTCGGCCCTACCCTTGCGCGAAGGAAAAGGCACTGCCTGGGAAGGCGGGGTGCGTGAGCCGGCCATCATGCGGTTTCCGGGCAAGCTACCTCCCGGCGACACCATCAACACACCGCTTATGACCATCGATTTGCTTCCTACCATTGCAAAACTCACGGGAGCGCCGCTACCGTCCAACAAAATAGACGGCAGGAATGTATGGGAAATACTGGCCGGGCAGTCGAACAGAAACCCACACGAAGCCTACTTTTTCTATTACAAAACCAACGAGCTGCATGCAGTAAGAAGTGGGAGATGGAAGCTGTACTTTCCTCATAGCTATCAGTCGCTCAACGGCCGGGAAGGCGGTAAAAACGGCCTGCCAGCCGACTACGAAAGCCTGCAGGTGGCAGAGCCCCAGCTTTACGACCTGGAGAACGATGCCAGCGAAACACTAAACGTAGCTGCTGAAAACCCCGTGGCCGTGCGGCGGCTTGAGGAGCTTGCTGATGAAATGCGGCGCGATCTGGGTGATAAACTGACGAATGTGGAGGGTGAAGGTCGCCGCGAACCAGGCAGGGTACGCACGCCGGAGTAACGTTATTTGGTCACGTTTGTGGCGATAGGCGGGATTTCCAAACATTCCGGGGTGTATTGGTCCCGCGCCCGGGCAAAAATATAAACCTTCATCGCCGAAACCTTTGCCTTCCACGTTTTCGTTCTCCATTTTTGCGCTCGGTTTCACACCTCACCCATCTTCATTTTTATGGCAAAGAAAATCTACTTCACTCCCGGCCCCTCCGAGCTGTATTTTACGGCTGAAGAACACCTGAAAAATGCACTGAAGGAACAAATTCCGGCTATCTCTCACAGGAGCAAGCGGTTTCAGGAGATTTACGCCGAAGCCGTGGCCAATCTCCGCGCACTTTTTCAGCTGCCCGACAACTTCCATGTGGTGTTTGTAGCCTCGGCCACCGAAGTATGGGAGCGACTGCTGCAAAATTGCGTGGAGCGGGAATCTTTCCATTTTGTGAACGGTTCGTTCTCCCAGCGTTTCTACGAAATTGCCGCGGAGCTGGGAAAAAAGCCGTTGCATGTCAAGGCGGATTACGGCGACTACACCCCTATCAACAAGGCCAATATTCCCTCTTCAGCTGAGCTCATCTCCGTTACTCAAAACGAAACCAGCACCGGCGTGGCACATCCGCAGCATGAAATTGAGCAATTGCAGGCGAAGTACCCCAATGCGCTGGTAGCTGTGGACTTTGTAAGTTCCGCACCGGTTTCTTCAATAGACTTCAACAAAATAGATACCGCCTACCTTTCGGTACAAAAATGCTTCGGGTTGCCTGCCGGCCTTGGCGTGTGGTTTTACAACGACCGTTGTTTGCAAAAGGCAGAGCAACTGCAGGCAAAAGGGCTGAGCATTGGCTCTTACCACAGCCTGTTGAAGCTGCACGAAGGCGGCCAAAAAAACCAAACACCGGAAACGCCCAACGTGCTGAACATTTACCTGCTGGCCAAAGTAGCGGGCGATATGCTCAGCAAAGGGCTGGACAGGATAAGAAAAGAAGCCGAGTATAAATCGACGCTGCTGTATACTTACTTCGAAAACCACGCTGCCTTCTCCCCTTTTGTAAAAAAGGCCGAAGCCCGCTCCAAAACAGTAATTGTGGCCGAAACCGGCGACCAAACCAATGCGCTTATTGATTTTCTGAAAGGCAAGGGCATGGTGGTCGGCAGCGGTTACGGGCCGTTCAAAGCCAGCCACATCCGCATCGCCAATTTTCCCACACATTCCAAAGAATCGGTGGAGCAGCTGGTGGATCTGATGGATGAATTTAAGGGGTGAGGAACGGTTGGTTGAGGGTGGTGTTTCTAGTCTGAGTCTGGGCGCAAATACACGGGACATCCATGGCAAATGTCCCTAATCAAATTACTATGTACTTGCAGCTGCTAAAATGGGGACAAGAATGGCAATCGTTACAGCCCTTCGTTTATGCGCCACTTGCCTGGCAAAGAGCCCGCTGCTTACAAGCAACTTTGTTGTCTCTACCGGCAGGGAGTCGCTTAGGCTAATAAGGCCTTTCCCCGTCGAGCTCATGGTTGCCTGCTGGTACTTCACAACTGTCTCGCCCCTCTCTGTCTTCCAATAAACTTCTTGCTCCCAAAAGCTGGTGGAAAGGATATACTTTTCGCCTGTATTGAGCTTTAATGTGTGTTCTCCGAAAAAACTGCTGCGGATCTCAGCAACCGTTTTTCCATCTTTTGTTATTGCAATATCCCTGTCCCAGAAGCTCTTTTGCGCAAACTTCAGCTCGGTTTCCTCTTCGGTATATAGCGCGTTAAAGTGCCAGGCGCTATAAAAAGTCAACCGGCCGATAATTTCCGCCCCCATGGTAAGTACAAAGCGCCTTGCAAACCAGTCGGTATGTCTCCAGTTTA
>CBFGTI010000267.1:0-5789 GCA_965651695.1 uncultured Imperialibacter sp. | reverse complement strand
CCAGGAGAAGCTATGGGGCGAGAGTGGAGGGCTGGAAGATATGCGGCTGTCGGAGCTGCTCGACCGCCTGGCGGGCAGAGTGGGGATGAAGGCTATTTACCGCTACCTGCCTGATGAACACTACTGGCCTGAGCGGTCTTTTAAGGCTGCCGGGTCGCTGCAGGAGAAACCTGCCTCAGAATGGCGTGCCGATAAATTGCGGCCGCTACTGCTTTTGCCCAAACCTGAAAGAATTGAGGTCACAGCACCCATCCCTGACTATCCACCTATGCTTTTCAGATATAAGGGAAAGCTGCACGAGATAGTAAGGGCAGATGGCCCTGAGCGGATTGAGCAGGAGTGGTGGCTTCAGCAGGGGCAGCACCGCGATTATTACAATGTGGAGGATGAGACCGGCCACAGGTACTGGCTGTTTCGCCTGGGGCACTACGACGATAAAGATTACCAATGGTTTATGCATGGTTTTTTTGCTTAATCCAGGGTATTCCCCGACAATCCGGGACAGGGAAGCTTGTTTGGACGCCGGGCTGAGGCCTGATTTGGTCGACCTGTATAGGTACTTAATCGGGGTAAAGAGTTCCGAATAAATACCTGGGGAGGTATATAATAGGGGTTCGGAGATGCTAATTATGATAAAAAATGGCAATGTAAAGAAGCATGAGCTACACTGAACTGCAGGTCACCACTAACTTTAGCTTTCTCAGAGGGGCTTCTCACCCGGAGGAAATGATTGAGCAGGCCGCTTTGTATGGCTACCGGGCTATAGCTATAACCGACCGTAATACGCTGGCAGGCATAGTGCGTGCGCATGTGGCAGCCAAAAAGCATGGTATGCGCCTTATACCAGCCTGTCGCCTCGACCTGCTGGATGGACCAGGCTTGCTGGCGTTCCCCACCGACATTGATGCTTATGCCCGGCTTTCGGCACTTCTCACTACCGGAAACCTAAGAGCGGAAAAAGGAAAATGCCATTTGTACAGGCAAGATGTATATGAGCACGCCAAAGGCCTGAAGCTGGTGGCAATTCCACCCGTGCAACTCAATGAGGCATTCGACTTTGAGTCTTCATTTTATCAGGCAATGAAGGAATACAGGGAAGCTTTTGGGGAGCAGCTCAGCATTGCTGCCACACGCACCTATGGTGGCAACGATGCCAAACTGCTGCACCGCATTTCGCAGCTTTCAATCCAGCTTCAGGTGCCAATGGTTGCTACCAACGATGTGCACTACCATCACCCGAAGCGCCGAGAACTTCAGGATGTGGTTACCTGTGTCAGGGAAAAATGCACCATTCACAATGCAGGGTTCAGGTTGCACCCCAATGCGGAGCGTTACCTGAAACCGCCCGCTGAAATGCACAGGCTATTCAGGCAGTACCCTGAAGCTGTGAGACAAACCCAGCTAATTGCTGAAGCCTGCACTTTTTCGCTCGATCAGCTGAAATACCGGTATCCTAAGGAAATTACAAGTGAAGGCCGCACGCCTCAGGAGGAGCTTGTATTTCTGACATGGGAGGGGGCAAAGCGAATTTTCCCGAAAGGAATTCCCGACAAAGTAAAAGCCAGTATTGAGTACGAGCTCACATTTATTGGCCAGGTAAATTATGCCGAGTACTTTCTTACTGTTTACGACATTGTGCGCTATGCCCGGGAGCAGAACATTCTTTGCCAGGGTAGGGGGTCGGCTGCCAACTCTACAGTGTGCTATTGTTTGGGGATTACTTCCGTTGACCCATCCAAGTTTGATCTGCTGTTCGAACGGTTTATCTCTTCGGCCCGCAACGAGCCTCCCGATATTGATGTGGACTTCGAACATGAGCGCCGTGAGGAAGTGATGCAGTACATCTATAACAAGTATGGCCGTGAACGTGCTGCGGTGGTGGCCACGGTTACCCAACTGCATCACAAGGGAGCCATACGTGATGTAGGCAAGGTGATGGGACTTTCAGCAGATACCATAACCCGTCTCTCCGGGCTTATTTGGGATTTTAAAGATGAGGGGTTCGATAAAAACCGGATCATCAGCCAGGGAATAAATCCTGATGATCCTACCATCAGGAAAGTGTTGCAGCTTACCGAAGAATTCATGGGTTTTCCGCGGCAGCTGGGCCAGCATACCGGCGGCTTTGTTATTACAGAAGGCAGGCTGTCCGATCTTTGCCCGGTACTTAATGCCCGCATGGAAGACCGCACCAACATTGAGTGGAACAAAGACGACATTGAGGCATTGGGTTTCCTTAAAATAGATATACTGGCATTGGGCATGCTCACCTGTATCCGCAAAGCATTTGACCTGGCCAAAAAGTGTTATAATCAGGACTATACATTAGCCAACATTAAGCAGGACGACCCAAAAGTATACGAAATGATAAGCCATGCCGATACCATTGGGGTGTTTCAGATAGAAAGCCGGGCGCAGATGTCGATGCTGCCAAGGCTGCGGCCCCAATGTTTTTACGACCTCGTGATAGAGGTGGCCATAGTGCGACCCGGTCCCATTCAGGGCGATATGGTGCATCCGTACTTGCGAAGGCGCAATGGGGAAGAAAAGGTGGAATACCCTTCCGAAGAGCTGAGAGAAATACTGGAGCGCACACTCGGCGTGCCGTTGTTCCAGGAGCAGGCTATGAAGATCGCCATTGTGGCAGCTGGTTTTAGTCCTGCCGAGGCCGACGCCTTGCGCAGAAGCATGGCAACCTTTAAGGCCAAGGGCAAGGTGGCATATTTCGAGGATAAGCTCATAAAGGGAATGACCAAAAACGGCTACAGCCTGGAGTATGCCAAGCGGGTGTTCCGGCAGTTGGAAGGCTTCGGCAGCTATGGATTTCCCGAGAGCCACGCCGTAAGCTTCGCATTGCTTGTGTACGTTTCTTCGTGGCTCAAATGTTATCATCCCGATGTGTTTGCCTGTGCTTTGCTCAACAGCATGCCCATGGGCTTTTACCAGCCTGCACAGATCGTCTCCGATACCCGCAAACATGGAGTGGAGGTACGGCCTATCGACATCAACCATTCTGATTGGGACAACCTTTTGGAAGAAAAGGGAGGGAATGCAAGGCAGTGTGCACTTCGTTTGGGGTTTCGCCAGGTGAAGGGCCTGCGGGAAGAAGAGGTAGAGCTACTAACCCGCCAACGAAAGCATGGCTATAGCTCTATTCACCAACTGCGGGAGCTGGGTCTTTCGGAAGCCACACTTGAGAAGCTGGCTGATGCAGACGTTTTTCGCTCTATTGGCCTCGACAGGCGACAGGCGCTGTGGGAAGTATCTACCCGCGACCATCAGCCACGGGCGCTTTTTTCTGCTCAGTCGCCTTACAAGGAAGTAGAAAGCAACATTGTGCTCCCCGAAATGAGCCTCCCCGAGCATGTAATACACGATTATGCCGCTACTTCGCTGTCGATAAAAGCGCATCCTGTGAGCTTTATCAGGGAGCAACTGAAAGCCCTGCATGTGCGTTCTACTAACGAGCTTGCAAAAGCAAAAGACGGCGACTATGTAAAGGTTGCCGGGCTGGTATTGGTACGCCAGCGACCAGGCACCGCCAGCGGCATATGTTTTATTACTATTGAAGATGAAACCGGTACCGCTAACCTGGTGGTTTTTCAAAAGCTGTTCGATAAGTACCGGAAGGAAATTATACAGTCGAGGTTATTAATGGTAGAAGGCAAACTGCAAGTGGAAGGCGAGGTAATTCATGTAATAGTGCAGCGGTGTTTTAATTATTCAAGATTGCTGCAGCAGCTTACTGCTACTCAAAGGGAAGAAATTTCTTTAAAGCCTATGTCACGTTCCGACGAAACAACCGCACCTTATACTGTGAAAAAGAAAACCCCTGAGAATGAACTCGTGCAGGGAAAAATTTTCGGTGAGGGGCGGAATTTCAGATAATAATGGGGTGAGGAAAGGAAAGCCGGTGTGCAGGACCCATTTATAGCGCCCCTCCGTTTTAAGCCAATGAGAGTATTATCAAGTGAGACGCCTCTTGCAGGTGTCACTTTTACTCACAATTGTGCCGGCTACTTCAGGTTATGCACCTTCGCCCATTGGTCGAGCGGATACATTTTGTCCCAGTTTCTAAAATCCTCCCCCTGGTAAAAAGTAGTGGAGATGTACTCATACAGTTCCGGACTGAGTATGGCAAAGTAACCGTCTTCTCCTGCTGATATCGGATACACCCTTTCGTCGCTACCCTGTATTGCCAGCTGATCGTTCAATAGTGTATAAAAGTTCAATTGTGCAATGCCCCACACATTTATTCGCCGCGCATTTCCTTCAAAGGCGGTGTATTCCTTTTCATTCACGGTAATCTTGTGAGTTAGATTTTGTCCTTTTTGTTTTGAGACTTCATTGCTCCAGTTTAATGTCAGCCCCCTTTTCTCAAAAGCGTGCCTCGCATACTCCAGGTAGGTTTCAATACCACCGTCTTCAAACAAGCCCTCTCCATCGCAGAAATACAACCGGTAATCGTACGGAAGCAAGGTCTCGTCGTCAACCACTGTAGATAGTAGCTTGTACTTGTTGTAGCTCTTTACAAGGTCTTCTTTTAGCTCCGGAAGCTGATCCGGATTTGCATATTTGAAGTAGTGCAGTTCTTCCAATCTACGTACTACTTCAGCACCTTCCTGTGCGGCAGGTATTATGGGATAAAACGAAGCGGAATTCATAGCAATCACTGCCAGCAAAACCAGTTTTAAGTCTGCTCTTTTCATAGCCCGATAAGGATAAGGAGTTTTCAGAAAGTTACGAACAAAGGCAGATTTTCTAGTTTAGCTGGAAGGAATTTAAATTTGCGGCGATTATATGCGGCAGCCTAAGCACGACGATTGGCAGTTGAGTAAAACCCAATCACAACAGCTTCACCACCTCGCTCCAGTAGAACAATGCCCCGCCCGGCAGTTTTTTTAGCTTGTTTAGCTGATTGTATCCAGGATGCTCGATCAAACAGGTGTTGATGTCGGTATCTGGGGTGAAAAGGCTGACTTGGTAGTTTTTGGCCCTGATGAGAGCTGATAGAAAAGCTGCTTTGGACGACGAAACAATGGCATGGTCGAGCCGGAATGAACTGCCAAACAGGAACGGCGAAAACTCCCGAATGCCTTTTTGAAGCTCAGTATACTCTTTTATCAATGCTTTATTCGTGCCCCTCACACCAAGGAGAAACGATGTGTTGATAATATCCAAATGCACTTCCTCTACCGATAAATCCGGATTCCTGTAGGCAATTTCCTTCTTTACAGTATTAGTAAATGACCTCGCTACCTGCTCCATATCTGTAATGTGGTCGAACAGTATACCAAGATCAAACAACTGCTTGATAATCTCCTTTTCTTTTAACTTGCCGTATGGAACTCCTACAGTAGTAGGTGCAAATGCCGTTAGTTTATCGCCGGTGATGGCGTTTAAGGAAGGTACTATTGCCTGTGATGTGGTCCCAGTTGAAATTGTTAGTGATGACTGAACGGGAAGACGTACCACCTCTTCGTACCCGTGTTTTTCATACAACACATCGAACATGAGGGCTCTTTCGTCTGCTTGCACTTGTGAATCGAAGTATAGGTAGTAGTGAGCTTTTGGTACACCTTCACGGTAGCTTCTTCTCTTGTCCAAATCCCAACGTTTAAATATTCCATTGGCGATTACGCTGTTCAATGCCTTTTCTACTGTGGTTCGCTCGTCAGTCGTAACAATGTCCACGTCTATAGAGAACCGTTTTGGCTCCTTGAAGTGCAATATAAGGGATCAAGCGGAAAAGGTGGGGGGAAAGCAGGAATAGTTTAATTTCGTAGGCA
>CBFGTI010000266.1:0-5867 GCA_965651695.1 uncultured Imperialibacter sp. | reverse complement strand
TTGTTTGCCGGCATCACTGCTTTATCCGTTGTTGGCATACTCATTACTCGAAACCTATTGTATGCTGCTTTCTTGCTTGTGCTTACTTTTCTTGGCGTTGCAGGGTTATTTGTGTTGGCTAAAGCGGAGTTTGTAGCAGTTACTCAAATCCTTATATATGTAGGCGGCATACTGATACTGCTTGTATTTGGCATTATGCTAACTAACAGAATAGGCGGCCAGCAGGTGCTAACAAAGGTGAGCAGAAGCTTTGCGGGGGTTGTGCTTACAACCGGTATTTTTGCGGTTTTGCTGGTGGCGCTGAGCTATTTCAATGCAGGGCAGAGTGTGCATCAGCCAAATTTTAGCTCAATAAACAGCCTTGGTTTGGCAATGCTCACTGACTACATCTTTATTTTTGAACTGATTGGCATTCTTTTGCTCGTTGCCCTTATTGGAGCAGCCACTATTGCCAGATACAAACAGATTGACAAGTCATGAACTCGATCTATCTCTATTTATCGGCATTTTTGTTTGCATCCGGGGTGGGTGTAGTGCTCACCCGCCAAAACGCCATCGCCGTCCTTATTGGCGTGGAGCTCATATTAAATGCTGCCAGTGTCAATTTTGTGTACTTCAATTCTTTGTACCCCCACAGGCTCGACGGCCAGATGTTTGCGCTGGTGGTAATAACAGTGGCCGCAGCCGAAACTGCCCTCGCTTTGGCGATTATTCTAAAACTTTATCGCAACTACCATACAACCAATCTCGACGAAATCGCTGACCTGAGGGAATAATGGAACAAAGCACACTGTTTACCGTCGAATGGATCGCAGTAGCCATTATCTGGGGGCTGCCTTTGCTGTCTATGCTCCTGGGGCTCTCGCTTTGGAAGAAGCAGGGTAGTTGGTTTGGTTTTTTCGCCTCGGCGTTGCTTGGAATAAGTGCAGTGCTTTCCTGGGCCCTTTTTTTTGCTTTAAAGTCGTCGCCTAATTTGTACTTTACCGTTGCATGGTGGAGCACCGGAGAGCACACCTTTGATTTTTCGCTTGCGCTTTCGCCCAACTCCCGTTTGCTGCTGATAATTGTAAACTCAGTCTCGCTGCTGGTGCATGTGTTTTCGCTGGAGTACATGAAAGACGACCCCGGCAAAAACCGGTACTTTGCCTGGCTCGGATTGTTCACTTTTTCTATGACGGGGATCGTACTGTCAGACAGCCTGCTGTTAATGTTCTGTTTTTGGGAGGTAGTGGGTGCTTCTTCCTATTTACTCATCGGGTTTTGGTTTACAAGGGCAGCCGCTGCAAAAGCTTCCTATAAGGCCTTTATAGTAAACAGAATTGGCGATCTCGGATTCCTTATTGGTCTCGGCCTGCTGTATGTTATTTTCAATACCTTCAGCATCAGGGAAATACAGGAAATTATAAACACCGTGCAATGGAAGGGGGAGGAATTCACTTTTTCCATTGCAAATGCTTCTTTTAAAGCAAGCCCGGTATTGTTTACGGTGCTTGGTATATGCCTTTTTGGCGGCGCCGTTGGTAAATCTGCCCAGTTTCCCTTGCAGCTTTGGTTGCCCGACGCCATGCAGGGTCCTACGCCCGTTTCGGCGCTTATCCACGCGGCTACCATGGTAGCGGCCGGTATCTACTTTTTAGTGCAGATATTTTTCCTCCTCACGCCCGACGCCTTGTCATTTATTGCCATTATAGGCACCCTTACCGCATTAATGGGGGCCGTGGCGGCAATTGCTCAATACGACATCAAAAAAGTGCTTGCTTTTTCTACCATTTCTCAGCTTGGCTTTATGGTAATGGCCGTCGGAATAGGTGGAACGGGCGAAAGCCTTTTTCATTTAACGACCCATGCGGCATTTAAAGCTGGGCTTTTTTTGGCTGCTGGCAGTGTCATTCATGCGTTACATATTTATTCGCATCACGCCAACTTAAGCTTCGATGTGCAGGACATCCGTCAAATGGGCGGGTTGCACAAGCTAATGCCCGTTACGTTTATCACATTTTTGGTGGTGGCAATGGCCTTAGCCGGCTTTCCGTTATTCTCGGGTTTCCTTTCGAAGGATGCCATCTTGGCCAAAACAATCGCATGGGCGTCGGCCGAAGGCGGCTGGCGCTGGGGTGTACCGGCTGTGGCAGTTTTCACCGCTTTCCTTACCGCTTTTTACATGGCCCGGCTGGCAATCCTTGTTTTTTTCGGGCGAAGTAAAATGCCTCAATCGGGCAGCCGCCATTCGGTAAAAGAGAACAATCGCTACATTACTGTGCCCCTGATACTATTGGCCGCAGCGAGTATTTGGGTCTGGTTCGACCTCAATCCGTTTGCCGGCAGCAGTTGGCTGGTGCAGTCGGTGGCAGCGGGTAATGCCTCGCTGTCTTCGCTTTATCTTGAAAAGACCATGGAGGTTTCTCATTCTACTGTTTTAACATTATCCATTCTGGCATCATTGGCCGGTGTAAGCCTGGGGTATATTGCCTACGACGAAGAGACTTCCGGAATTGTGCCTGCACAACAGCAAAGCCCGATCAAGGGGAGGGGTTTTTTTTGGGGCATTTCGTTCAACAACTGGTATCTGGAGCGATTTTATGAGCAGACAGTGATTTATCTGTTTTGGAAAGCAAAAAGCACTGCCGCCTGGCTAGAGGAAAAGGTGATCGACCGGATAGTTAACCTTTTGGCAGTTGTGGGGGTGGTTTTGGCATTGATTGTGAGCTGGGTTGACAGGCACCTGATTGATGGGCTGGTTAATTTTGCAGCAGCACTAACAAAATTTTTTGGTAACATTGCACGGTCTTTTCAGGGTGGGCCGGTCCAAAAATACATTGCATGGTCGCTGTTTTTCACCTTACTGCTGGTTACCTGGATATTGATAAAATAAGAAAATGACCAACTATTTTCTTTCCTCCATTATTTGGACGCCTTTTTTTGGGTCATTGTTGATTTTGCTTTGGAACAGCAAGCAGGTTCAGGCCATCCGCATAAGTGCACTGCTCATCATATTGTTTCAGTTTTTGGTTAGCACGCTTCTGCTGGTATCTTTTAACCGGGGTGTAGGAAGCGTTGCGTCGATTGACGGTTTTCAGTTTGTAGAAAAGGCCGATTGGATTACGCTGGATTTGGGCACGTGGGGCGTTATGTCGATCGACTACCTGGTGGGCGTCGACGGTATCAGCCTGCCCCTGGTTTGGATGTCGTCGCTTGTTCTTCTGATCGGCGTTGTCAGCTCATGGTCGGTTACACAAAATGTGAAGGGCTTTTTTTCCCTTTACCTGTTGCTAAGCGGTTCGATTATAGGCTGCTTCGTTTCTCTCGACTTCTTTCTCTTCTATCTTTTCTTCGAATTCATGCTCCTGCCTATGTATTTTCTCATTGGCATTTGGGGCGGCCCCAGGAGAGAGTATGCTTCTATTAAATTTTTCCTTTATACGCTCATAGGTTCAATCTTTATCCTGGTGGTAATGATCGGGCTGTATTTTTCGGTAACCGAGCCGGCGGGTGCGCTGGCCGATGGCCGTTTGGTGCGAACTTTCAGCCTCCTGCACATGGTAGATCCCACCAACTATATTTCGGGCAGTTTGCTGGATCCCGCCACCTCCAACCTGCTAAGTGGCATACCCGTACGCTCTCTCGCGTTTTTGCTTCTCCTGGTAGGTTTTGCCATCAAATTGCCGGCCGTACCATTTCACACATGGCTGCCCGATGCCCACGTGGAGGCGCCAACGCCAGTTTCTGTAGTGCTTGCCGGTATTTTACTTAAGATTGGCGGGTATGGTTTAATGCGGATTGCATACCCCATTTTTCCCGAAGCCGCGATGGATTTTGCCTGGTGGATTGGTTTTTTCGGCGTTGTGGCCATTATTTATGGCGGATTTAATGCGCTTGCCCAGTCCGATTTGAAAAAGCTTATTGCTTACTCATCGGTTTCGCACATGGGTTTTGTGCTGCTGGGGTTGGCAGCCGGCACCAGCGAAGGTTATTCGGGCGCTTTGTACCAAATGGTAAGTCATGGTTTTATATCGGCAGCGCTGTTTCTAATAGCAGGCGTTATTTACGACCGTACCCACGACCGGATTATCGAAAACTACAGCGGCCTGGCAGAGAAGTTGCCATATTTTACAGCCATCACCGTATTCTTCTTTTTTGCTTCGCTGGGCTTGCCTGGCTTGTCGGGTTTTATTGGAGAAATTCTGGTTTTCCTTGGCGCATTCCAATCTTCTGCGGTAAACGGCCTGCTGCCTCAGTGGATGGCCATAGCGGCCACTTTTGGCTTATTTCTGTCGGCCGCCTATTATTTGTGGACGTTGCAAAGAATGTTTTATGGCAAGCTGGCGCTACGGAGGATTGAATGGAACGAGAGCCTGGTCGATTTAAATAAAAGAGAGTGGCTGATGTTTGTGCCGCTGGTAATACTGGTGCTGTTACTGGGTATTTTTCCCAACCTGCTTCTCGACATTTCCAATAGTACGCTTAACCAGCTCAAAGACCTTGTTTGGGAGCAGGGTAACTCCATTCGACAATCTTTAACCTCAGGTATCCGATAATGACAGGCGCTGATGGTTTGCAGCTTAAACTTGAAAGCATTTACCACGACCTGGGTTTACTGGGTCCAGAGTTGCTTGTGGTGGCAGGCATCATTATTCTTTTAATTGCCGACCTTTCCTTACCGGCTCAAAGAAAAAACGTCGTTCTTATGGCCCTGGGGCTGGTGTTTGTGCTGGCGGCATTGTGGTTTATATTGCCTCTCTGGAAACAACTGCCGGCCAGCAGCGACGTTTTGTTCTCTCAGCTTGTGGTAGACCGGCAGGCGCTGTTTGTAAAAGCGGTCATGCTTATTGCAGTTGCATTTACAATGCTGTTTCCCTCGGGGCTTGGTTTGCGGCCTGAGTATTACTATCTGTTGCTCTCTCTGGCATTGGGCGGCATACTAATGGCGGGCTCCGGAAATTTGCTGTCGATATACCTGACCACAGAGCTCACCTCGATTAGCGGCTATATACTTGCTGTAACCGGCTTCAAAAAAATAAACTACGAGGCGGGTATTAAGTACCTGTTGTTTGGCGCGTTTGCAAGCGGCCTGATGCTCTACGGAATTTCCCTGCTGTATGGTATCACAGGGTCGCTCGACGTGCTGTCGCCGTCCTTTGTTGGCGAGTTGCAAGCTGCCGCGCCAGCGTTGGTAACCGTTTCGCTCCTGCTAATGTTGATGGGGTTGTTTTTCAAAATTTCCCTTTTCCCTATGCATATTTGGGCGCCCGATGTTTACCAGGCTAGCCCGGTACCGGTAGCTGCAGTGTTTTCTGTAGTGCCCAAAGTTGGCGGCCTTATCATTCTGCTCAGGCTGTCGTCTGCATTGCATGAGGTTCACCTATTTCAGTACATTTTATTGATTTTTGCTGCGATTTCCATCGTTTTTGGCAATCTGGCTGCAATAGGGCAGGCGCATGTGCGGCGTATGCTTGCCTACTCTTCCATAGCACAGGCAGGTTTTTTGGTGATACCAATTGCGATAAATGATGGATTTGCCATTACAAGTTTCTATTTTTACCTTTTCGTTTACCTGTTTATGAACTACCTGGCCTTTTATATGGTCGATCATATGGAAAGAGAACAAAGGTTTTCTTTTGAGGATTATAAGGGTTTGGGGAAAAAACAGGTATTCGTCGGCATATTGTTCGTTATTTCGCTACTCTCACTAATTGGTTTGCCGCCGGTGGCAGGGTTTACAGCCAAGCTTTATATTTTTTCTTCGCTTTGGAATGAATGGCAAACTTCCGGATCAGATTTGTTGTTCTACTTGCTCCTAATAGTGGCAGTGAATACAGTTATTGCATTATTCTATTATCTAAAAATACCCTACTTCATGTTTTTGAAGG
>CBFGTI010000265.1:0-5878 GCA_965651695.1 uncultured Imperialibacter sp. | reverse complement strand
GCTTCACAATCTGGTTGATCTTCTCATCGAGCGGAATGGCCGACAGGTTGACAACAGAGATGTCGCCATAGTTGTAGATGGAGGCATTTCTGTGCGCAAACTGCCCGATGTTGCTTATCAGGCTAATTTTAATGAAGTGATTTTCAGCAAACTCTATCAGCTCCTTTGCCTGTTTTTTCGTGAGCCTGGCAATGTTGCAATAGATGATGTCTATATCGTGTTTGCGAACAAAGTCTCTGAGTTCTTTCAGTGTACCTCTTATATTTTCCCTTTCCTTGCGGTTGTCGAAAAAGCCCTGGAACCGGTAGCCCAATTGCGGTGTGGCATGAAAATAATTGACCAGTTGTTGCGACATTTCGTCGAGCCCGGCCACTACCACGGTGCGGCTGTTGTAGCCCAGCAGGCGCACATAGCTAATAAACTGACTCCACAGGTACCGCCACGAAATACTGAATACCGGAAAAAAGAGATAGGTGTAGAATAGCTGGTGTTTCGAATAAAACAGGGGTGTGGCCAGTATCCACAGGGCGAAAACAATACTGATATTGACGATGTAGGAGGAAAACCACCGGTTCAGCTGGTTGACAAAATTACTTTCCCGGTCGACCTGCTGCAGACGGGCACTGTAGAACACGGCGATCCAGATGATGTTGGCAGCGGCCTGTACTGTCAGGAAAGAATTGTTGTTGATGTCGAGATACTCGAAATTGATCCAGTTGGCCAGAAAATAGCTGGCATTGAGGCAGATCAGGTCTGCTCCAATGAAAACCAGCGGGAAAAATCTGGAAAACCGATGCCTTGGCATATAAAAAAAGTTAAGCGTACTTCTATTGTAAAGGTAGCTAAAAAAGCAAATGAAGTACAATATTTCGATGAACGTAATCGTTTTATCGGCCAGCGCAAATTAAAACCGGTGGTTGAATGCGAGTGGCTGGCTGTGAGCAGGGGCGTTATTGCCATTTAAGTTAATGGACTGCTGGTTGGGCACCAAACCGGCCGGAAGGGCTAATTACACCCCGATGCTCAGGATAGCTTTCACTGGCCGGCAGTGCTTGCGTGGGCGGCCTGGTACCCAATAAATGTCAATGACCGGGCCCCCCGTTCCGTTCACCGGGTGATTTCCACTCTTTATCTGCACGCATTTCAGCCTTTCATATATCTTCTTATCTTTGCCAATCCCAGTAATTTCTCCGAATGCAAAGAATTAACAGATTTTTTTCAGGTGTAGCCGTACCACTTTTTATCGTCCTTTTTTTTTCGTTCTGCCAACCGGAGCTGGAAAATAATACCCTCGTATATTTTAATGACTTTGAATCAGGGGCAGATGAAATTTCCGGGGCTGCATTTATTAATTTTAACGGATCGAGGGTGTTGGGTAATTTTCACCAGGAAAGTTTTACGCTACATTTGGACGACCTGCCGGAACACGACTACATCGTGGTGTCTTTCGATCTTTATCTGCACGATTCGTGGGATGGTAATTCCCTGCACCCGGACGGCCCCGACATTTGGGGAATGGAGATCGACGAATGGATTTTCCTTAAGGAAAAAACAGACAGAAAGAACCTGTTTGAAACCACCTTCTCCAACTCCGTATGCTTTCCCAACTATTGCCTGCAGCAGGCATTTCCCGGCGAGTTGTCGGCAATTAACCCTCCTAAAACCGGTGCCAACGGGATCAGTTTGCCAGGGTTGTGCCAGTGGGCTAACATGGCCCAGGGAACTACGCTGTACCAGATAGAGAAAATTTTCGACCACAGCGCCAGCGGCATGGCCCTTAAATTTTACGATCTGTTGAGTCAGCCCAATGCACTTTCCCCGAAGTGCGACGAAAGCTGGTCGATGGACAACCTTCGCATCCGCGCGATTTCAATTAAATGATAATGTTGAGATATTCTATCGTAAAAATACTGGCTCCTGCCGCCTTTTGCATCTTCATTTCCGTTGCAAGCAAGGCACAAACACTGCCTTTGGGGTTTCCTATGGCAGAAGATGCAGCCCGCAGGAGCCAATTGCTGGGCACTTTCGATTCCACCGTTTCTTTTACTTTAAAACCACTTCACGCGGATGCTTTCGCCGATTCGCCTGGTTATTTGAAGGGTGACACGGCTTCCGTTTCGTTATACAAGGAGTTGGTGTCGTTCTCAAAAGGTGCCGGTAGTGTGGCCTTGCTGCCGCTGCAGTGGCGGGCCGACTTCAATAACAACCGCCCCTATGGCGTAAACAACGGCGCCATGATACCCGCTACCGGGCTGCAATCGGTGGTGAGCGCCGGCATTTTTGCCAAATGGGGACCGCTGCAGGTGCAGCTGAGGCCGGAGATGCTTTACGCGGCTAATACCGAATTCGACGGCTTTGCAAAAAACCACTATGAGGTGGTGCTGATGCGCCGGTACAGCTATACATGGAATTACATTGACATGCCCGACCGCATGGGAGATGAGCCGCATAGGGAGTGGCTTCCCGGACAAAGCAGTGTGAGGCTGACCTACAAAGGCGTGTCGGCCGGGTATTCGACAGAAAACATCTGGTGGGGGCCGGGGCGGTACAATAGCCTGCTGATGACCAACCATGCCCGGGGCTTTAAACACGTGACGCTCAACACGGTGCAACCGATTAAAACACCCATCGGGCACTTTGAAGCGCAGTTGATCGGCGGGCGCCTGGAGGCATCGGGGTACTATCCGCCCGACACCGGGTTTGTTTACCTGCAAAACCGGGTCTACTGGCCCAAAACAGATGGCTGGCGATATCTTAATGGCATCGTGGCCACTTACCAGCCTAAATGGGTGAGAGGACTCACCGTAGGCGGCGCCCGTGTGGTGCAGCAGTATGGGAAAACCGCCTGGACGAGAAAAAATTACCTTTCCGTATTTTCAGGCCTGTTCGGGCGTCTGGATGGCGCCATGGACGACGTAGGTGAATTGAACCAAATGGCCTCCCTTTTTGCCCGGTGGGTATGGGAGGAGGCGAACATGGAAATTTATACGGAGTACGGAAGAAACAACACGCCGGATAACCTGCGCAACCTGTTGCTTTCGCCACAAAACGCCCGGGCCTACGTGCTGGGCTTTAGCCGGTTGCTGCCCCTGAAGAGGAAGAATACCTTTATTGAATTTAATACAGAGTTTACGCACCTGGAGCAGTCGGGGTCTTTGAAGGCACGGGCTGCCCCGAGCTGGTACTCGCATGAGAAAGTGCGGCATGGCTATACGCACCATGGAGAGGTAGTGGGAGCCGGTGTGGGCCCCGGCGGCAATATGCAATACGTAGGCGTGCATTGGGTGAAGGGTTTTAACAAGCTGGGGCTCTTTTTTGAGCGGGTAGTAAACAACAACGATTTCATGTACTCGGCTTTCAACGATTCGAAGGATTTCCGGCGCTACTGGATAGATATAGGCGGCGGAATAACTGCTGATTTCAGTCTGGGGCATTTTCTGCTGAGTGGTAAGGTGCAAACTGTAAAGGCTATTAACTACCAATGGGAGCTTTTCCAGGAGCCGGGGCAGCCCTATTTCGTGAATGGGCGGGATTTGGGGAATGTGTATATGAGTGTGAATATGGGGTATGCGTTTTAGGGGTTAAGAATTTTTTACCGCTAATGGACGCGAATAGACGCGAATGGGGATGGAGGGAAAAGGTTTTTTTACCGCTAATGAACGCGAATAGGCGCTAATGGGGATGGGGGAAAAGGTTTTTTACCGCTAATGGGCGCGAATGGACGCTAATGAGGGTGGAGGTAAAAGGTGTTACCGCTAATGGACGCTAAATGAACGCGAATGGAGGCTAAGGAGGATAGACGCTAATGGGGATGGAGGGAAAAGGTGTTGCCAAGAATGAGTGTGAAAAGCCACGAATGGATGCTAATGACTAAGAGGATACAAACATTATAAAATACTATCTGACGAGATGAGATTATATGGTAATGCAGCCTCCCCCGTGAATAGTGGCCTCCGGCATGTGCCGTTTTTTGTGCTGTGGGTAATTATCTTCGCTTTCGAGGCTGCAGAGGTGAAGAGCCAGACCTTGCCTACCGGATTTCCCGTGATTGAAGAAGCGGCCCGGCGGCAGCAGCTTACCGGCTCGTTCGATTCCACCTTTTCGTTCACGCTCCGGCCTATTTATGGAGAACTGTATGCCGACTCTGCCGGCGCATTTGCCATCGACTCCGCCTCATCTGTAAAGATGTGGAAAGAGCTGGTTTCCTTCTCCAATGGAAAAGGTGCCGTACGGCTTTTGCCGGCTCAATTGAAGGTGCAATACAACAGCAAGCGGCCTTATGGGTGGAACAACGGAGCGATGGTTCCTGCGGCCGGGCTGCAAACGCTGCTGAGTGCGGGCGTGTTTGCCAAATGGGGGCCGCTGCAGGTGCAGCTGCGGCCCGAGGTAGTGTATGCTGGTAATAAAGATTTTGACACCTTTGAGGATGCACATGAAGAGAGGGTTCAAGCAACTCGCTATAACAGATTGAATAGGATTGATGCCCCGACGCGGTTTGGAGACGAAACGTATACTAAGATCACGCCGGGACAATCCAGCGTGAGGTTGAACTACAAAGGGTTTAGCGCGGGCTATTCTACCGAAAACATCTGGTGGGGGCCTGGCAGGCACAACAGCCTGGTGATGACCAACAACTCAGGTGGCTTCCATCATTTCACCGTCAATACTTCGCGGCCGGTAAAAACACCCCTGGGGCATTTCGAATTCCAACTGATTGGTGGCCGGCTCGAGCCCTCGGGCTTTTACCCGGCTGACACCGGCTTTATTTTTAACAACCGAAAAGTATACCGCGCCAAAGTGGATGATTGGCGCTACCTGAATGGTTTGATGGCTGCTTACCAGCCGAAGTGGGTTAAGGGACTTACCATAGGGGGTACCCGGGTTGTGCAGCAGTATAGCCAATCGGCCAAAGCTCACAAAGATTATTTGCCTGTGCTCATTCACTTGTTTAGAGGATCCCAAGCTGGGGCGGTTGACTCGCTTAGGCGTGATCAACTTCTTTCTCTCTTTGCCAGATGGGAGCTCAAAAAAGCAAGCGCTGAGTTGTATGCTGAATATGGCAGGGCCGACGCGGCCTGGCATCTGCGCGACCTTTTGATGTCACCTCAACACTCAATGGCCTATGTGCTCGGGCTTGCTAAGCTTATTCCGCTCATCAATTCGAAGGCGTTTATCGAGCTCAATATGGAGTTCACCCATTTGGAGCGGACAGGGACCAATTTGCTTCGTGCAGACCCTGTTTGGTACACCAATTACCAGATCAGGCACGGATATACCCACGGCGGCGAGGTGTTGGGTGCAGGCATTGGCCCAGGCAGTAACATACAATATGTGGGCGTGTGTTGGGTGAACGGCCTAAACAGAATCGGCGCTTTTTATGAGCGGGTGGTGCATGATAACGACTTCATGTACGAGGCCTTTAAAGGCACGCCCAACTACCGCCACTACTGGGTAGATGCTGGGGTGGGTGTGCTGGGCGATTACCACACCGGTAATTTTTTGCTGAGTGGCCGATTACAGGTGGTGAGGGCGCTTAATTACCAGTGGGAGGTAGTGCCGGTGCCGGGAGAGCCTACTATTTACCAGGGGCGGGACCTGACGAACCTTTTTTTTAGTATTAATACTGCTTTTTTGTTTTGAGGTAGCTGTCCGGAATTCCGGTGGCGGGGTTTTCTAAATCCCTGGTGTGCTGCATTCCATCAACCCCGGCAGTTTTGGTGAGCGGGGGTGCCATCAGGTGCGTAGGGCTCCACCCTACGCATAGCTACTTCACCCTGGCCGGGCGCCCCTAGCCGGGCACCCCTAGCCGGGCGCCCCCTTCAGGGCATAGCCGTCAGTTTAGTGATCTAACGTACTGAAATAGAGGAAGAAAGAAGAA
>CBFGTI010000264.1:0-5984 GCA_965651695.1 uncultured Imperialibacter sp. | reverse complement strand
CCCTCTTTTGGAGCCGATGTGGAACGGGCCGACGTGGAACGGGTTGGGGGAGGTTGCCGGAGTTACAGCCACCGCCGTGTAACTCGAAGAAACCCTCCAAGGGTAGAATAGAAATCGTCTGCCAGGTATGTCTTTATAACCCACCGAAGCCAAACCCTTTGAGGGTTTGTAAGGGTGCCTTTACTCGGCTTTATTGACTTAGCTGGCTTTGAATCAACGTAACGACGGCAGGGTCTCCGGGCCGTGGAGCATCGGGGTTGACAATTTGACCATCTTTACCCATTATGAAATATCGGGGTATCTCAATCCAGGCGATCATGTTTCTCAGTTCGTTTTCGAGTTGTGTAGCGGGCATCAGATGGTATCCGAGCATTTTTCGATTTTTAACAAAATTTCTCCACCGTTCTTTTGATTCCTCACGATCTCGGGAAAGGAAAAGAATTGAAAAATCCTCCTCATTTCTCGCCAGATTTTGCAGCGGACCATAATTTTCAATTTCCTTTATACATGGTCCGCACCAGGTTGCCCAAATGTCCACGTAAACAACTTTGCCTTTGAAGTACTTTTTCAGCTGTTCAAATGAATCAATTGGTGTAATGTCTTCCAGAAAGGTGACTCCTTCTGGTGATTTGGAAAGTTGAAAGCTTCCAACTGATTCTTTCACGCGGGCTGATTTTCTTTCCAATACCGTGGAATATGTAGAATTGCGAAACCCATCCCTGAAGCTTTCAAACATCTGCAGCTGATCTTTGCAAAAAAATTGAGCACTCCCGCTTGAATAAAAAGAAAGATAGTTGGCTAAAAAAAACTCCCGCTGCCTCCCTGGCAACCGGTTAGCCGCAGTTGGTACACCAATTGAGAACAGATCGACTTGAAATCTCGCCAGATTATCTTCCTGAGAAACCACGCTGTTCTCCTTCAAAAACCAAACATGGTATCGAAGCATTAAGTCGTACAGGCACCAGAAGTAATATTGAGACATAATCGCTGGGTCAACGGCCTCAAAGTCTCGGATTTGGTGGCCGAGACGCTGCAACACTATGCCCCAGGCCGAGTTAATCACTGCCTCATCTCTAGCAACCGGTTTGTACACATAGTCTTTCAGTCTGTTGGAAACCGACAGAAAGGCCAGGTCCAAATAAAATAGGCGGGTGTCGGCTCTAACGAAATCCGTGAACTGAACCTTACCCGCATTAGTAGTTAAGAATTTATCGATTTTTTTCAGGTCATTCGCGACAAGCGAATCAAGAGAACGGTAAAAGGTTGTTGTATCGGGAATTGAGGAAAGCAACTTCATGGCGGGCGGATGCAGGTCTTCATTCAGTGCCATAGCAAACCCCGAGCGATTCAATGAACTGAGGAACTCGTTTTCCCGCTGAAGATCGCCTTCAAAACGGGCCGCCCCACTTTCAGCAGAAACAGATACTTTTTTCCCGGGCTCCAGGTACAGGTTTAATGGCTGAGGAGCCGGTAACGACACAATGCCGGGCCCTGTGAGCTTTGCTTTTATACGGATGCTGCCGTCTTTCTCAACGGTGTGGCTTTGCGTATTCAGGAAAAAGAAATACCCCTCGGTGGTGGGGAAATTGACAACCACATCTTCTCCCGCCTTCTCCCGGCCCAGCCACACTACGATTTCTGCATGGTCTTGTGCAACAGCAGATTTAGCAAACAGGAAAATAACCCAGAGATAAATTATTTTCATTAGCTGATGATTGGTTATGTTGAGCCATCTGCCTTATCAGTGCTGTGTGCGACTGGTCTGGATTTACGGAGCAGGCATGCTTAGCATAAGTAACACATTTTATAGTGCAAAATCAAATAATCCCGCCATTAGGAAGTGCAACCCCGTCCGGGAATCGCTATGGAAGAGGAGGGCGGAGGCTGCTAATTCAATCTCGTCTTCCACCTCCCGCGGGAAGCCCCTTTAACCGAATTTCACCATTGGTGTCCGATGGAGACCTCAGCAAAAGCACCGATGGCCGGGCGAAGCCTTCGTTAATGTTTACCTTCTATTATATAAGGCTTTAAAAAAGAGGTAGGCACAGGCTGCAGGTAGTCGTTTTCCTTCCGCTGGTACTCTTGGTATTCCAACCAATAATTCCTGAACCAAATTGCGCCGTTGCTTCCACTACGTGCCTTTTCCTCAAAAGGCAACAATTCGATTTTCTCCCTCCAGTTTTGCTTGCTGTAGTTGCCCTCTCTTGCTAATACCTTGTAGCCATTATTTTTGTAATAGTATATTTTCAGTTCTTTACAGTCTACTTTGGTTGTGTCTAGTCTTTCAAGCGTAATGAAAGATGGTTCGGTATTAATTGGTTGGTCCGCAGTCAATCCTTGAAAATATATTAGCGTATCGTTCCAGATGTAGTTCTTCTCCATCTTGTATATGTAGACCAGGTTTTCCTCTCCTTCAAATTTTTTTCCGTCGTTAATATTATATCCCACCTCCAGTTCGATTAATCGAAGAGCCCCTTCCTTGCTAAAGTAATACGTCCGTCTGGAGGCATTGCTGAACTCAGAATCTTCCATCTCTTGGTAGGGCTGTAATGGTTCTTTGTAGTAGCTGTAGCGAACGGTATCGAAGTCCCTGTCCCTTATCGAGCTGTAAAAAGCCCTGAAATAGTGCTGAAGCACATCAGCATACGCATTCGGGAAAACCTCCTGTCTGTAAGAATCTTTCTCGCGCTGAATGGTCATAATTCGAGAGTCGATCTCACTCGTGACCATTGCTGGGATTTCCTTAACTATTTTGATGCCGTTGTGGTCGAATTCTTTGATAGAAGGGCTCGGTTCTGTAGGAAGTTGGCCTCTAAGCTCCCTGATTATATTCCATCTCTTTTCAGGGGACATAGCTCTTAGCTCTTCCATAGTATAATGTAAAAGCAATGAGTCCTTCAGGCTCTGCGGTGGGTTGTTCTGTCCGATTGTGTCATACACTACGAGGCAACAAATACCCGCTACTATATATTGTTGTAATCTCATTACTTTTGTTTTTCCTGTGACAAGTATTTTTCTATCGCCGTCGCCTTTACCTCAAAATGCATATAATCTACATTATCTCCATTCCATATACCACCCCATTGCATATCCGGCTCATCTGTAAATGCTTGAATAAGTTCCAGCGGCACCTCACAAAATCCGTTTGTGAATATGTGCCTAATAAAATCTTCCGTTGAGGCGGACCGATTTAGTTGCTGAGTAAACCTTTTGAATATGATGAGTTCATCATCCCGGTTTGTAATAAATTTCTCTTCCAGCGCTGCTCTGTAGCCGTTATAGTTAGCGACAAAGTTAGATATGCTCCCAATCTCCGGAATGATAAGCCTGCCGATCACATCAATAATGTTGGCTTCTGTGAAATCACTCTCCAGTGGCATCAGGGCCGCAGTTAAGGCACTTATACCTTGTCTAAGATCTTCCAACTCGGCTCGGGCGACTTCATCGAACACCAAATACTCGAGATAATACCTTTGTTCTCTTTGGTTCAAAAGCACGTTTAGCTTTTCAAGTTTAACATAAAACTCGCTAATCCTGCCCTTATCAATTATTCCAATGCTTACATCAGCAGCTATTGGCTCTATTTCACTGAGTGGATTCGTCGTGTTCAATTCCTCCAACCTATATTTGTTTTCAGGCTTATTGTGGTAGTCATCCACCTCAGCATAAATGGTAAGAAGTTTATCAAAGGATAGCCCCTCCGTTTCCGTTTTGAATTTCTCGCTAGCTTCCACAATCTTTTCCGCGGTGCGGGCATTTTTATCAAATAGGTTAAGGCCCGTTACATGTTGTATGAAATAAATCAGCTCGCTTTGATCACTGCCAATATAGTGATTGTGATTTGCCTTTATATCCAGCACCATTCCATAGCTGTGGTTACTCACATAATTTTTGCTCTTGCCGTACATCGGACGTATCCCTATTCCGCCGATTTCACCAGCCCGGTATCTACCGAATCTGATTGATTGGTCAGTAAGCCGCGATTCCACTGCCTTCAACTTATTCACCATTGTCCAATGTACCCGTACTTTCACGTCCAGAAACGTGGTTTCTGTTGAGTTGTCGTAGAGAAACTGAAGTGGATTCTCTACCTCAGCAAAGATTTCCCCTATTCCCTTTCCTTCATTCCTGATAATTCCTTCGATTGCTTTGTAGTCTGCATAGTTTGTGATTTTCTTCACCTCGTCAGATACCTTACGCCAGTCATCCCAGGCAGCTTCTACGGTAAATGGTATGCTGGGAATTAAGTCTACAAAAGTTCGAAACGCTTCTTGTGTTCCTTCCTCACTTATCACAGAACTCATCGGCCGGCTACCCATCGAAACCGCCCAATGTTTATAAAGCTCATCCTCCGGGGCTTTGGCTGTTATCCCTAAATGCAAAAGGTAGTTTTGACTATTCGTACTTGTCATTTCTTCGTCTTCCTGGAAAACAAGTCCATGCCAGACGACTTCCCCCTTGTTGTTTAGTGGAACTTTGTAGCTGTAAACAATCTTTTTGTTTTTTTCCACAAACATTAATAATTCGTAATCAGACACCTCAGTGCTTAACCCGGACCCTGTCAGGATTGTTTGCAGGCCCTTGATCTCATACCGAAGCTTAATAGGATTGGCTCCTATCGTATAATTTGAGGAAGCTAATAGCTTAATACATTGAGCCGACTCATACACCCCCTCCAAAGCCCCATCCTCATCCTCCTCAAACAGTGTAAACACACTTGCCGGGTCGTGCACAAAATCCCACTGGTATTTGTAGAGGGCGGTGCCGTTGGAGTAGTCCATCAGGTTGTCGGTTTCGCCACGGGGTAGACCTCTTTCGGCAAAGGGGTGCTCCAGCCGGTACACCCCGTGCCCCAGCTCATGGGCAATGGTTTTTACCAGCGCATCGGTATTGCCGTGGTTGCCGGTAAATACAAAGCCCCACTGCTTCTTGCGGGGCATATACCCCAGCTTGCCTGCAGTGGCAGGTTTGTCGACTAAAAAAACATAGTAGATATCGCGGCTGCGGTTGTGGCGCTTTCTAAACTCTTCGATGAGGTTGTTCATTTCCTCGGTGTAGTTGGAAAGCATGCCCGTTTCGCTGTCGCTGAGCTTGCCGTCCTGGTTGGTGTCCCAGGTGGTGCCGAGATTTTGATCGGGAAGCACCTCCACTTGCCAGCCAGCCACCGCAGGGGCGTAGATGGCGTCGAGCCGCTGCTGCAGGTTTGCAAGGTTGTGATTGCCCATGCCTCCGTTTACAGGCACTATTTTCACCGACGTGTACTTCTTGCTGTAAGAGATAGTTTGAAGCACTCCCACGGTCTGGTCTCCGGCCAGCGCCAGCAGCTCTCCTTGTGTACCATCAGAGGCACCCGTTAGCGTCAGCTTATAGCTGTTGTCGTTTTCGCCTGCAGTCGCCGCCACCGGCGCACCGTCGTGCGCAAAGGTTAAGAGTTGTGCTGCGGGGTCAATGGCCAGTACCTGGTCCGGTACGTTGCTTTCCAGCGACTTCCACGAAGCCATCACGGTTTGGCCGGCGATGGGAGTGGCAGGGTAGTCGGCCTGCAGGGCCGAATGTGCAAACGAATCAAAGCCATATTCCTGCGCTACATCCCGCTGAAATGCAACTACCGCAACGGCCTGCTCCTGGGGAGTGGCCTTGCTCTCCACCTGTTGCAGGGCTGCTATCAGCGCATTCACCACCGTTTCTTTTGCTTCGGAAGGGGTGGCGAAGGGCGTACCCAGCTGCTGCTGACTTGTTTGGCTGGCAATGCTGTCTATTTCCTCCCTGCTTACCTGCAGCAGGTCGTACACCTGCTGGCTTTTGCCTGTGAGTTCCAGTGTTATGTTGTAGCCGCTGATGTTGCCATCGTCTGTTTCGTCCGGCATAAAAATAATCTTGGCGGCCAGCAGGTTGTCGGTTGGCGCTTTTTCGATTTTGCGGAGCCGCTGCTCCCGAAACACCCTCGGCCAGAAATGGTCGCTGTCGATATAGCCGATGGTGAG
>CBFGTI010000263.1:0-6043 GCA_965651695.1 uncultured Imperialibacter sp. | reverse complement strand
ATAGCTCTTGCTATTTCCATTGCCTGTTTGTAGTGATCAGTGGCTAGCTTGCGGTCGCCCAGTTTGGCGTAGCAGCTTGCCAGCACATTGTGCGAGTCGATCATGGCAATGTTGTCGTTGGTGGCTTCCTCTATTTTTAAACCTGCAGTTTGATACTCAATGCCTTTCTTGAAATCACCTTTTCGCACAAAGAGGTAAGCCAAATTTCCGAGCGCATAGGCTTCCACCGTTTTCAGGTCACGCTCTTTGGCCAGCATAAGGGCACTTTCGTAAAAAAAAGTGGCCGAGTCGTCTTGTCTATCTGCCGAAAAAGTATTGCCAATATTTAGATAGCCTATGGCTACTTTTTCCGGGTCATTTCTGGTTAGCGCTTCGCGGATGTAACTGCGGTAGTAGCTTGCTGAGTTTTTATAATCATCAGTAATGTAATGAATATAACCGATGCTGCTGAGGAGCTTCAGCTTTAGTTCATCGTCGTTTACAATGTTTGCATAGTCCAGGGCTTTGAGACAGTACTCCAGGGCTTTTTGGTTTTCACCCAACTCAGATATTACGTCGGCGAGTAGTGAATACGACCTGGCCAGGTAAAGCGTATCGCGATGCTCGCCGGTATATCTGACCATTGCTTCCGCGGCTGCCCTGGCTTGAGAAGGAGCAGTATTGGTAAGATCGTTCAGGGCGTCAATCATGGTTTTCGAGACCGAGTCGGCACCATAGCGTGTTTCTAAAGCTGAAAGGGTGCTGAAAATGTCAGTATCTTCATTTTTCAGAAAGTGGGCAAGTGAGTCGGGGTTTTCAGCTTGGATGAGCTTCCAAAGCAATTCTGGGTTCTTTTGCTGATGCCCCTCGTTCTGCGAGAAAAGGCTTAATGGGATAAACGCCCATATAAGAATCAGATAAACGATGGATGGTTTAGTCATATTTCTGCGCTTCTCCAACTAGTATTCTGGCGTAGGCCATTGACTAAGATAAACAAGAAATATTCGGCCTAAAAATGACAAGTGCCGAGAAATGGATAGCAAACTTTTCAGGGAGGTCTCGTTCTAAGGTTTCAATTGGCTCTTAATTGTACCTAACCTGCTCAAAATATTCCTGCCGCGGGTCGGCATCGTAGTTAAGTTTCACTAATTTATTAAGCTCTGCCATTTCACCGTTGGTACTGAGCCGTTCTCAGGCGGTATTTGTACGGTCTGAAACCACTCCGATCACTAACTCACCGATCACTGGCTCCCGCCACTGCCTCCTGCAACACGGGCAATTGAAAGGAGATGGAGGTGCCGCCAGTTTCGCGGCGGGTTATATGCAGTTGAGAATCGTGCAGTTTCACAAACTCCTGGCAAAGCGTAAGCCCCAGGCCCGTTCCTTTTTCGTCCTGCGTGCCACGAGTGCTTTCCACAGGCATCCCGGCTTTAATTTGGTCCACGGTTTCCTGCGAAATGCCTTCGCCTGAATCCGAAACCGTTACCTCCAGAAATTCTTCGCTTCGCAAAATTTGAAGGGTCACCACTCCTCCGACCGGTGAAAATTTGATGGCGTTGCTCAGGAGGTTGCGTAATACCGTGCTGATCATGTTGTAGTCGGCCTCCACCCAGGTCACCTGTTCACGTTGGATTTGTAGCTCAATCTCTTTGGCCTTAACCACCTCATCGAAGATCGTTTTGCACTCCTCCACCAAACCGCTCAGCTCGATGGCTTCAGGCTGAAACCGCAATCCATCGGTATGGGAAAGTGCCCATTTCAGCAAGTTGTCGAGCAGGTGGTTGACTGACTGGGTGGACTGGTCAATGTGGGAAATGAGCTCATTGATCCGGTTTTCATCCCCTTTCCTGTTGTAGTAAGAAAGCATCCGGCCGATCCCCTGCAGCGACGTGACCGGCCCACGGAGGTCATGAGCCACCAATGCAAAAAATTTGTCTTTGGTGTCGTTGGAGGCTATGAGTGCATCTTGCGACTTGCTCAGGGCTTTGTTGATCTTGGTGATTGTTTCGTTGCGAGCTTTCACCTCACTATTCGCCTTTTTCACTTTCAAATAGCCTACGACTGTGAGTCCTGAAATCAGTAAAAAAAACAAAGTAAAGCTTCCCAACAGCAAGTTTCTGTTTTTTTGTTTATCCAGTTCAATCCCCGCGGTTTGCTTTTCCTGAGTAAGCAGCAGGATTTCATTTTGCTTCTTCTCAGTTTCATAGCGGGTTTGCATCGCGGTAATTTGCCGGGCCTTTTCGATCGAAAAAAGGCTATCCTTCAACATGACGAACGATTTGTGAAATTCCAGTGCCTTTGTTTTGTCGCCCTTGCGCTCATAGATGTCCGAAAGCATTGACAAAGCGCTGAGTGCCACATGGCTGTCCTGTGTTCTCCGGGCCAGGGCCAGTCCGTCGTTCAGGTACTTAAAAGACTCCTGAAATTGTCCCATATATCCGTAGGCCTCCCCAATATTGATAAGATCTATGGCAATGCCTTCTGCCCCGGCGGGTTTCTGCATGCTCACTTCCAGGCCTTTCTTGTAATACCACACCGCTTTTTCATACTCTCCCTTAAAAAAATAGCTAGCCCCCCGATTGTTATAAACACCCTTAACCTGATCCAGGTTTGGCTCCGGCAGCTGTTTCATGAGGTTCTCGGCCATCTGAAAATACTTTTGAGCAGAGTCCTGATCGGGCATGTAAGAGGAGTAGGATGTAGCCAGCTGTCCATAGATAGCCAATTTGTCTCCAATTCCGGTAGTATTCAGCACTTCCAGTGCCTTTAACATTTCAGAAATGGATTGCTCATAGTCGCCCCATACATAATGAAGTGTGGCCAGATCGACATGAACGGACGAGAGAAGTTGTTGATCGCCCAATCCAACGGCAATTTTTCCAGCACTCAAAAAGTAAAAAGCGGCGCTGTCAAATTCATTGTCCATGAAGTAATAGTACCCCAGTGCCTGCTGCGCCCTCCCCATCTGGAGGGTGTCCTGCTGCTGACTTGCCCTGCGGAGCATTTCCCTGGCATAAATCCCGCCTGTCTCTTCGCCCGTCAACCTCGATTTTTCCACAGACTTCCCATGAATAGTACTAAACCACGTGGTATCATACTTTGACTGTTCGGTCAGCAGAGTGTCCAATACAAGTTCTTGCGCCGAAGCACAAAGTGCCCAGCCTGCCAACATTATGGCGATAATCAAAAAACGTAGCGGTAAGAGCTTTTTCATCACAACATCCTAAGCCTTTTGAGTAAAGCGTCCTTATAAACCTTGCCAATGGGCAGGTCACGATCCGATATCGACAACATCAGATCGACCTCGCGGATACTAGTGACTTTAGATATATTGACTACCGTAGAGCGGTGTATCTGCACAAACCACCGGGGATCCAGCTTTTCCAGCAGCTCCTTAAGTGTAGTGCGCAAATGGAATTTGCGGTCTTCAGTCACCAAATCGCAATACCGATGTTCGCCCATTTCTATCCATAAGATATCCGAGATAAGTACTTTGACCAGGCGGTCTCCTGCCTTCAAATAAAAGGAGTCGTTCAAAACCATATCCTCCGACCACCCGCTGTATCTCACCGGGGCTGTTTCGGCCGGGTGATTGGCGAATTTAAATAATGCCAGTTCAATAGCCGCTTGTAGCGAAGGCTTTTCAATGGGCTTCACCAGGTAGGCGTACGGATCGGATTGCAGGGCACGGCTGATGGTTTTTTTATCTCCAAACGAGGTGGCGAAAATAATAGGTGTCGGCCTGATCTCATTAATGCTGGCTGCCAGCTCCACACCGTCTCCCCCCTGCTTTAGCTCAATATCCAAAATAACCAAATCGGGCGAAGTTGCTTTGAAAAGACGGAGCAAGTCGGCGGTTGTATCGTAGATCCCGACAAGCTCGTAGCCCATCTCATCCAGAAGCATTTCCATTCTGGCCGCATGCAAAGGATTGTCTTCGGCAACTAAAACCCTGATTGATGCCATTCAAAGCAAATTTTTATCCGTCGATGTGATTTTCAAAAAGTACCTTAGCCTGGATTCTGACACCACTGGAAAGGAATTCTTCCCAAACTAAGGGCAAAACTATTTCATATTCAGAAATTAAGCTGAATATTAAAAATATAGAAGCTGCTTTCTCACGTGCATGCAATTGTTCTAGCCGGTGCCAGACCGGCAATTCGCGGCTTAACGACATCGCATGAAGCCAATTAAGTTCGGTTTGGGCGGGTAAACAAACAAAAAAAGCTGCTCATCCGAACAGCTCTTCTCTTTTTCCTTAATTACTCTTTTTCTACTCCTTCTTCACCTTCGCCTGCCCCAGCAGCATCCCCTCCTCATTCAAAATGGTGAGGAGGTAGATGCCGGGAACCTGTTGTTGCAGACTGAGTGTGTATTTTGTATCGGCAAAAGACTGCTCTGCAAGCTTGCGACCAAAAAGATCGAACACCTGGATTACCTTTTGTGCAACAGCAGTTTCTCCTTCAATTTCTATCGTCAAATAATCGGAGGCAGGGTTAGGATAGGACAATACGCTCACCAGCAGCGGATGAAGCCCTTGCACCACTTCAACCTGCGTTGCAATGCCTGAGGGTCCCACGATAGCCGTTACTTCCAGGGGCCTGTCTTCATCCACTGTCAGGTCGGCATTGGCAGCATCCATGGCAACGCCGGGCACATCTACATGCAGCTTGTAATTTCCCGATGGCAGGCCTGTCATTTCAAAAGCTCCTGAAGCATCTGTGGTTGCTTCGGTGAAAATGCTGTTGTCACTGGCTTTCAGCAGGTAAACTATCACGCCTTCCACAGGTGTGCCACCATCGTAGCTGCGGCCCACAATGATTCTTGAGCCGCCTTCGGTGCCAGTCACTACTTTGCCTCTGATAACGCCGCTGCCCGTGAGGTTGCCTTCCGGCTTAGCCGCAGCCTCCCAGCTTATGCCCGCTAAATCTGTAGCGGATAAATTAACGGGAGTAGCAAATGTCCACTGGCTTGCCCCGGCATAGTAAGTGGCATAATAGCCGGGTGCAGAAGTTGCTGCAGGCACATACTTCAGGTAATAGTCGCCCGCTGTCAACCCTGTAATGCTGTAGTTTCCTTCTACAAGTTCGCCTTCACCAACTGCCGCACCGGCAATAGAGATTAGCTGCACTTTGCCTGCAGGCACCTCGCCCTCTTTGCCCGATACAGTCCCACTGATGGTCAACAGTGCTTTCACTTCCAGGCTGGCGGTTACAGCTTCGGCTGGTTTGAAAGCCTCATTTCCCGCCTGTGTAGCTTTTATTTTTATCGTGCCCGGGCCAGTGAGGTTGAGCAAATTACCTTCCAGCGTTCCGGGGCCCTCCACAACTTCGAAGCTTACTGCCAGGCCACTGCTGCTGCTTGCCGAAAGCGTTACCGGGCCTTCATTTACATACACGCTTGAAGTTGCCAGTGCAAAAGTAATCGTCTGCGCCTCCCGTGTGTCGGTTGGCGTATCGTCGGCAACCGTAAAGGTGCGGCTTACGGCAGTGGCGGGATTGAAGTTGCCGTCGCCTGGCTGGTTTGCCGTTACGGTTATCTCCCCAGCGCCTGTGAATGTAATTTTGCTTCCTTCAAGCGTTGCCGGGCCAGCCACCTGGTAGCTAACAGCCAATGCAGAGCTTGCGGTTGCCGCCAATGTGAGGCTGCCGGTACTCAGCTTTTGATTTTCAATTTCAGCAAAGGTGATAGTTTGTGCCGCTTTATTCACCGTCAGCGTTTGCTCGACCGGGGTGGCCGCTTCGTAATTGTCGTTACCTGCCTGGCTGGCAGTGATGGTTGTTTCGCCTGCGCCAACGATGGTCACCGTGTTGCCCGAGATTGTTGCTACTGCGGTGTTGCTGCTGGTATAAGTTACCGCATTGCCGCTTGCTCCGCCCGTAGCAGTGAGGTCAAAAGCTGCATCGCCGTAGGTTTTAGCAGACAATACGGTGAAGGTGATCGTCTGGCTTGCTTTGTTCACTGTCAGCGTCTGCTCTACAGGCGTGGCCGCTTGGTAATTGTCGTTATCCGCCTGGCTTGCTGTAATGGTGGTTTCACCTGCACCCACGATGGTCACGATATT
>CBFGTI010000262.1:0-6060 GCA_965651695.1 uncultured Imperialibacter sp. | reverse complement strand
CCAGAACGGGTCGCACGTTGTTAACCCCCATTGAATCGCAGCCCTTGTGCAACCCTCATGCAAAGGAACCTATGACCCCGTTGGGATCGGGAGAAGCACAGCAAGCCGTTGTAACCAGCAGGCTTTCGATTGTGACCGAACCCGAAGGGTTCGCAGGTTTATAGCATAAAGGCATCGGTAACAGGGACTGCGACCCGGAAAGGGTCGCACGTTATTAGGGCAATCATGCTGTTGCCGTGCAAAGGAATGTGTGACCCCGTTGGGATCGGGAGCACCACAAATCCGCAATCGGCAACCTTCCAGGCGGTCCCAAATCCGCAATGGAGGTAACTTCACCTAAAACCATTTCGTCACAAATCCGGTTCTACCTTCGGCTACGTAGATTCGGTATATTGCCAAATGACATCTTAAAGACATTGGGTAAAACAATTTCTTTGAATCTTTGAAAAACACCTAAAGCTGTACTTTCAATGAAGCGCTTTTTAATTCTATCCGTTGCTGTTGTACTGCCCCTCTGCCGGCTCGCCGCACAGGATGCCCTGCAGGCAAGTGAAAATTTGTTCAGGGCGGTGCAAACCGGTGCCCTGCCCGAAGCCGAAAAGGCCCGCAGCATACTGGCGGAACTGGCGGCGGACAAACTCAAACAAACCCTCAATACCCAGGCCAAGGCAAAGGCCTTCTGGCTCAACATCTACAATGCCAACGTGCAGTATTTGCTTACCAAAAATCCGGCGTTGTTCGACGACCGTGACAGCTTTTTTAAAACCGAGCACATCACCATTGCCGGTGAAGCCCTCAGCCTCGACGACATTGAGCACGGCATCATCCGCCGGTCGAAAAACAAATACAGCTTTGGCTACCTGGGCAGCATCTTCACCTCCGGCTTTGAAGAGACCTTCCGGCTCGACGAGGTAGACTACCGCGTCCATTTTGCACTCAATTGTGGCGCCGTTAGCTGTCCGCCCATTGCCTTTTACGAGCCTTCCAAACTCAACGATCAACTTAATAAGTCTACCCGGCTATATTTGCAGAAACATGCCAGCTACAACGCTGCCAAAAATACCGCTTACGCTCCCGTGCTTTGCTCGTGGTTCAGTGCAGATTTTGGAGGCGAAGATGGGGTGGTAAAAATGATGAAGGAATATGGCATTGTGCCCGCGGGAAAAACACCGGACATCGAGTACCTTGAGTACGACTGGACACTCGCACTGGCCAACTACATAGATCTGTAACCAAAAACAAACTACAATATGAGCGACAGCCATCGTGACCACTACTACCATGCAGCCGACCTGAAAAAATTCGGTAAGATCGGCGAATTCGGACAGGAGCTTGCCGACAAATTTTTTAACTACTACGGCGCCGTGTTTGCCGACGGCGCACTCACCGCCCGTGAGAAATCGCTCATTGCCCTGGCCGTTTCGCACACGGTACAGTGCCCCTACTGCATCGACGCCTACTCCACCGACGCCACGGAAAAAGGCTACTCCGAGGCACAAATGATGGAAGCAGTGCATGTAGCAGCCGCCATAAGGGGTGGTGCCAGCCTGGTACACGGCGTGCAAATGATGAACAAGGTGAAAGAAATAAGCATGTAATGGCGGTTGTAAAAAAATCTCTTTCGGCTACCAAAAACCGACTTGCCTCTTCGGCATACCAGCTCGAAGTGCTGGAGAAGCAAGTGGAGTTCCCGCCTTTCGAAGACAAGCTCCGGGGCAGCAGCCTCTTTCCCCTTAAACCAACCGGCATTAAGATCTTCCAGGTGAATATCGGCAAAATGTGCAACCAAACCTGCGCCCACTGCCATGTAGACGCCGGCCCCGACCGCAAGGAGATAATGACCCGCGAAACGATGGAAGCATGCCTGGAGGCCATCCGAAACTCGCCAATCGAAACGGTAGACATTACTGGCGGCGCCCCTGAAATGAACCTCGGTTTCCGCTGGTTTGTGGAAGAGATAAAAAAGCTGGGCAGGCATGTGATGGTGCGGTGCAACCTCACCATTATTGTAGCCAACAAAAAGTACCACAGCCTGCCCGATTTTTACAGGCAGCACCAGGTGGAGGTAATCTCTTCCCTCCCCTTTTACAATGCCGACCGCACCGACCGCCAGCGTGGCGAGGGGGTTTTTCAGCACTCCATTGAAGCGCTGAAAATGCTGAATGACGTGGGCTATGGCAAAAAAGGAAGCGGCCTGCTGCTCAACCTCGTTTACAACCCCTCGGGTGCCTTTTTGCCCGGCAACCAGGCACAAATGGAGGTCGATTTCAAGCGGGAGCTGAAACGAAACTACAACATCGAGTTCAACAGCCTGTACTGCATCACCAATATGCCCATTAGCCGGTATCTCGACTACCTCATTGGCAGCGGCAACTACGAGCGGTACATGGACAAACTAATTGAAGCCTACAACCCCGCCGCGGCGGCAGGCGTAATGTGCCGCAATACCATTTCGGTAGGCTGGGACGGCCTGCTTTACGACTGCGACTTCAACCAGATGCTCGACCTGAAAGTAAACAGCGCCGGTACACACGTAAGCGAGTACGACCAGGAAGCCCTGAATGAGCGGGAAATAGTGGTGAACCAGCACTGCTACGGATGCACGGCCGGTACGGGCTCCAGCTGCGGCGGGGCAACGGCCTGAACCCCGCCCCTTCCGGCGCCTCTATGCAGATAAGCGTAATTATACCTACACTAAACGAAGCCGCCTTCATTGGCCCGCTGGTCCGGTTTATTAAACAGCATAGCAGCGGGCATGTAGCGGAGGTAATAGTGGTGGATGCCCGTAGCACCGACGGCACTGCCGAAGCAGCCACACAGGCAGGGGCGGTAGTAATCCGGAGTACAGCCAGGTGCCGCGCCGTCCAAATGAACCTCGGGGCACGGAAGGCAACCGGCGGCATCCTGTATTTTGTGCATGCCGACGTACAGCTGCTGCCCACTTTTGCGCACGACATCCTGCAGGCCCTCCACTCCGGCGCCTGCGCCGGGTGCTACCGCTACCGGTTCGACTCAGACAGCCGGCTGCTGCGGGTAAACGCCTGGTTTACACGGTTTGGCAGCCTGGTTTGCCGTGGCGGCGACCAAACGCTGTTTATACAACGGAGCTTATTCGAAAAGCTGCGTGGCTTCGATGAGTGGTACACAGTAATGGAAGACTACGATATGGTTCGCCGTATTGCAAAGGCAGGGCGTTTCACCATCATTCCAAAAAGCATACGGGTATCGGCCAGGAAATACGAAAACAACAGCTGGTTTCGGGTGCAGGTGGCCAACTTCACGGTTTTTGGCATGTATGTGCTTGGGAGCTCCCCAAATCGCATGCGGCGGACGTACGGGAGGCTTTTGCGGAGCCCAACTACCCCCACGTAATAAAAGTAGCTGGCTGCTACCCTTCTTCGAGTAAAAAACGTATATTTAATCAGCGCTGCATTTTTTCTTCGCGTCAGCACCCTTCACCGCAGTCATCTACATCTTGCGCTACATCCTGCCTACATGGTGCGCAGCAAACGTAACACATAGTGCGCAGTAAACTATATACATAGTGCGCAGCAGGCCTTACCTGCAAGCCAAAGTCATGCCTCCCGATCAAGGTTTTACAGGTTGATTCTTTGTGTTGAACACGCTACTTCTCGCGCCAGGTATTGCCAGCTTCGGCCGTTGCGAGGGGCTGTGTATGCCGTTGCAGACCGCTGCTCTTGCGCCAGATCTTGTGTGGTGTTGCCGTTGTGAGGAGCTGTACTTGCCGTTGCAGACCGCTGCTCTTGCGCCAGTTCTTGTCTGGTGTTGCCGTTGCTGCCGGCTGCTCTTGCCGTTGCAGCGACCTGATATTGCGCTGGATTGCGGCTGCTTCAGCGCTGGTGTGGGGAAGGTCTTGCGCTTGCGGGTGTACGGGTGGCTACGGATTCGCACCGCTGTTATTTGGCAGATAGCACCTTCGGCCCTATATTATGGCTCAAAAAAAGAGCTTTTCATGCCAAACATTCCCTATCATGTGGTACCAAAAGGCCAACCGGGCGAAAGCGGCGGCGGCAAGTACAAGTATTACCCCGCCCTGCTGCCCCGGCGCAAAATAACTGAGGCGGAGGTGATGCAACACATGGAAGACGAGTTTAACGTAAAGCGGCCGGACTATAAGAAGGTGACCATTGCCCTGCAGGAAACCATCCTGTATTTTCTGCAGCACAGCAACCATATTGATCTGGGCGAGCTGGGGTACGTAAACCTGAGCATTAAAGCCAGCGGCCACGCCGACCCGGAGCAGGTAGGGCTGAAGCACATTAAGCAGCCGGCGCTACACCTGCGGTTCAGCAAGATTATTAAAGCGGGGCTGAAAATGCTAACGTTCGAAAAGGCCACCAAGCGGCAACTGGCCGACAGGACAACGCGGCAGAAGTAAAGGGCTGGAAAATTAATACGGACCAGACTGCCATTAACGAAGCTGCTGGTTCATATACGGCTGCCAGGCAACCAGCAGGTATTTGTCTTTACCTTCTTTTTGAAGTTTTAAAAAGCCGTAGTCATAGCAAAAGAGATACGTCTGGCCTTTATCGTTTTTCCAATAATGGGTAAAGAAACGAGGATTGAAACCCTCCTTCAGCAACACATCTGTGCGGAGCGTTGTATGGCCCGCCTGGTTGTATCGTTTGAGAATCTTGCGGTTGGTTTTCAGTTGCTTGTCTACCACAAGAAAGAACTTTTCGTTTTCAATTTTTTTCTCGTACTGGGCAGCAGACTTACAAAGCGGCGAGCAGAAAATTTTATCTATTCTTCCTTTTATCTCGGCACCGCATACAGGGCATGTTCGCATGAAGAGTATTTTATACGGATAATATCCGTATAAAATACCACTAATGCCACTTTTGCCATCTTTATTGCGCCATGGAAAAGCTACAGAATATTACTCTGAGGCACTTGATGGTAGGAGAGACGAAATGCATTGGCCTTCAGTTTTATCCACATAAAGTAGTTCATGCACTGATAAAGGAGCTGCCGGAACCAAAATGGAGTACCGAACACAACATGGTTTACATTAAGAACACGCCTGAGAACCTTCGCGCCATTTTTCAAAAGTTCAAGGGTGTTGCCTGGCTTAATTGCAAGTATTTTTTCAAAAATCGCCCGGTAAATACACATGGTGAAGAAGCCGGCGATATTGGTTGGGTAACGAAAAGGAAATTGCCGCCTGGATACAAAGCCTGCCCTCCTGAGTACCTGCAAAAGCTGCAATTGAAAAAGTACTCGCAAAGCACCATCGGCACTTATGTACCTGCCTTTGAAAGGTTCATCAACTACTATAAAGACCAGGAAGTCAACTCTCTTAACGAAATGCATATCCGGACATATTTGTCAGAATTGGTCAAGCGGAAGTTATCAAATTCGGCTGTTAACCAAGCGGTGAATGCTATCAAATTCTATTACGAAATAGTGCTGAACATGCCCAACAGGTTCTATGAAATAGAGCGCCCCCGGCCTGAACAAAAGCTGCCAAAGGTGCTTTCGAAAGAGGAGGTGCTGGCCATTATCGACGCAACAAACAACATTAAACACAGGTGTATTGTGGAACTGCTCTATTCGGGCGGACTACGAAGAAGTGAGCTTCTTAACCTTAAAATTGCAGATGTAGATGGCAAAAGGATGACAATCCGGATAGAAGGTGCCAAAGGAAAGAAAGACCGGCTTACCCTGCTTTCTGCAAAAATGCTCACCGACCTGCGAGCATACTACATGAGCTGCAAGCCGAAAAAGTATTTGTTTGAAAGCCCGTCGGGGGATAAGTATAGCGCCAGCAGCGTTGCTCATATTATAAGCGGAGCGGTAAAAAAGGCTCGAATAAAAAAGCCTGTGACGCCGCACGTTCTCCGGCACAGCTTCGCAACCCATTTATTAGAAAGTGGCACAAACCTAAGAAGTATTCAGGCTCTACTAGGCCATAATTCTCTGCAAACCACAGAAATTTATACCCATGTAGCCACCGATGCTTTTTCCACAATAAAAAATCCCTTAGATTGATTGACATAATCCAAGTATGTGTACATAGTGACACATACTGAATTGTTG
>CBFGTI010000261.1:0-6133 GCA_965651695.1 uncultured Imperialibacter sp. | reverse complement strand
GAAAAATAAAAGCTTCTGCCATCGGAAGGGAGAATGCCGGGGCCGGGGTAGCCGGCAGCTCTCCTGGTAAAGTACATATTGTTGGTAATGTTGTTGACGCCGCCTTCAAAGAAAAGCTTCTTCACAGCGTACCTTCCTGATAAGTCTACTACGTAATAGGCAGGTATAATGCCTTCTACAGCCGTAGGCACGGGCGGGTTGCTGTCGGCATTGGAGGCATCGGAAAATTGTTCGCCGAGATAGGTGTATTGCGCAGCAAGCTGCAAGTTCTTTAGCTTCAGCGAAAGCCCCGTCCGGTAGCTCACTTCAGGCACCAACTCCACCTTGTTTCCCTCAATACCGGCTTCGGTACTTTGAAGGTACCGCGACTGTATAAGCGCCAGATTGTTGAACCAGCTCAGCTGCCATTTTCGGTTTTGCTGGTCAATTAGCTCATTCAGGTTTACTTCTACAAGCGACTCCATACCCACAATGGCTGCATCGGCTATGTTGGTGCGGTAGCGGAATGTGCGGTTGATGAGGTTATTGAAGCGCGGGTCGGGCTCTGTTCGCAGCACGGTGCCTATCCTGTCGCGGTAGCCGAGGTAAAACAGGCTGACGTCGTAGCTTAGCAGGTTTCCCAAAAATCCACGTGCGCCGAAGTCTGCATTATAACCTCTTTCGTCCTTCAGGCTTTCATCCACTACGAGAGAGGGGTTATTTACCCGTATATCATTAAAATTGATAGCCCTGTAGTTTTGAGAGAAGTTACCATAAAGCTCAAGCGCTTCTTTCGGTTTAAAGCTTAGCCCCACACCGCCGAATAGAAATGACCTTTCGTTGATTTTATTTTCGTAAATGGTGGTATCATAGATTACATTGCCGGCCAGGTCTTCCCGGGTTTCGCGGTAGTAGCCCCTGGCTTCAGTTACAATATGCTCGAAACGCAGGCCCGGGGTTATGCTTAGTTTGTCTGACAGCGTGAAGATGTTTTCTACAAAGGCAGATGTATTGAAGCTGGGCAGCAGAAAGTCGGAGCCTTCCAGGTTAGCCGGGTTGAGATAACGAAAGTCGGCTGCCTTGCCGGCCGGTCCTTCACCCTGCCGCCTGTCGGTGCGGCCTTTATACACCCGGCCGCCAACCAGCAATGCAGAGTAGGTATTGCCTGTTTTGTAGTTCCATATCAGGCGGGTTTCGTTGCCAAAGTTTTGGAAAACGTCGTCGAGCAGATCGCGGTTTAGCTCGGGGTTATCGGGCCTGTCGATTCGGCTGAGATTGCCCAACGCCTGCCTGCCGGCGACAAGCCCAAAGCTCCTGGAGTTGAGCCGCAGGGTGGGGGTAAAGGTGTGATTCAGTTGAAGCGAAAACAGGTTCCAGTTTACCTTAAACCAGTTGCGCTCCCGTTTCGATTGCCGGGGATCGGCATAGAACTCGTTGTCGGTTAAGCCGCCGGGCTGCTGCGCCAGGTAGTACAGGTGCGAGTAATCTGCTTCCAGCGAGGTTTTCTCCGAAAGGCTGTAGGACGTTCGCAGGTAGCTGCTGGCTGAGCTGAAATCGGAGTTGCATCGCCAGCAGTTGCCAAATGCCGTACGGTTGTAGGCATAGTAGTTTACCTTGCCAAGCTGCCCGCCCGCCGATACAAAACTGTTGTAGAAGCCATTGCTATTATACGTTTGCTCGGCCTGCAATGCGAGTTTCCGGTCGGCGGGCCCTTTTTTCATTATAAAGTTTACAAGGCCTCCAAACTGCGTACCGTACTGAAGAGAGGCCGCACCCCTCACAATTTCAATACGCTCCACCGCCTGAATGGCGGGCGAGTAGTAGCTCTCAGGATAGCCTAGTGCATCGGCGGCTATATCGTAGCCATTTTGACGGGTATTAAAATTAGAGTTCCGGTTGGGACTGAGGCCGCGGGTGGCCACACCTATCTGCAGGCCGGCACAGTCGCTTTCCCAAACGTTGGCCCCCGGAATGCGCGAGAAGATCTGCCGGGCATTGTTGGCAGCCTTGTTGGCCACTATTTCCTTCAGCTGTATTACTTCTGTTTTTTTTGCTTCGTATATGGCCGTTTCTTCCACCCCCTGCAGCCGGCGCATGCTAAAAGCCGACTCACCTTGCTCTTGTATCACCACCTCATTCAGCTCTTTTTGCAGTTCGCGCATTTTGAGCGTTAAGCTGAGGTTTTTATTTACACTTACCGGCATCTTTAAGGTTTGATAACCCAGCATGTAAGCAACCAGCACGTACTCACCGGCTTCAATACCGGTTAAAACAAACAACCCCTTATCGTTTGCCGTCGTCTGAAATTTTGTTCCCTCCAAAAAAACCTGGCACCCTGGCATGCTGCCACCTTGTTCGTCCTTTACAGTGCCCTCCACCGCATACTGCCCAAGCAGCCGAAGGCTTGTAAAAAGAATAATGGCAAGCGACAGACAGGTTTTCATTTGAAAGGGAGTATCCAGGTTTTGGCCAAAAACGATTCTTTTTCTTTAGTTAGATCCACCGCCGGGTCGGTAAACGGCCGGCTGCGTGCTCCGTTGAGGCTGACCCACGATTCGGCCCTGATTTCCGGATCTTTCAACCCACGTTTCTTCGCTTCTTCCCTTAAAAAATGAGCAAACTGCAGCATCATATCAGGCTGGGTAGCCATCATTTTTTCCTGTTGGGGCGTGAGGTATTCGTAAGTGGCAATCTGACCTCTCCGGCCGGTTTCGGGGTCGTACACATGAAAGGCCACAGTGCCAGCCTTCTCCATCAGCATTACCCTCCAGCTAAACCGGTATCCTTCTTCATTCCAAAAAAGAGGGCCGGGGTACAGCAAATACCGCCAGGGCATTAACACCTGCCAGGTAACATACGCAGCAAGCAGCAAGCTACGTATGCCGGAAATGTTGCGTGGTGGCCGCTCAGATACGGGTGTATTTGGCAGTCGAAACAGGCTGGAAAGAAGCCGGATGACCTTTTCATGAAAAGGCGCGGAAAAGAAGATAAATACCGACAGCGTCATGATAAACGGAAACATGCCAATGGCAGGAAAAAGCGTGGCTGTACACAAATGAAAAAATACTACTGCCAGGTATGCAAACGGCCGGGTACGGGCATTGAGCAAGAACAGCACAATAAAAAGATCGAAGAAAGCGCCGCCCCAGCTAAAGAAATAAGCCACCCACTCCAGCTCCAGCAAGGGCCCTATAACCGGCAGATGCGATTGTGCCGGCAACCATATCTTAAGGGGAAGCGCCTGCAGAAGCCAGTCAGCGTTGAGCTTGGCAATGCCTGCGTAAATGTAAACCACCGCCAGCTGAAATTTGATGAGGTTGATGGTCCAGGCCGGGGTGGTGCTAGTAGCAATAGATGGCCGCCTCCACGCATCTACAGAAAAATACCTATGAGCAGGCAAAAAGATAAGCAGTAAGCCAACCAGCGAGATAAAATAGTAGTGGTTGAGGTAGTTGGTTTTGTCTATGAGCTCGACGTAGGTGAATGAAAAAAAGAAAAGAATGGTGGCTACCCTGTAGTGCCAGCCTATCATAACCATAAGCGAAGCAAGCAGCACCGCAGCAAAAACCACGTACATAAGGTTGCCGGGCAATGGCTTTACCCACTCGAAACCATAAAAAGTGAAGAAGAACTTCGGCTGGATGTATAGCTCGCTCACCCAACCTTTCATTAAAAACCTGATGGTGCTCAGGGCCATCATCATACCGAAGATGATCCTGAACACCACCAGCGGTGCTATAGATTCGGAGCGGTGCAATATGTTATCCGTCCACCTCATTCATTAATCTCCGTCGTTATCCTGGTACGAAATAACCACGCCAAGCGCCGAAGCCATGTCTGTTTTTAGCAGTACCGCGAGTTGCTGCATCTGTGCAAACACCTGCTGCACCGGTTCGTTATTGGTTTCAATCTGCCCGGCCAGTGGGTCCTCCAGCTGCTCAAGCCCGCCAAATACGGTGTCGAACTGGCTTTTTATAGCTTCAGTCAGCGATTGGCCATTGCCGGTAGTCACCTTCGCTTTGCGTGCATCCAGATAATCATCCAGCCCGGGGCCGTCCACTCCTGCTTTGGTTTTTCCAAGAAACAACATCTCAAAACCTTCTATATTGGCCACGGCCAATTGCACCGAATACCCGGCATAATAAGCTTCGGTAGCCTCGGGAATAATGATGCCCAGCGACCGTATGCCGGCGGGAATTCCGATTTTAGCATCACGGGTATTCCTCTCAAAGCTGAGGTTCAATGCATTTACCAGCTTTCCCAGTGAGCTCCCGGCATCTGCACCGAGTGCGCCGTCGCTTGTAAACTCGCCTACGTAATTGCCGCCATCAGCCGACCACATTTCAGCCACCCCTTCTGCTGTGGTCTTAATTAGGCTAGAAACATCAAGCAAATACTGCTGCCGTGCAGTATTTAGCTGAAACCCTGCGATTATATCCACGTCCGATGTATTGCTGCCATAAAGGAGATACTCGAGGGCAGGAAATCCCTTGGCGTTGTTGTTGGACAAGGCCTGAAGGTTATAGCTTTGGGTCTCGACATTTCGCTCCACTTTGCCGTAATCGACCGGGAATACGTTGAGATTGGAAGCGAGGCCAAGCGTTTCAGCCGGACCAAACTGGTAGGGAGTGCAATATTGAAATGCAAGGCGCGCCTGTAGAAGGGCTGCCCGGGCCTCACTGAGTGCAACAGTTGTGGGCAACGCAGCAAAGGCTTCGATAGCGGCATGAAGCGCCACAGTTTTCTCCGCAAGGTCCACGTAAGCCGGTACTATAATTGTGCCCCCAAGGTGTGTGAGAAAACCCTTCTGGTCGAAGTTGTCGTTAACCGACGGATTGCCGTCGTCGTCGCCGCAAGCTGTTGCCAGCATTACCACCAGGCCAAGGGCAATCCCCGTACACTTAAAGGTTTTAGGTATTAGCGGCATTAAAGTTGGTCTTTAATTGGTTCGAGCTCGCTATAAACCGATACAAGCGTGGCTTTTGCAGCATTCAGCCCTTCGATAGTCGCGTCCCAGAAATTGCCGCCAGTGCCAAAATTTTCGTTTAGAATCTCATCTAATTGGGCTTGAGTAATCTGCTTCAACGGGCTATACTGCAGCGCCTTCACAAATTGATATCCTTCCGATAGGTGATGAAAAGCATTTCCGGTATCTCCATCGTTGAAGTTGCCGATGGCCTCATTGATGTAGTGCACTGCCACAGCAGCAGCTACCAGTTCATGCCCACCATAGATAATCTCCCGCTGTTCGTTTTTAATTTCATACTCCTTGTTCACAATAGCTGTACGGCCTTTCAAATACGCATCCATCAACAGCGAGTTAGTACCCAGCAGTGCATCCACGCTATTGGTGTAGTTGGCCCAAAATCTCCGCTCGCTATCCTCCAGCACAGGCTCGCCGGCGGGGAAGTCGACAGGAACACCGAAGTAGCCAAAAGCCTCATCCCAGTGATGCTCCATTTCCGTATAGTTTTTGCCGTCAACAAGCGCTTCATTTTCCACGCCGTCACCGACTTTGCTGTCGGTGAGGTACGAGTTAAATATCTGGCTATAAATAGTAGCGCCCATCAGACCCTTCTCCACAAACTGGGTAAACTCCCATCCCTTCTCATTCACGAGTATATAGTTGGCGGTTGTTCCGCGCTGAAGTCTGCCGGAGGTACCCTCAGTGGCTATGGTAGCATTGGCAACCACATCTTCACTGGCAGCCTGTGCGGCCGTAAAAAGATCTTTCATCTTTTGAACTTCGGATGCGAAGGTTTTGTCTTCCAGTTTTTTCGTAGAGCTGTTTAGGTCGGCGCTTGCAAAGGGTGCGTTGGTGTTAGCAAACATATCGACCAATTTCGTGGCTTCTACCGCCTCTCCTTTATCACCTTTATTTATATAAGCCTTCATTTCCGACAGCATGTTGAGCCTGTCGGTTTGGCCGCTGTAGTCTACGGTGCTGCTTCCATTTCTTTCGAAAACGTATGAAGTTGGAACCTCTATTTTAGTGACTTCGGGGCTGTCGTCGTCGCCGCAGCTTACCATAACTATCGCAGTTGCTAACAAAGCAAACCGGGCATAGTGATTGAGTTTCATAATGGTTGTAATTATTTAGACTAATTATAAAGAGTGGCAAAGTTATGTTTATTTAGATTCAATCAAAATAGCG
>CBFGTI010000260.1:0-6139 GCA_965651695.1 uncultured Imperialibacter sp. | reverse complement strand
TGCCATTGGCACGACTCACCCCAAACTAAAATTTTAAATGCGGAGGCCCTGGCAACCGGGTCCGTCCCTTTGATAGCACCCCTGAAATCGTGATAAACAGGCCCGGGTTTTCTATTTAACCTGGAGACAAACAGTTCAAATTGCAACGAAAGGAACTTACTGAAACGCATGAGCGAAATTTACAACTGTTCGTGGCCCCATCAAATTCCTTGCTTCTAAGCCGCTGAAATAGCAAATACATGTAAATCGTCGTTTTGTTTTAAATTGTAGTCTGTTACCTCCCTTCCTCCAATGAAAAAAACCAACAGCTCCCGCCGCTCCTTTCTGCAAAAAGCAGGAATAGCCGGCCTGGCCCTCCCTTTGTCCGGGTTTGAATTTTCCAGCAAAGAAACGCTAAGTAGGCACCCCCTGGCCGCACAAACGGCAAAGCCCAACCCTGCAGCCAAACCCAAAATAGCTGTCTTTTCCAAAGCCCTGCAGTGGACAGAGCTTGAGCAGATGGCGGATATGGTAGCCGAAGCAGGCCTGGATGGTGTAGACCTTACCGTAAGGCCGGGCGGACATGTGGAGCCGCAGCGGGTGAAAGAAGATTTGCCGAGGATTGCAGAGGCGATGAAAGCAGCAGGCAAGGAAATAGTGATGATTACCACCGCAATCAACAGCGCCGATGAGTCATTTGCAAAAGACATTATTAGCACCGCCAGCCAGCTGGGCATAGGCTACTACCGCATGAACTGGCTAAGTTATGACCCGAAAAAGGCACTTGAAGAAAACCTGGCTGCGTGCAAAGACAAGCTCGAAGGGCTGGCTGCCCTCAACAAAACCCACAAGATGAAGGCGGGCTACCAGAACCACGCCGGCACCAGCTTCGGCTCCCCCATCTGGGACCTGGCACTTATTCTGAGGGAGATTGACTCGCCGTGGATCGGCAGCCAGTACGACATCCGCCATGCCGTGGTGGAAGGGGCGAACAGCTGGCCGCTGGGCTTCGACTGCATCAGTGCGCATATTAATACCATTGCCGTAAAAGACTTTTACTGGGGTAAAAAAGATGGAAAATGGGAGGCAGTAAATGTGCCACTGGGTGAAGGAATGGTCGACTTTGAAGCCTATTTCAAAAAGCTGCAAGCGGCTAATATTTCGGTGCCCATTACCCTGCACATGGAGTACGACCTGGGCGGTGCAGAGCACGGCTATACAGAGGCCAATATTACCCAGGAACAAATGGTGGCAGCAATGAAAAAAGACATGGAGTATTTGAGCAGCTTTGTTTAAATTTGATTTGAAATTTTGATAGATACTTTGGAAAATGACTGAATTACAGGCCGAAAAGTATGCTCTTATTGAGGAGCTAATGAAGAGTGATAATGTTAGCTTACTTCGTGAGGTAAAAACGATATTGAAAGGTAGCAACGAAATAGTTGCCGTTGATGAAGGTGGCAAAGCGCTGACCAAAAGCCAGATGCAAATTGATCTTTTGAAGGCTAAGCAAAGGATTCTATCAGGAGAGTACATTTCTCAGGAAGACTTCGAAAAAGAAGCTGAAAACTGGGAATGACGTCGCTGAAAAAATATTCCGTGAAATGGGATATGGAAGCGAAAAAGCAGTTGAGATTTATCTTTGATCGAATCAAGCATACGTCTCCTAACAATGCCAAATTCGTCAAACCAAAATCCTGGAAACCGCGAGAAGTTTATCAACTATGCCTGAGAGGTATGAAGTGTACCCGCCAATGAAGAACCTCCCCGGAAATTATAGATATAAGGAAGTAATGTCTTACCTGTTAATTTATGATGTAACCGAAAAGGAGGTTCATATTGTGAGAATTGCAGGCAAGCTTCCTCCAATGTAAATTTTAAATGTCTACCCGCAAACCCCTCCCCTTCGATACCCGCTACTTCAAAAAGCTTCGTCAAAAAGAAGGTGATAAACCCGTTGAAGAAGTTTTTAACCACATTTTCGAAACCAACCATTGGGCAGGCAACAGTCGCTCGGGTGTTGGTTCAGGGGATGACCAAACCGCGGAGATCAAACGCCAGCTTCCAGGTATTTTAAAACAGCTGGGTGTTCAGTCCTTTCTCGATGTGCCCTGCGGCGATTTCAACTGGCTGAGCGAGGTAGGCCTGCCGGTGAGCCAATACATCGGCGGCGACATTGTGCCGGCGTTGGTGGAGCAGAACAGGTTGAAATTTGATCGGCCCGACAGGCAGTTTCTCGTCCTCAACCTGCTGGCAGACCCACTGCCCAACGCCGACCTGCTCTTCTGCCGCGACTGCCTCGTCCATCTTTCGAATAGCGATGTTCTTCAGGCTGTGGCAAACATCAAAAAAAGAAAGATCACGTACCTGATGACTACCACTTTTCCGGACAGTGACGAAAACGAAGACATTACCACTGGCGATTGGCGGATCGTCAACCTCCAAAAATCTCCATTCAGTTTTCCGCCTCCGCTCCTGCTGCTCAACGAGCAATGCGCCGAAGGCAATGGCACCTATGCCGACAAAAGCCTCGGCGTGTGGAAAGTTGCCGATTTATCCTTTCCGCAGTAGCTGCCGCCGCTTATAGTCCCCGCTCTCGGAAGCAACCTCCTTTTTTCGTTTATTCACCTTTTTACACATAAACCCATGCAATATGCGCTGTAAACTTCTACTACTCTCGGGTCTGGTTGTGCTTTCCGGTAGCCTTTCGGCCCAAAAACCCAATCCGAATAAAAAGGCGGCCATTCAAAATATCGAAAGCCAATCTGCAAAGCTGACCGACATTAGCGATAAAATATGGGCACACGCTGAAACGGCCTTCAACGAGTCTGAATCGTCTAAGCTACTTGCCGACTACGCCGAAGCCAACGGTTTTACGGTGGAGCGTGGCGTGGCAGAGATGCCTACCGCTTTTGTGGCCACCTACGGAAGTGGCAGCCCCATCATCGGCATTTTGGGCGAGTTCGATGCCCTTCCGGGCCTTTCGCAGAAAACCAACCCCACCAAAGACCCGCTGCACGAGGGCGAGCCCGGTCACGGCTGTGGTCACAACCTGTTTGGCACCGCCAGCCTCGGTGCCGCCATTGCAGTAAAAGACCTCATTGCGCAGGGCAAACTGAAGGGAACCATCAAGTTTTTTGGTACCCCGGCTGAAGAAAAGTTTTTTGGCAAACTGTGGATGGCCCGCGCCGGATTATTCGATGACCTGGATGCCTGCCTCGATTGGCACCCCGGCGCTGAAACCAAAACGGCGGTTCAAAGCGGACTGGCCCTGGTCGACTTCATTGTTGAATTTAACGGGCAGGCAGCCCATGCTTCGGGCGACCCATGGAACGGCCGAAGTGCTTCAGATGCGCTGGAGCTTTATGCACACGGCATTAATTCGTACAGGGAACATGTAAAGCCGACAGTTCGAATACATTACCACATACAAGACGGCGGGCAGGTGGTAAACGTGGTGCCCGACTACTCCAGGATATGGGTGCGGGTGCGCGACGACAAGCGAGATGGAATGAATGAAGTGTATGAGCGGGTAAAAGCCATGGCCGAAGGCGCCGCGATTATGGCCAACGTAACACATAAAGTAACGCTGGTGTCGGGCATTTACGAGGTGTTGGTAAACCGCGCCGGCGGAGAAATTATCCAAAAAAACCTGGAAATGCTGGGGCCGATCTCATACACCGACGAGGAAGTTGCCTTCGCTAAAAAAATTCAGGAGTCTACCGGCAAACCGCAAAAAGGACTAAACAGCGAGATTAAACCCATGGAAGAAACCCTGGAGCACCCAGGCGGCGGTTCAACAGATGTGGGCGACGTAAGTTGGATTGTGCCCGTGGCCCGGTTAAGCGTGGCAACCGCTCCGGAAGGCACTCCCTGGCATTCGTGGGCTGTGGTAGCCTGCGGCGGCATGTCCATCGGCCATAAAGGAATGCTGCATGCTTCGAAGGTGCTGGCAACAACAGCAGTCGACCTTTTTGAAGATCCCAAAAAAGTAGAAGCTATGAAGGCCGAATTCAAAAAGCGCAAAGGCGACCACGTTTACAAGCCGCTGATTCCGGACGGCCCGCCGCCAATTGGCAAAGAATAAACGATTTGAAATTTCGAATTTCTGATTTGAGGTTCGGAAGCAACCAGTTTCTGCGAGGTAAACGAAATTAGCAAAGTCAGTAAACAGTCCTAACGGGCTGATTACTGACTTTTTCCGAACACCTCAACCAACCTTGGTTTTCAGTTTAGCCTCGGCAAGGCGTTTCAGTTCAGGAGCAATGCCCGACGTTAATTTCGCCAGCGCCTCCGAAGCATTTTTCACACCACTGAGGCAGTCGGTTGCTTTTAGTCCGCACTTAGAACTTGCTTTAGTGGCAGAGGTAGCGTTTTTTGCTATCTTCTTCGCATCGTTGCCCAGGGCTTTGTAAGCACCATCGAGCGCAGTTGCCTTTTTGGCCAGCGTTTTCAACTCCTTTTCAGAACCGCCCTTCTTTTTTGCTTCTTCAATCTTTTTTTCAAGCTCGGCAAGTTGCGCGGCAAGTCCCTGCCTTTTTTTAACAAGGTCGTACACGGAACTCACGTACTTGTCGATGGCTGAATTATTGAATTTTCCGGGCTTTTGATCGCTTTGGGCTATTGCCAGCTGGGCAAAAAAGGCTAGGGCCAGGCAGGTAAGGATAGATTTCATAAAAATAGGTTTTGGTAAAAGTAAACGAAAAGAAACATTTACCTGGGTACAACGCAACATCCTTACCAATTTTTTTTCATTGCCGCGGCTTTTGGCTAACTTGTTGTAAAACAACTTGAAACCCATGCCAACCATCTCACGCCGCCAGCTTCTGAAAACCGGAAGCCTGGCCACTGCAGCAACTTTAATAGGAATCCCCGCTTTCAGCCGTGGCGCTGTAGTTGCCAACGCTGAATACCTTCACATGTCTGACGAAGAAAAGGCCTTTTATTATTTCGAAGGGCAAGAAGGCGTAAAGGCCCGCCTGTTTGCCAACGAAAACCCCTTTGGCCCGTCTCCAAAAGCTCTGATGGCAATGCAGGATGTAATGAAAAGCAGCTTCAGGTACCCCTTTGACGAACGGGAAGCGCTGATAAGAAAAATAGCTGCTTATGAAGGAGTGGATGCGGATCATATTTTGCTGGGGTCGGGCTCCACGCAGCTCCTGATGGCTGCCGGCGTTGCTTTTGGCTTAAACAACGGCCGTATTATTACTTCCAACCCCACCTTCGACAGCCTGCCACGGTATGCCGCGGGAGTAAAAGCCATGCAAGTAAAGGTGGAAGTAGACGGCGAATTCAGGCAGGACCTCAACAAAATGAGTGAAGCAACAACCACCGGAACATCGCTGGTATACGTGGTAAACCCCCTCAACCCCACGGGCACTATTCTGTCTGGCGCTCAAATGAAAGACTTCTGCAGCAGCATTAGCAGTGGGGTGCCTGTTTTTGTAGATGAGGCTTACATCGACTACCATCCCGAAGGGTTAAAGGCAAGCATGGTTTCGTGCATAAAAGAGGGCAGGGATGTAATAGTGTGCAAAACGTTTTCCAAGGTACATGGCTTTGCCGGTGTGCGGGTGGGCTACGTGGTGGCCAAGCCTGCCTTGCTCTCCAAAATGAGGGCCTTCTCAACCGGTGGGTTCGACCTGGCACTGCCGGCGGTAATGGGCGCCATTGCCTCGGTTGACGACAAAGAGTTTATTCGCCACAGCGTGGAGCAGAATGAAGCATCGAAACAGGTACTTTATGCTGGTCTCAACAAATTGGGCATCAACTACATCCCTTCTCATACAAACTTCGTGATGTTTCCCATAGACATACCCGGAGCCACGCTTGTAAGCAGGCTAAAACAGAAAGGTGTGCTGGTAAGAACATGGAATTTCCAGAACCGTGACTGGTGCCGGGTAAGTATCGGGCTGAAGGAAGAAATGGAAATTTTCAACAAAGCGCTTGGCGAGGTGATCTAACCTGCCGGAAAATCACGCTCCCCTGTAGCCCGCCGACCGGGAGCACCGCCGTTCAGATTTTTTATTAAAAAAATTTTAAACCGTTTCAAACGTTTTCGAAGCCTCATTTGCAGGCGTTGGCGTACTCCCGTGGACAGCGGGAGTTGAAAATCAGTTGAATTATCGCAATGTTTGCTGCGTTTTTTTGATCAACAGAG
>CBFGTI010000259.1:0-6145 GCA_965651695.1 uncultured Imperialibacter sp. | reverse complement strand
GGTCCTGGGCGGTTATCGTGTGCTTGTGGGGGATAATATGCTGTGAAACAGTGCTTTCAGACATAATTCAAGGTTGGGGAAAAGGTAATTACCCTATTCTCTATCAACTTAGTATAGAATTGAGGTGCAAAGATATATGAAGCTTTTCCTAAAGCAAGAAACCCACTCCGACAAAAAAAATTATAAGAACCAGTAATTACTTTTAGGTTAACGGCTAAGGGCCGCACTTCAGCGCTGGTTTGGCAGTAAAAAGGCTGCCCTTAAGCGCACTGCCGGTTGCATTCCAAACGCCGGCATGTCCTGTGCAGCACGTGTCTCTACCGAAAAAACACACAGACTTCTCCACCCCAAAATTATTGATGCTCAAACCAATTATCTGCACATTAAATTATACCTTTGCAGGCAATTTTGAGACATCATATCACCATTCATTTTCAAGGGTACTTTAATGAAAATCAACGTTAACCAAAGAGTTAGTTTTGAAAGCAGGCACCATGGCAAAGACAAGCAGGAGCTTGACAAAATGTTGCAAACAGTGGGTGTTAGTTCGGTAGATGAACTGATCGAACAAACGGTACCCTCGCGCATAAGGCTGGCAAAGCCCCTGCAGCTGCCGGCGCCAAAAAATGAGTATCAGTTTATAAACGAGTTCCGTCAGCTGGCCGCCAAAAACAAGATTTTTAAGAGCTATATCGGCATGGGCTACTACAATTGCGTAGTGCCGGCGGTAATTCAGCGCAACATACTGGAAAACCCCGGCTGGTACACTGCTTACACGCCGTACCAGGCCGAAATTGCACAGGGTCGCCTTGAGGCATTGATCAACTTCCAAACCATGGTAACAGACTTGACTGGGATGGAAATAGCCAATGCATCGCTTCTCGACGAAGGCACAGCTGCAGCCGAATCGATGACCATGCTGTATGAGCTCCGGAAAAAAACCAGGAAGGCAGCTAACAGGTTTTTCGTTGATGAAAATACGTTCCCCCAAACCATAGACGTACTCACCACCCGCTCGCAACCGTTGGGGATTGAGCTCGTAGTCGGCGCTCTTTCATCTTTTGACGCTACAGACCAGTCTTTCTATGGGGTGTATATTCAATACCCAAATTCAGATGGATTGGTTGAAGACCACACAGCCTTTATCGCGGCACTGAAAGAAAATGACCTGATGGTGGCCATGGCCGCAGACCTGTTAAGCCTCACACTGCTTACCCCTCCCGGACAAATGGGAGCCGATGTGGTGGTAGGCAACAGCCAGCGTTTTGGTGTGCCTATGGGCTTCGGTGGGCCACATGCGGCATTTTTTGCAACAAAGGAAGAGTATAAAAGGCAAATCCCCGGCCGCATTATCGGTGTTTCGGTAGACAGGGAGGGTAAAAATGCGTACCGGATGGCACTGCAAACACGGGAGCAGCACATCCGCCGCGAAAAGGCAACTTCCAATATTTGCACCGCCCAGGTGCTGCTTGCCGTAATGGCCGGTATGTATGCGGTATACCATGGCCCAAGCGGCCTGAAGGAAATAGGCGCAAGAGTAAATGGCCTGGCCCGCCTCCTAAGCTCCGGGCTCGGTTCTTTAGGCTTTAAGCAAACTAACAAGGAATTTTTCGATACCCTTAAAGTAGAAGCTGGCGGTGCTAAGGAGAAAATTAAAGCGCTGGCCGAAAGCAAGGGAGTTAATTTCCGTTACTTCGGCACCGACCACGTGGGCATTTCGCTCGATGAGACCACGCAGCCTGAAGATGTAAAGGAAATTCTTCAGATTTTTGCTGAAGCCGGAGGCAAGGCCGTGTCAGGATTTGACAGTACCCATGCCGAAGTTGACATAGCTTTCAGCCCGGGTTTACAGCGCGACAGTAAGTACCTTACTCACCCGGTTTTTAACACCCATCATACGGAGCATGAGTTGCTTCGCTACATGAAGTGGCTGGAAAACAAGGACCTGTCGCTGGTACATTCGATGATCTCGCTGGGGTCGTGCACGATGAAACTCAACGCCACCACAGAAATGATTCCGGTAACATGGTCGGAGTTTGGCAACCTGCACCCGTTTGCCCCTGCTTCTCAAACACTAGGGTACCAGCAACTTACGGGTGATCTTTCCAATTGGCTTAAAGAAATCACAGGCTTTGCGGCAGTTTCGCTTCAGCCTAATTCGGGTGCGCAGGGCGAGTACGCCGGCCTCATGGTTATACGGGCTTATCATCAAAGCCAGGGGCAAGGCCACCGCAATATTTCGCTCATTCCGAGTTCGGCCCACGGCACCAACCCAGCCAGCGCTGTAATGGCAGGGATGCAGGTGGTAATTGTGGCTTGCGATGAAAAAGGAAATATTGACGTGGCCGACCTGAAAGCAAAAGCTGCGCAGTATAAAGATAACCTGTCGTGTCTTATGGTTACATACCCCTCCACCCACGGGGTATTCGAGGAGGAAATTATCGACATCTGCGAGATTATACATCAGCATGGCGGACAGGTGTACATGGATGGCGCCAATATGAATGCCCAGGTGGGGCTTACCAGTCCGGCACGAATTGGGGCTGATGTATGCCACCTCAACCTGCACAAAACATTCTGCATACCACACGGTGGTGGCGGACCCGGCATGGGGCCCATTGGCGTTGCAGCACATTTGGCAGCGTTTCTTCCCGGAAACCCTGTAGTGAAAGCAGGAGGAGAAAAGGCGATTACGGCGGTGTCGTCTGCTCCTTACGGTAGTGCCAGCATTCTCACCATTTCCTATGCATACATAGCTATGATGGGTAGTGAAGGGCTAACCAACGCAACAAAAATTGCGATTTTGAATGCCAACTACATCAAAGAACGGCTTAGAAAAGACTTCAAAATTCTATATACCGGCAAAAACGGCCGCTGTGCTCACGAAATGATAATCGACTGCAGGGAGTTTAAGCAGGTAGGAGTGGAGGTGGAAGACCTGGCCAAACGGCTAATGGACTATGGATTTCATGCGCCTACGGTGTCGTTCCCGGTAGCGGGCACTATGATGGTTGAACCCACTGAAAGTGAATCGCTGGCTGAGCTCGACAAGTTTTGCGATGCCTTGCTTGCCATAAGGGAAGAAATAAGAGAAATAGAACGCGGAGAAGCTTCTCGCGACAACAACGTGCTGAAGAATGCACCTCATACGTTGAGCGTGGCACTGGCCGATAGCTGGACGCTTCCTTACAACCGCGAGAAGGCCGTTTTTCCGTTGCCTTATATTAAAACCAACAAGTTTTGGCCGAGCGTAAGCCGCATCGACAGTGCGTACGGAGACAGGAATCTGTTCTGTAGCTGTATTCCTGTAACCGACTATGCCGGGCAATTAGAAGAGGTGTAGCTTTGGCTGCCCTTTTCTCCCTCTCCAAATAAGGGGAAAGTGAAAATCGGGCTGTCAAAAATGATAAAAATTGCTTATTCTTGTTAAGTTGCCTGGTGTTTCTGATAGCCAGGTAAGGAAAGGCTTTTGATCACTATTCAATTCGGGATATTATGGTAGCGCAAAAGGATCTTTTAGAGAAATGGTCCCATCGGATAAATGCAGAGAGAATTGAGGATACGCTGAGTGCCGTAAAGAAGGCTATTGGTGCCTACAAAAGCTTTCCGCCCACGGTAAAGGTAGCCTTTTACCTGCATGGCTCGCACAGGCACACCACTAACATTGAATATAATACCCCGCTGGACGTAGCCGTGGAGATAACCTCGGTAGTGGGAAGCAGCAAAGACGGGTCAAATCCGTTTCACGGTAAGCGCTACAGCTATTTCAGCTTTAAGTCTGACGTAGTGCAGTGCCTCGAAAATGCATTTGGTGCGGAGTCGGTTGAAGAGGGTAATAATACGATACACATACTAGGGTCAGTAAACCGATTGCCGGTAAATGTGCTGGTTTGCTTTAAGTACAAGCTCATTTTGCGGCACGGGCGTGATGAAACGGAAAGGGTGGGAATTGCCTTCTACCCTAAAATGAGTAAAAAGCTCATTGTCAATTTTCCGAAGCAGCACCAGGCCAACGAGGCTATTAAGGACAAAGGTGCGCAGGGGCATTTTATTGCTACGGTTCGTGTGTTCAAAAACATACGAAAGTATCTGATCGAAAAAGGCGAACTCGATGCCCGGCGGGTACCGGCTTATTTTTTGGAAAGTTTTATAAGCAATGCCCCCTCCGGCATGTTTACCCAAAACTACGTTGAGAGTATAGACAATCTGCTCGATTTTTGGTCGAAGAATGCCTGGCGAAACTACCTTGCAATCGACGGCTTCCGTACCCTTTGGGGCGAATACCCTCAAAGCTGGAATATTGAAGATGCCCGGTATTTTCTCGAAGTACTAAAGAAAAACTGGAAGCAGCAGACCGTGTGGCAGGCAGAAACTGTGACCGATTAGCCTGGTTACGCTTCCATATATTTTTTCCACCATTTCTGAAAAACGAACAATGCCCACGTTGTGGCGTGCGCATCTCCCGGATTCGGACTGTGCAGCTGGCTTCTGAGCTTAAGCACTTCTTCCGCGCTAAACACGGCCTGTGCTTCAAGCATCTCTCTGCTAAACACCACCTCGTCCAGCGTGGTTTTCAGCTCGTGCCGCATCCAATGAAGTAGCGGAACCTCGAAACCTTTCTTTGGCCGGTTGTACAGCTTTTCCGGCAAAAAGTTTCTGAAAGCATCCTGGAGTATCCGCTTTCTGAAATTCCCCTTCAGCTTATATTCTGCCGGCAGGCCAAACGCAAAAGACACAATTCTGTGGTCGAGAAACGGCAAACGCACTTCCAGTCCATGCGCCATCGACATGCGATCAACTTTGGTTAGCATGTCGTCGGGCAATACCATGCTGCAATCTGTGCGCAAACAATCGTTAAGATCTGCCTTGCCGGCCATCCATTGCAGCCAGCTGCTTCTATTTGTTTGAAGTGCTTCCTGGACCAAAGTGCTTTGAATAGACGGGTGCAGGAGGCGGCTTGCTGCTGTTTGAGATAAAAATCCAGCCCACTGCCAGTACCGTTCAGCAGGGGCAAGCTTCAGGCCTTCTGCAAAACGTGCCAGCTGCCTTATCTTGTTGCCTGCTGCAGATGCCCTTGAAGCGGGCAGGCTATTCCAGAGAGGAAGCAATCCTGAAACGAGGCTGTTTGAGAAACTGTGCTGAAGACTCTTTTGCCAGGCAATGTGCTTCGTGTAGCCGGCAAACAGCTCATCTGCCCCATCGCCCGACAAGGCTACACTCACACGCTTTTTTGTTTCCTTACTTAAGATGAAAACAGGCAGTGCGGAGGAGTCGGCAAACGGCTCATCAATGTAGTCGAGCATACCTGCTATATCATTCAGCAGATCATCGTTGGTTAGCTTAAATACGGTATGGGTGGTGCCAAAATGCTGTGCCACCAGCTCGGCATAATCGGTTTCATCAAAAAAGGGGTTGTTTTTATATCCGATTGAAAAAGATTGAATGCCGGGCTGCAACTTAGATGCGATACCGGTAATAATGGAGGAATCGATTCCCCCGCTGAGGAATGTGCCAACGGGTACATCGGCAATCAGCCGGTGTTTTACTGAGCTGGTAAGCAGATCGCGAAGTTTGCCGCATGCGCCGGCGTAATGGTTTGCAGCGGGGGAGGAGGGAAACGGTATGTGGTACCATTGCTCAATGGTAATGTTGTTTTTGGCCACTGTGATGCTATGCCCGGGTAGCAGCTTGTAAACATCGTTAAAAATAGTGAGGGGGGCCGGTATGTAGTTTAATTGCAGGTAAACCACCAGGGCATTGGCCGACAAACTCCTGGGAATGTTGTAGGCTATTAGTGCCTTCATTTCCGAGGCAAACAAAAACTTATCGTCATCTGCATAATAGTAAAGTGGTTTGATACCCATCCTGTCGCGGGAAAGAAAAAGAGATTCCTCTGCCGAATCGTAAATGGCAAACGAAAAAAAGCCGTTCAGTTGCTCCAGGCAGGCTTTTCCGTAAAGGATAAAAAGCTGTAGCAGTACTTCCGTATCGCTTTCGGTTACAAATGCGATGCCCTTTTGCTCAAGAGACTGCTTCAGTTGCCTGTAGTTAAAAATTTCGCCATTAAATACGATGTGATACCTACCGCTGGGGTCGGCCATGGGTTGATTCGCTTCTGACGACACATCGATAATACTCAGCCGGC
>CBFGTI010000258.1:0-6203 GCA_965651695.1 uncultured Imperialibacter sp. | reverse complement strand
ATTCTTCTTTCTTCCTCTATTTCAGTACGTTAGATCACTAAACTGACGGCTATGCGGCTCGGGGGTGTAGTACACGCCGCGCCGCTCCCGCACACTGGGGTCGTATTTGGCAAGGAAGGTTTCATAAAAGTGAATGATGGGGTCATTGCCCTTGCCTTCCTCATAAAAACGGTCCAGTATTTTGTTCACGTCTGTTACCTGCAATACCTCGGCTATATCATCCACTAATATCTCGAGCTGCTTTGGGGGATCGCCCAGAGATATAAACCGGAACACGTCCCTCAAAATACCTATAGTGTTGGGGATATAGTCGAAGGCTGCACGGCGGGTAAACTCGCTGCTTTCTTTCGATCGGGTGCGGGCGGCAAACAGGCCATAGGTGATGGTTTGTGCGTAGAGGTCGGCAAATTGCTCTTTGGTAAGCGTGCCCACCAGGTATTTTTTGAAACCCTCATAATAGCCCAGTATCGCTTTGCTTTCACGCTGCGACTCGTCAAGTTCCAGGGCCAGCACCTCATCGCGCAAAAATTTCGTCCGCTTTGCCAGCTCTTCCGCCAGCTGCCGGGCATTGCGCACCACAGGCGTGCGGAACGCCATAAACCTCTCCAGCAACTCATCAAACGCTTCTTTGTTTTTGAGCGGTGCCGTGCCGATTTTTTTCAGCAGTTGCGGTTCGCCAATGGTCACTTCGTGGGTTAGCTCGCCATCGCGGTACAGTCGAAACTCCAGGAAATTGGTGAGGATCACATTCGGGAAGGTGGCGCGGTAGCGCTGCAGCTGTTCGCTGCGCTCCACTTTGTCGAGGTCGCGCACCATTGGGTCCTTGGCCTCTATGTAGCCGGTAATGTGCTGCTTGCCGTCCCACACCCGGAAGTCGGGGTTTCCCGCCTCGGTTTTCTTGGGCAGCGTGGTAATGTCGAGCTTCTTCTTTTGCCCCGAGGCAAAAGCTTTGAGTAAGCCGGAGAGGGTTTCGTAGTAGCTTTCTTCGCGGGCATCGCCACGGAGGTAGGTTTGGGTTATTTGGTCGAGGTATTCCTGAAACATGAAAGGGCCTGCGAATTTGGTTTTTAAAAAGGTTGCCTGGGTTGAAAAGACCATCCAAAATATGCGGCTGTACTTAGAAAACCTAATAATCCTGGCAATAACCCCGCGGTACCTTTCTCGTCATGCTTTGCATTAACCCGTGAGGCACGTCGCTTTTTTGTGGCTGGTCAATCGCTTGCAGGAAACCACCCTGCAACAACCCCTGCGTCGCCTGCAATAACCTCTCCGTGCGCTGCAACAACCCCTGAGTGAGCTGCAATAACCTCTCAGTCGCTTGCAATAACCCCTGAGTCTCCTGCAATAACCCCTGAGTCTCCTGCAATAAGCCCTGAGTGCTCTGCAATAACCTCTCGGTGGGCTGCAACAACCTCTGAGTCGCCTGCAATAACCCCTGAGCGAATTGCAAGTCTATGCTGGTCTTTTTCTTGTGGCGATATGCTGTGGGTAGAAGCAATTTTTTCAACTTTTTATTTTGATTTATTAATAGCTGCCTTATTTTTCAGGTTCAATATATTTTTAACATTAAAAATTTTCATCAAAATGAATCAATCCCAAATCAACCGCACGGAAATGTTTGAAGCCGTAAACGCTCAACTCGATGCCCAGGCAGCCATATGGAGCCCCGTTCCTGTTATTGGTAGCTATAAGCTTACCCTAATAGCCATTATTGAAGGTATAAAGCAATTGGCCCTGGAGCAGGAAGCCTCCCAGGTGTTTATCAGCCAGAGCATAGGGCAGATTAAACGCCAGATCTCTGCCAAACTCGATATTCTCGACGACACACTTACTGCATATGCAGAAGATACTGATAATCCGGCGCTGCTGGCCAAAGCCAACAATTCGGAATCGGATTACTACCGCCTCACCCACGAAGATTTTGAAATAAAGGCCAAAAATGTGCTGGACCTGCTCGATAAGCACGTGCCCGATATGGGCGACTATGGATTAACGCCGGAGCAAATAGAAGATGCCAAGCTGAGTTTGAACAGCTTTCAGGAGAAGCGGGGAAAACCACGGGCCTACCAGGTGGCCAGCCGGGTTGCTACTACCGGCCTTGATGGGCTCTTTAAAGAAGCGACGGTACTATTAGGCAGGCTTGACAAAGTAATGAAACGGTACAAGCGGTCGAACCCCGCTTTCTACAATGGGTACCTCGCCGCCCGCACCATAATTGATAACTAAAGGCTACATGTAACTGAAAAGTCAAAAAGCCTGAATGCTGTGTGCACTCAGGCTTTTTTGATTTTTAGAGGGCAGATGTAAGGTCAGGGCTGGCCGCTCGGGGAAGCGGCGGTGGCTCTCCTCTGCAGGCTGTCCTCCGGCAGGTTACTCACAAACGTTTAGGCAACTGGCCGCTGGAGAACATGAGAGCCTACATGGCTTCAAACTTAAGTAGATCGAGAGGCAGTTGGCTGGTCGGGGAACACGGCCCAGGTGGTAGCAGACCAGGGCTGCGGCAGTCACCCCGTCACTTCATACCCAGCACTGGACGCAACAGCTTGCTCCTTCTCAGCAGCAGAAACAGTAGCCAGCATATCGCTATCGTGCACGCCACAATGGCGGAAAATTTTACGCTAACCGGCCACTCCGTTTGCACCACGTAGTAGCCAATGCCCACAATGGCCGTTTGGTGCAATATGTACATGGGAAATACGGCCTCGTTGAGCAGTGGAAGGTATTTGCCGGGTTTGTTGAGGTATTTGTGGGCAAACGCCAGTATAGTGAGCAGCCAAAACCAGGCGCTGGCACCCCGTGCCAGCTGGTACCAAAAGTACAGCGCATCTTTCTGCTGCAGCCTGGGGTGGGCTCCTTTGAAATAATACACCACGCAGGTTGCCAGCACGGCCGCCAGGGCTATGCCGGCCAAATGGCCACAGAAGTAAGGCCAGTAGCTTTTGTGCTGGATAACAAAACCCGCCACAAACACCAGCCAGTAAAAAGTGAACATAGCCAGGTCGTTCACAATATTCTGTACGCCCGAAGAAAAAGGCTTCAACAGGGCCACACATAAGGCCAGCGGCACCGCCCATAGCATTACTCCCAGCCGCGACGCACTTTCAGTCAGCCATTCCAGCTTGTGGCTTCTTATATAGAGAAAAAGCGGCACCGAAGCCACCGAGTAAATGAACAAATAAGCGACAAACCACAGGTGATGCCAGCTGATGTTGCCGTAGGGGTAAAAGCCGGTGGAAAACGACTGCAGCCAGAAGTGGAGGTAAGAGGAGTACGCAAACCCCTGCGACAATCGCTCGAAGTAAATTTGCGGAGGCACCACCACCAGTATGCCGAAAATAAGGGGTGGGAGCAGCCGCCGGGCCCGCTCCCTGATGTACGTACCTTTGCTTCTGAACTTGAGCGCCAGGCTTGTGCCTACCCCCGATATAAAGAAAAGCAACGCCAGCCGCCAGCTGTGAAAAAAGTAGGTAATCTCTTCAGCTGCCACGCTCAGCTCGTCATTTTTAATGTGGAAGTTGCTTTGTGCAGCAAATATGAGCCCCGAATGAAAGAAGATGAGAACGATAACGGCGAGGTAACGCAGCCGGTCGATAAAGTACAGTCGCTCCCTTTCCATCATTTTACGCTAATCAACTTAACGGACACCGTTTGCTCGCCCTCGCCAAGCTGGAAGGAGGTTTGCTGAAAGGAAGGCGTTCCACAAAACTCGCCGGGCACATTTGAAAAGCCGTAGTCTTCGCGGGGAGACCCAAACCAGCTTTTGTCAAACTCGTTGTTGCTGTTCTGGTCGTGAAAGGCCACAATCGAATAGCTACCCGCAGGCAAGCTCTCAACTCCCACTGCTACCTGCCCTTTTGCAGCTTTTACTTTCATGTGTTTATATGCCATGGCGGGGTTTTGCGGATAACCCGTGGCGTTGTTGTACAGCAATACATGCACGTAGCCGTCGGCACTTCTTACCCCGGCAACGGTAACTTTTAACAAATGCGCTGGCACTGGCGAAAATGCAGCAATTGCCAACAGGGCGGTGAGCCCGACGAAAATTTTTGATGCAACTCTAATTTGCTTTTTCATTTTAGTGAGTGTTTTGAATGACGGAAGCAAGGTAAACCGCCGGGTGGCCGCTGGGGCGAACGGTGTAGCCAATGGAAGGGCGAAGTAGCGGATGGAAAGCTGGTGGAGGGAGCGGCTTAGTTACCGATATCAAGCAGGTCTCGTATTTGGCGAATGTGGGCGATCACTTCCTTGCCTTTGGCTCTGGAGATGGGGATTTCGACACCGGCATTTTTCATTTTGAATTTGTAGCCGTTTGTGTTGCCGCTTATGCTGTCGATTTCGCGAATATTGATAAGATAGGAGCGATGGCACCTGAGCACAAACTGGTTGCTGATTTGCTGTTCTACTTTCTTCAGGGTAACTCTTAGCAACTTAATGGCGATTTTCTGGCCATCCCACCAGTAAATTTCGGAGTAGTTGTCTACTGCAGCTACATATACGAGGTTTGCCAGCGCCAGGGTGAAGGTTTCGCTGGTATCGGTGGAGAGGGTTATGTGGCCGTCAGGTTGCTGCAACCCTTTGCGGATTCCACGTATTTCATTCAGCTTTTTGTTTGCTTCTACTGCATCGGCAAGGTTTTGCTTCAGCAGGTGGTTTTTGGCAAGCATGGTAACGATAAGTAAGGGGATGATACCCGTGAGGGCTACTTCCCTGAATGTGCGCAGCAGCACATCGTGATAGCACAAATCGCAAAACAGCAGAAAGTTGATGATCGAAAAAACGGCGACCATGAACAAAAGAAGCCAGAGAATAAAGAGCAGGTATTTTAGCACCGTCCACTCGGCAAAGTCGAAGAGCGACGGCAAAAGTTTCGGTAAAATGATGATGTTGAGGTAGAGCATAGCAAAGCACAAAACACCCCAGGTTATGTTCTCTGAAAATGTATTGGCAGAGCCCTCGAACGGGGAATAGGCGATGAGAAAGAATGAAACGAACACACTGGTAAAAATGATAAGCGCAACATTCTTTTTGCTGTCATTTAAGAAAAATGGGAATTGACTGTTTAAAATGCTCATCGCTGCACATTATACCCGTAAAGATAAAAATCAGCCGCAGTTGCTGCTGCTCAATGTAGCGAAAACATGCTTTTTGTAGTGAATGGAGTGGAAAGCTATTGGTAAGATGGTTTCGGCAATTTAGTCTGAAGAAGGTTACAAGCCAGCCAGGGGCGGAAAAGAGTAGCAAATTCTGCCTATGGCCGATTCTTAAGTTGGTTTTTTTCTAATCAAATATGGAATGTTCTGTCAGTGGGTGCAATCCATTATGAACAGCTAAGATGTCGATCCGATCCTTAGACACCACATGATAAATGATCCGATAGTTTTTGAAAATCAATTCCCTGATATCTTCCCTCTCTAATTCTGGAACAACTCTTCCAATCTGCGGATATTGTTGCAGATGATCCGCCTTTTCGAAAATCTTATTGGTGAGTTGTGCAGCGTATTTTTCAGATCGTGGTCGATAGTATTCACTTATCTCGTAGATGTCCTCAATGGCCTGGTTGGTCCAGCTTATTTTGACCATTTCTTCAACAGTTCTTTTGCCTCTTGTGTTGTGTGGACGTCTCCCTTTTTTGATTGCTCCAGTCCCATCTCTATCTTTTGTAGCAAAATCAATTTGTCCATCAATTCATCAATCGAGAACTGATCAGGCATTTCCTTCAGACTTTTAATAACTTGGTTTTTCGTCACCATACCTATGTTTTACCAATATATCAATACTTATTCTTTCTGTTTGGTTCAACGTTACCCCGTGCATAGTGCGATGCCGCCTTCGAACCCATGTTTTGTCTACCAACGCTAATGGAATAGCTAAGATAATATTTTCGACTTGTATTTTATTCAGTCATTGTAAAAGGTTGATTATTGGCCCTATTTGCCGTCCGCAGCGCCCCAAAATGTTAGGTCTCGAGAGGCACTGAGGAAGGATGCGATGGCCGTACCAATGGGCCAACCTATATTTTGCCGAGATGGGGCAGCGCGCGGAATTGTCTCACCAGTTAAAAGGAATATCTTCGGTTAAAGGCCGGTCAGCGGCTTAGAAGCTCAGGCAATGCACGAAGATATTCGGCCGCAGAAAGCCAGCCCTGACGGGGCGGTGTAGCATTGCGTAGTCTGAAAGGGCTACGCATTTTGCACGACTGCAGG
>CBFGTI010000257.1:0-6281 GCA_965651695.1 uncultured Imperialibacter sp. | reverse complement strand
CTATTTCTCATAGCCGTTCACGTTTTTACCCAGAATAAAGTCCCGCTCGCCCACCAGCAATCCGCCCTCTTGCCTTAGTTGCACAATGCCGGGAGTACCACCCACCGGAGCCGAAGCCGACCTGTGCCTGGCGGTAAGAAGCGGGTCGCCTTCAAACAGATATTCATCGACCCAGTAGTATTTGCCGTTGGGCTCGAGCAGTGTCGGGTGAATGTGAGCTGGGTCGGTACGGGTTGGATACGTGCCGGGTTTGCTGGTATAAAAGGTGTACCTGCCGTCTTTGTCTGTTTTAACCCACCCCCGCAAGTAGCCGTGGCGCCTCGCCCAGTCATTCTCACTGCCGGTTTTTGGGTAAATCCCGTCCTCGTTGGTATGGTAAATGTACAGAATCACGCCTTGGGCAGGAGTTTTTCCGTCGGCTTGGTAAATGGTGCCGGTTATTTTCATTTTGCTTCCGGCTTCGGCAAACCCGGGCAGAGTGTCGGTTGCCCCCAACTTTTTGTCGCCGTATTCAAAAACAGCTTCGCAGCCCTCGCAGCTGCCGATTAGTTTTGGCTTGTTGCCCTGCGCACAGGAGTAGCCGATTGAAAGGTGTGCCAAAAAAAGCGTTAGCAAGTAAAATTTGGGTTGGGTCTTCATACTTTTCTTTTTTAGGGAAACATACGAATGACTTTATCTTACGGTGGACGCCTCCTTGCCAGCACGAGTAAAAGCTACGCCAACCTGAGTTTACAGCATTACCTTTTTAAAACCCGCGTAGTAGTTTCTGCTCATTCTTACTACTGCTCCGTTTGTCAGGGTGATGTCGTAGTCGCCATTCGATCGGGATTTATAGTGTGCCACCTGCGTGGTATTTACAATGGTGGCCCTGTGGATTCTCACAAACCTGCTAGGGGCAAGCTTCTCTTCCATTTCTTTTAAAGTAGCCGTGTGAAGGTAATTCCCGCTTAGCGTGTGTATGTTAATGTAGGGTTTGTCGGCGCTGATAAACAGCACGTCCTTCACAGGCACAGGTACCACTTTGTTGTGAATCGAAACCGGAATGAAGAAGGGAGATGCAGCAGGCTCTTGCGGAGGCTTTTCGGTAGGGGGCAGCACCGCCTTTTCCTTTTTGTAAAGAATAAAAGCAAACCCTGCTCCGTAGAAAAATAACGTGAGGTAGAAGTGTTCGGAGGTAAAATAACGTAGCGGAGTAGCCACTTCGAAAGGTTGACGGAACCATACGTTGGAAAGCAATACAATGAGCAGCGCCGTAGCCGCGATGTGCACCAAGGTGAAAAATGTGGCTCCGGTTAAGCCGACTAGCCACTTTTGGTAGCGTGGACCTTGTTTTCTCAATAGCGGGCCGTAGCGGAACACCAGAGCGCCTGCCGGAATAAATAGAAGCCAGTAGGTTTTAAACAAAAGCGATTCGGACAGATAGCCCCGGTAGCCATTGAGGTGTGCATGGAGGAAGTCCTGGCCGGTGTGAAGCAAAGCAATGGCGCAAAAAAAGATTGCCAGAAGCAAAACCGGCCTTTTTGATAAAGCCATTCTTTTTCCGGAGAATTGAAAAAATGTGAAGGCGGATATGTTTTTTTGAAGCGGCATCAGATGACGTAGACCACAACCGGCTTTCGAAGGGGCTCCGGTTAATATACAAGGTACAACTGCCTTCAATTATAAAAAAACAAACAAACGTGATCCTCAGAAAATTACCAGCTCCGGCAAATATGACACTGCGCAAGGGAGTGCCCTTCTTCGCCGATCATTGCCTTTTTGTCGAGGATATTTCGGGGGGTATGCACTTCCCAAGTCACTTTACTGGCCTCGGAATCATAGCTTTACTGAAAGGAGGGGGGAGTTTTAGGGTCAACGACAGCCCGATTGCCCTCGATGAAAACTCCTTTGTGGTAGTAAACCGGGGCAGCACCTTGTCGTTCAAAGTGGCTGGAGGAGGTGCCCGGATTTGCCTGCTTTATTTTAATTCCACTTTATCGGAAATATTGAGCGCCGGCTTTTTTCGCGACAGCCGGCATGTTAGCTCCACCGACAGTGCTGTTGATTTTTCGCTACTGGAGCACGTTCATTACCAAAATGCTACTCTTAAAAACCATCTCAATTTACTCATCGACCTGAGCAACAGCTGCGCCTCTTTCCATTCTTTAAAGGCCGATATGGTAATCCGGTCGATGCTGAACGACCTGATGGCAGAAAATTATGCCGCTATTAGCTCCTCTGCCAGGCTTCCGGTGGTTAAGAAAACCACACAGGTGGCCTTGTTCAAAAGGCTGCAGCTGGCGCGCCAATGGATGGAGCATAATTTTGCCGAAGAAGCCAACCTGAAGCAGGCAGCTGACATTGCCATGCTGAACCAGGAGCATTTCCTTAGAATGTTTAAGCAAGCCTTCGGCACAACACCACATCAGTACCTTATTGAGGTACGCTTGCTTGAAGCAAAAAGGTTGCTGAAAACGACAGATGATCCGGTTTCAGTAATTTGTCAACAGGTGGGTTTTGAAAGCCTGTCAACATTCAGCGGAAAGTTTAAACAAAAGACAGGCGCAACACCAGCGCAGTTTAGATCAAAGTACTCAGGATAAGCACTTCGTGCACGTTCATTAGCGGTTTTCTTTCCTTTCAGGCAGGAGCGCAGACCCGGGACCAATGTATAATTCTCAATTTTGAAGAAATCAAATGAATCTCAGTCCTGTAGCTTTGACTGAATAGAAAAACGAAAAAGCTTATGGGCGGGAAATTGATTAAAGGAGGAGTTAACATCGCTATAAAAATCCCAAAAGGTAAGTATGAACAAACGGTGGCTTTCTATAGAGACATACTGGGATTTGATGTGGAGGAAAAGCCTATTGAAAACCCAACTGTTTCCCGGACCCATCAGTTGAAATTCGGCAGCAATATTCTCTGGCTCGATTGCGTAGACAATTACACGCATGCCGAAACATGGCTGGAGTTGAAAACTGCCGACGTGGAGGAAGCCACCACTTACCTAAGAGCCAAAAGGGTACAAACCTGTGATGAACTGGAGCAAATCCCATCAAACATGCACTGGATCATGGATCCGGCGGGAACGGTTTTTATACTTGCGCAGGGCTGAGTCTTCAGACAACGATTTAATGAAAACGTGATTAAAACAACTAATTTTTAACTGAGTATGCTTTACTTGAACTCTTATGGAAGATCTCTGGAATCATTTTAAGCTTAGAATTAATGTAAACGCCAGCATCGGCGAGGTGTATAAGGCCTGGACCACGCAGGCGGGCCTCGAGTCGTGGTTTTTGCGGAAGGCGCTGTTTGCCGGCAGTGACGGAAAAAACCGCGAACCAAATACTCCGGTCGCTGAAGGGGATAGCTATACATGGTACTGGCATGGCTACCCCGACTCAGTGCTGGAAAAGGGTAAGGTACTGAAAGCAAATGGCAAAGATCACTTCGTATTTACCTTTTCGATGAACTGCCCTGTAACGATTTCGATATACCAGGAGGCTGGTGAAACAATGGTGGAGCTGGTAGAAAGTGAGCTTCCCACAGACCTGGAAACCATACGAAAGCACTTTGTGGGCGACTCCGGGGGGTGGGTGTTTTATCTGGCCAATTTAAAGTCGGTTTTGGAAGGAGGGCTCGATCTGCGCAACAAGAAATTGGAGCTAACCAATGTGATCAACTCGTAAAAAGATAGTAGGAGGTGCGATTGACAGCTTTGAGTAGTGGCTTTACTCAGCTTGTTTAAAGAGTTGGTTTTTAGATGAAAAATAGATTTATCTAAAGTCTTAGTTGAATAACTTGCAAAATTGCTAGTCTGTATAAAAAGCGCCGAACAGAATCATCATCTCGTCGGTGCTTCTAAGGCCAAAGCCAATATTGCGATCTTCCTGGTTGTCGTAGGTGGTTTCGAGTCGCAGACTACCTCCTTTGGGAATTACCAGTGGCGGGTCGAGTTTTAGGATCGGAGGGTGCTCCCAGTCGTAGCTAATGTAGACCAGCTCGCCATTGTGGGGGCCACCTACTGCATATACCCGAAACTCCGTCATATGGCTGTGCGCATGCGACCACAGCTGAAAGATCGTCCGCTCTTCATCGAAGGAAAAGGTTTTGGTGAGGGTAGTTACTTTGTTGGCCGGGATGTGCAGGTCATCGTTGTTGAGATTTAGGATTTCGGCCACGTGCTCCACGTTTTCCTCGGCTGTAGTGTAGATGTTGGCATACACTTCACCCTGTATTACTCCGTCAGTTTTGTTGGCGTAGTGGCTATTCATGTCGAAGCCTGCATTTGCGGGTACTTTCAATGCCACACCCTCCGGAAAGGCATACCGCATGCGGGGCCATTGCGTGCCCGTCACAAACTGGTGGTAGGCCATAGTAAGAAGCGTGCTGGTGTTGTAGCTGCCGTCGGCTTTGTACACGTCGCGAATGTTGCCCGGGGTTGGTACAAAAAGCGCTGGTATTGTCGACACAAAATTGTACAAAATAAAATGATGGCTGCCCGGCCGCATGCTAAACTCTACTTCTTTTATATAGATGGGCGCTTCGTTATTCAGCAGTTGGTAGGAGAAAAGCTCCCGGTCGGTATTGGCAGGTACATCGAAGGGGCCAATGTGAAATTGTATACCTTCAGCCGGTGCCTCCAATGGAGTAAAGGTAAGCAACTCGAAACGGCTGGTGTCCTGCAGCAATTCACGGTCGGCTACTTCGCCTGTATCCGGTGCGCCGCTAATTATCCACTGGCGGATGTATTCAAGCTGCCCGTTTGTCAATACATCGCCGAGCGGCATTTGAGCACCATACTGCGGGTGATCGGCGTAGAAATGCTCCTGGTCGTGCACGTTGATCTTTTCCCACAAAAAGCTCTTGTAGAGGCTCTCTATGCCCTGGTCGCCTACCAGCAGCAAGCCATCTTCCCGTGCAGCCTGGTTGTTTGGCTGGCGGTTGATCAGCTGTGAGTAAGAAACATCGGCCGTTAGTATCAAATCGCTTTGCTGTGCAAACGTGGTTCCCGCTGAATGACAGCTGGTGCAGGAAACGTCCCAGATTGCGCCCTGAATTACTTCGTAAGTAGACTCATAGCCTGCCAGCGGATCGGCAGGCGTTTCGTCGGTATCGCTGCACGAACTCAGAATGCAGCAGCTAATGAGCAGGTAGGGAAGCGCTTTCATGTTGTTATAACAATCGAAAGGCTAAAGATACGCATTTGTAAGGTTTATAGACCGCACATTCATTGTATTGACAACCTGGTGGCACTCTCTGCGTATGCAAGGCTAATGGATCGACACCGGCCTCAGCCTTCAAAAAGAAGATGGACCCGCAGCCGCATTGTGATGCTCGGCTTGCTGCTATTGTATGTTTATAAAATTGCAGAGATTCAGCTGTTTGAAGAATCGCTGCCTTATGTAACCCAAGCTGGCTTTGGTGGCTCGGGTCGTAGCTACGGTTATGCACCGCTGCCTGGAGAACATGATGAAGCGGTAGTGCAGGTATACGGCGCCCGCACCCGGGGTGCGAAAAAGGCGCTGGCCATGCACTGCTGGATTGCCACCAAACGCAAAGGAGCCAACCACTATGTAATCAGCCAGGTGATTGGGTGGCGGCTGCAACGGGGAGGCACCGCGCTATTTAGTGAGCCCGGCATTCCCGATAAAGACTGGTATGGCAATAAGCCCGAGTTGCTGCTCGATAGGCGGGGACCAGCCGCAGAGGTTTTGATCGGACAAATTGAGCAAGCTGTTACCGGGTATCCCTGGGCTGGTGAGTATACCGTATGGCCCGGCCCCAACAGCAATACATTTGTGGCCTGGATAGGATTGCAAGTGCCCGATTTGGGCCTTGACTTGCCTTCTACTGCGATAGGTAAGGATTGGCGGCCCATCAACAAAGCAGTGGGGTTCTCAGCCAGCGGCACGGGGTTGCAAGCTTCACTTTTCGGACTGCTTGGGCTTAGCATTGGGTACGAGGAAGGGCTGGAACTGAATGTTTTGGGACTCAGCCTGGAACTCGACCTTTTTGACCTGGCTGTAGAGCTACCGGGCGCAGGAAGAATTGGCCCGGCAGCTGCGGAATAGCGTAGAAGCAGGCTTCGATTGATTTGAACGATATCAAGAATTAATTACACTTTATTAGTAAACATCGATTCTAAGCCACTTTTGATCATAAAATCCCCTTAATTCATCGAAACAAACTTGATTTTTTGGTAAAAGATGGCATTCTTCAACTACCATCTTTTACCTAACCTTCATGAGGCTTGTCCTTTGTTTAACTCTCTTACTCGCTGGAGCACGAGTTTTTGCAGC
>CBFGTI010000256.1:0-6351 GCA_965651695.1 uncultured Imperialibacter sp. | reverse complement strand
GGTACTGAAACAGCAGGTTGAGCGTGGCCGAGCCGCCGCCACTCCAGCCCCACACCGCCACCCGCTCGGGGTCTACAAACGACCATTTCAGGATCTCCGTGGCGGCCATGGCCTGGTCGCGGATGTTCACCACGCCCACCTTGCGGTAGATCGCCTTCCGCCACGCAGCGCCTTTGGGTACGGGTGTGCCCCGGTTGTCGAGGGCTATGTAAATGTAGCCATCTTCCCGCATGTCGCCGGCATAGAGGAAGTTGTGCGACACGCCATATGCATCCACCACGTTTTGCCCCCAGGGTTCGGTATACACATAAAACACCAGCGGGTATTTTTTCGAAGGATCAAAGTTGGCCGGTTTCACCATCCAGCCATCCATTTCCACGCCGTCGGCCGTGGTAATCTTGAAGAACTCAGTAGTTTTTTCATCCTGCAGGCTGTCGAGCTTTTGGGCTATGCTTTTAGCCAGCTGCAGTGGCTTGTGGTCGGGCAGGGAAACAAGCTCGTCGGCAGGCTTGGTGTGGGCGTTGGAGTAGGAGTGGCGGGCATACCTGCCATTGGGCGATACCTGGTAGTTGTGCGTGCCGGGGAAGCCCTCCGGTGTTACCTGCTGCAATTTTCCCTTACCGTTGAGATGGGCGCGGAAGAGGTACTTATGTGTGGCGTTGTTGGGAGAAGCAAGGAAATAGGCGAAACCACTTTTTTCGTCGATGGCTTTCAGGGAGAACACATCGTAGTCTCCGGGTGTTACCGGGGTTTCTTTTTTGCCGTCGGCGCTCAGGCGGTAGAGGTGCCGCCAGCCGTCTTTTTCGCTTGCCCAGAGAAATTCGCCCTTGCTGCCAATCCAGTCGAAGTTGTGCTTGAAGTCAACCGTGTAAACACCGTCGGTAGCCGGCGTCACAATGTCGATCCATGCGGCATCGGTTTCAGTGAAGATAGTGCTGGCATCACCAGTAGTAGCCTGGCAGCGAATGAGCTTGCTTTCGTTCTGCTTGCGGTTCAGCTGCTGCACGAGCAGTTCGTTGGTGCCGGGGATGTATTCCATTCGCACGATGTAGTGCTGGCGCGGATCGCCCGGGATGTTCATCCACTTAGTTTTTTTAGTGCCGAGGTCTACCACGCCCACACGGCAGGCGGAGGGATTTTGCCCTACCTTGGGGTATTCCACGGGTGTTACCGACGGGTAGATGGAGTCGGTGTTGTTGATCATGAAGTAGTCGCGGGTGCCCTGGGCGTCGAGCTGCCAGTAGGCAATCGATTTACTGTCGGGGCTCCAGCGAAAGCCATCGCGGCACACGAATTCTTCCTCGTAGGCCCAGTCGAAGGTGCCATTGATGAGCTTGCGGGTACCGTTGGTAGTGAGGGCCTGAATGGTATTGGTGGCGAGGTCTTCCACATAGAGGTTGTTTTCGCTCACGTAAGCTACTTTGGTGCCGTCGGGTGAGAACTTAGCAAACATGAGGGAGGAAACGGGTCGGGTGGCACCGAGCTTTTTGAGGCTTTTGGTGGTAAGATCGAGCAGCCAGTAGTCGCCTTTGGTGTTTAGCCGCCAAACCTTTGCTGTGTTGGTGTAGATCAGCATTTTGGAGGCATCCGGCGAAAAGATGTAATGCTGGATGGACAAGGTGTCGCTTTGTCCGGAGGGGATGAGATGTCCGCTGCGAACGACGTAGGTTTTCTCATTGGCTGGGAGGGTGTACTGCACAATTTCGTTGTCCTCTACCCGGAAGTAGGAGTTGCCATCGGCAGCCCAGCGTGTGGAACCCGACTGCCCGAAGACAGGAGGGAGAAGGATGATGAGTAGGAGGAGGAGTCGCAGTAGGTTGGCGGCAATGCCTCGTAGTGAGGTGATCATGGGAGAGTTGGGTTATGGTTTTCGAACCGGAAGAATCGGAAAAAAATGTGGGATGGGCAAGGAGCCCCGTGGCGAAATTCCAATGCACGAAACTCAAAACTCAAATAAAGCCCAATCTCGAAAGAGGGAAAATATCAAACCGGTGGCGCTGGTTTTTACCTGCGAACTTTCGATGGAGGGTTTGGGATTTAAATCATTTAGCCTTTGGTGCTTGTTTGCTATTTGGTGCTTGATTTTTGTGATTTGCGTTGCACCTGCCTGCCGTAATCGCCCCCTATGAATGACGCACTTGGCCTGCCTTTCTTTTGGCAATCGTACGTAATTTTATATCATCAGAACAAAACAAAACCATGAAGAAGCTACAATTTAAAATTGACGTCAATGCATCTGCCGAAGAGGTCTTCAACACGATGCTCAATAAGGAAACTTTTCTGCAATGGACAACTGAGTTTTATCCTACCCCCGACGCTAAAGGTGCTCTGGAAGGAGATTGGAAAAAGGGAAGTAAAATGCTTTTCATCGGTATCGGCGAAGATGGAAAGCGCCAGGGGATGGTTTCGAGGATCGAAGAAAACATTCCCAATAAGTTCGTGTCCATTTACCACTACGGCATTTTAGACGGCGACAAAGAAATAGTTGAGGGGCCGGCGGTGGAGGAATGGGGCGGCGGCTACGAAAATTACTCTTTTGAAGAACATGATGGCGTTACTACTGTAACCGTAGAAATGGATATTGCCGAAGAGCATGCCGAATTCTTTAGTACGGCATGGCACAGGGCTCTCGCAAAACTTAAAGCGATTTGTGAGCTTTCAGTAGCGTAAAGGACTGTTTATTGCTTCTGTGAAGGCTTCAGCTTCCCTGCCTTTTTCAATAGTTCCAGCACTTTTTCCCTGGGCAAGGCTTCTATTGTTCGGCCTTCAAAGCCGGTCATTGTTTCTGCTGCCCACAGCGAATTTACGATGGCCTCTTCAGTTGCTTCAATCACCGCCATAAAAAGCGGTGTTACGTGGTCGTTGGATAAAACCTTTTGCTCAAGCAGGGGGCTTTTGGCGTTGTACGGCACTCTTAAAGCCGGGTCTGTGGAAAAAGCTATTACATAATCGCCGCTGCCATTGGAGGCAATTCCGCCGGTTCTACCCAACCCGAGCATCGCCCGCTTGGCCAGTCGTTCGAGATTGCGGGCATCCATAGGGGCGTCGGTTGCTACTACAATCATGCAAGACCCATCAGCGCTTTCTATTTGTTTTTTGAAAGGGTAGGAGCCCAGGGCTTCGTCTATAGCTTCACCATCGATAGTCAGGTTACCGCCAAAGTTTGTTTGCACAAGTACACCCACTGTGTAACCACCAAGGCTTTCGGGTAGCTTTCTTGACGAGGTACCTATGCCTCCTTTGTAACTAAAGCAAATAGTGCCTGTGCCCGCGCCTACGTTTCCTTCTTCTACCGGTCCCGAACGGGCATTTTTTATTGCTGACATAAAGTGCTCTTCACGCAGCGGAAAACTTCGGATATCGTTCAAGTAGCTATCGTTGGTTTCGCCCACCACCGGATTTACCGACTGTACCTGCTCGTTTCCCGGTAGAGAGAGCATGTATTTCATCAATGCTTTTGAGGCATCGGGCACTGCCAGCGTGTTGGTAAGGATAATCGGGGTTTCAATGTTGCCCAGTTCTTTCACTTGCGAGTAACCTGCCAGCTTTCCAAACCCGTTTCCCAGGTAGATGGCTGCGGGCACTTTTTCTTGAAAGATATTGCCACCGTGCGGGAGAATGGCCGTTACGCCGGTTCTCACGCCGGCGCCTTCTATAAGTGTAAACTGCCCCACAGTAACACCAGCCACATCCGTAATCGAATTGTTTGTTCCGGCGGGGAGCACTCCAATAATAATTCCGACCTCTCTCGGGCGTTGCGCAGGCAAAGGTGAATAGGTAAAAATGGAGAGAAGAAAAAGGCTGAGAACTGATCTATACACTTATTTCTCTGATGGCTTCTATGGGTAAATTTACAATCTCACTGATCTCTTCCAGGGAAAAATTCTTTTTCAATAGCTTACGGGCCACCTCAATTTTCTCTTTTTCAATGCCTTTCTCAATACCTTTCTCAATACCTTCCCGGTACAGCTTGTCTTTTTCTATATCGTATACTATGGACATATCTTTCAGCTGCTCTATGATTTGATGTTCTAATTTACGTAATCTGCTCAAGATCGTCAATTGCTGAATATACTTTTGAAGCGTAGCCGCATCATCAACCAACTGTTGTAGACGGATTAGAACCATCTTAATTATTTGACGGGTTTGCGATTTTTTATAATCGGCCAAAATAGCCAGTATCACTTCTTCGGGAATAAAAGACTCCAGTATAACGGCAGCATCAAAATCATGAATATTCTTTAAGTGGTATCCATCAATTATCTCTTCATTTTTCAACCGTGTGCTCATGGTTGGTTTTTGCGTCCCCAAATACAAAACAAACTGCTGCACAGGTACTTTATATTTTCGCTGAAGCAAGGCCTTATATTCAGCCATTCGATACACCATTTCGGCGTCGTTGCTCGTCTGGAATTCCATTTGAAGGATGAACCTTTGGTTTTCAGACGTGATCATTTTAATAAAGTCCGGCTCTCTTTCAATTGTTGACTGCAAACCTGACGTAAGATCGCTTGCTTCAATAATTTTAAAACCAAGGTATTTTTCTGCTAGCGGAAGAAAAATAGAAGTGATGTTTTCCTTAAGAATTTTGTCGTAATCCCTGCCCATTAGTGAAGTGAAATTTAAAAACCAACGGCTGCATCATCACCCCGTGGGTCGGCACCGCCCTCAAGCCGCCCGTCAGGCAGTTTTAGTATGGCATCCACTCTCCCGATCTGGCCTCTCTCTTTAAACGCATGGCCTTTTTGCTGCAGGCCTGCCCTCACGTCGTCAGCAAGTGCGCCTTTTTCCACATATATGGTATCGGGCAGCCACTGATGATGAAACCGTTTGGCATTAACGGCTTCCTGCATGCCCATGCCGTGGTCTATTACGTTTACGATGGTCTGAAACACCGACGTAATGATGGTCGATCCACCGGGAGTGCCTACCACCATTAGCAGCTGGCCATCTTTTTCCACTATGGTGGGCGTCATTGAGCTTAGCATGCGTTTGCCGGGTTCTATGGCATTTGCTTCCCCGCCGATGAGGCCAAACATGTTGGGATAGCCCGGTTTTATACTGAAGTCGTCCATTTCGTTATTCAGAAGAAAGCCTGCGCCAGCCACAAACACCCTGCTGCCATAGCCACCATTGAGTGTGGTAGTTACTGAAACGGCATTTCCCTGCTGGTCCACAATGGAAAAGTGGGTGGTTTGCTCCGATTCCCGTCGGGCAATGGGTGTACCTTCGGTTACTTCCGACGAGAGGGATGCTTTTTCCTCATCAAATCCGGCCATGCGGCTTTGATTGTATTTTGGATCGAGCAGGCCTGCTACCGGCACCTCGAAGAAGTCGGGATCGCCGAGATATTTAGCCCTGTCGGCATACACCCTTCTTTCTGCTTCAGTTAGCAGGTGAACTGTTTCGGCGGTGTTCCAGCCCCATTCATAAACAGGGTGGCTTTCTACCGATTGAAGCAGCTGCAGCAGTGCCACACCACCGCTCGACGGCGGCGGCATGGAAATTATTTTGTGACCTTTATAAAAACCAGTAAGAGGTGTGCGCCATACTGCTTCGTAATTTTTCAGGTCGTCGTGGGTTATGATGCCGCCTCCTCGTTGCATCTCGGCTACAATAAGGTCGGCAGTTTCCCCTTCGTAAAAGCCAGCCTCTTTCCCGTCTCTTATCAGGGTGAGGGTTTTAGCCAGGTCTTTGTAATAGATGGTGTCGCCGGCCTTCCAGCCTTCGTTGTTAATAATGAAATCAGGAGTAACGGTATTTTGTTTCAAGAAGCTCTCCTTCGCCCGATTCAATCCTCTGGCTTCAGCCTCGGTAAGCACGAACCCATTGGCGGCGAGATCAATAGAAGGCTGCACAAGCTCGTTCCAATCTATTTGGCCGTACTTGGCGTGCGCTTTTACCATGCCATCCACCGCACCCGGTACCCCCGCTGCCAAATGCCCCAAAATGCTCAGGTCTTCTATTACTTCACCATCATCATCAAGATACATGTTTCTGTTGGCGCTGCCGGGGGCTTTTTCCCGGTAGTCGAGGGCATCGGTGGTGCCGTCGCTCAGCCGGATGACCATGAAGCCGCCGCCGCCAATGTTGCCGGCAGCAGGATACACCACCGCAAGGGCAAATTGCACCGCAATGGCAGCGTCAACGGCATTTCCACCTTTTCGAAGGATATCGCTCCCCACCTTTGATGCCAGCGGATGCGCCGATACAACCATGGCGTGGTCGGTAACCAGCCCCTGTACTTGCTCGGATGTGGTGGTGGTTGTCTGCGTGCATGAGAATAGGAGTAGGGCAATGAATAGGTAGACTTTGTTCATGTTGGTTTATGTTGAATTTCGAAAGTAAAAA
>CBFGTI010000255.1:0-6421 GCA_965651695.1 uncultured Imperialibacter sp. | reverse complement strand
AACTATTTCCCCCTAAACCGTTGGATACTAAAAACCCTTTGTTAATTTTACCGTCATGTTAAAGCAAGTAACTACTTATCATCATTATTACTACAGAGCGGCTGAGCGATTTAGGCGATAAGAGATGATATTTGTATAAATATTAAAAGGCCTGGATCGCAAGATTTCAGGCCTTTTTCCTTTAAATAAATAGGCGGTGTACACCGGGAATGTTTAAATTGAGAAAGTATGAGACAGATTTATGAAAACTACAACGAGGAAGATTTTAAGGTCTGGAAGCTTTTGTACGAGCGCCAGATTGTAAACCTTCCCAATGCGGCTACCGCTGCCTATATGAAAGGTCTGGAAAGCGCCCGTTTTGTGCCGGAGCGAATCCCCCGCTTCGACGAAACCAACCAGATCCTAAACAGCATTACGGGATGGAAGCTGGCCGTAGTGCCCGGCATTGTGCCCGACTACACCTTTTTCGAGCTTATGTCGAACCGTAACTTTCCTGCCACTACCTGGCTGCGAAAAATGGAGGAGCTCGACTACCTCGAGGAGCCCGACATGTTCCACGACGTATTCGCCCATGTGCCGCTGCTTACCAACCAAAACTTTGTGAACTTCCTGGAAGAGCTGAGCAAAATAGGCCTTCAGTATTGTGGCAACGACTACGCTATCGAGCTGCTTTCGAGAATCTACTGGTTTACCGTGGAGTTTGGGTTGATCAGGGAAAATGGAAAGCTGCGGATCTACGGAGCCGGCATTCTGTCGTCGGCCGGCGAAACCAAGTTTTGCCTCAGCGATAAGCCCGCTCACTACGAGTTCAACGTACGGCAAATAATGGGCACATCGTACTGGAAAGACAAGTTCCAGGATAAATACTTCATCATCAATTCTTACGAGCAGCTTTACAATTCCATCCCCGAAATTAAGCAGGTGATTGCCGAGGAGGTGGACAAAGCGGCAGCAGTACATCAATAAACGAACTGCGCCAGGCGGGCACCGGTATTTTACGCCGCTGCGTGCATGCAACCTCGTGCTTTGGATGTTCAATTGTGGCAGGCGACAGCTTCAGCCGAAACCCATTTGTTAACTTAAACTGTTGGGCACCACCGTGCACCTGAAATGAAAGTAGTTATTATAAAGTACAATGCGGGCAATGTGCAGTCCGTAACCTTTGCTTTGAACCGGCTCGGCATAGAGCCCGTGCTGAGCAACGACCCGGAGGAAATACGCAGTGCCGACAAGGTGATATTTCCCGGAGTAGGGGAGGCAAGCACGGCCATGGCATCGGTAAGGGAAAATGCGCTCGACACCCTCATTCCCGGCTTGCGACAGCCATTTCTTGGCATTTGCCTCGGGCTGCAGCTTATGTGCAGGCATTCGGAAGAAAACAATACCGACTGCCTTGGCGTCTTCAATCTCGATGTAAAAAAATTTCCTCCGCTCGACAAGGTACCGCATATGGGCTGGAACAACCTGCAGCAATTGCGCGGTCCGCTAATGGAAGGGCTTACCGGGGAGTCCTTTCTCTATTTTGTGCACAGCTACTACGCCGAGCCCGGTGCCGAAACCATAGCGCGATGCCACTACATTCACCCTTTTAGCGCGGCTCTTCAGAAAGACAACTTCTATGCAGTGCAGGCACATCCCGAAAAAAGCGGCAGCGATGGCGCCAGGATTCTGAAAAACTTTATTGAGCTATAACCAATGGATATTATACCTGCCATCGACCTCATCGACGGGAAATGCGTGCGCCTTACACAGGGCGACTATGGAAAGAAAACGATCTACAACGAGCACCCGCTGGAAGTAGCACTGCAGTTTGAAGATGCAGGCCTTCGCCGGCTGCATTTGGTAGACCTCGATGGCGCCAAAGCCGGAGCAGTGAAAAACTGGAAGGTGCTGGAGTTGCTTGCCGCCAAAACCTCACTGGTGATCGACTTTGGCGGGGGCATTAAGTCGGCCAAAGATGTGGACATTGTGTTTGAATGTGGCGCCGCTTTGGCCACGGTTGGCAGTATAGCCATTAAAGATGAAGAGACTTTTACCGGCTGGATTAAGACCTACGGGCCCGACAAGTTCTTTTTGGGCGCCGACGTGAAGGATGAGAAAATAGCTGTGAGTGGCTGGCTGGAGACAACAAATACATGGGTTTACGATTTCATCGAAAAGTATACGGGGAAGGGAATTCGCAACATATTCTGCACCGACGTAAGCAAGGATGGGCTGTTGGAGGGGCCTTCTTTTGATTTGTATAAGAGTATTCTGGAGAAGTTTCCGGATATATACTTTGTTGCAAGCGGGGGGGTGAGTTCCCTCAAAGACCTTGAGGAGCTTCGGAAGATCGGGTGTAAAGGAGCGATTGTAGGAAAGGCGATTTATGAAGGAAGGTTTGACTTGAAGGAACTAAGGAAAGTTTAAAACCGGTTTCATCTTCGGGAGATCAATTGTAAATTTGGATATGATACCACCTGGCGAAATTATTAGTCTTTCCGATCGGGCATTTTGGGACACAAATAAACAAAGCTTGGATTTTGAGACCCAGGGTAATACGATTATTGTGAGAGTTTTTGAAAGAGGGTCTACAGAGGATATCGCCGAGGTCCTTGCGTTCTATGGCAAAGAGAGAATTAAAAGGGCTTTAACTGAGACACCTTATCTTACTGAAAAGACGTTAATTTTCGTTTCGAAGCTATTTGATGTTCCCATTTCCGAGTTTAAATGCTCCACTACCAAACAGTTACACCCGATCTCCTGACAGTCCTAAAGTTTCTGATGAGCCGGGAGGAGATCAAACATTTCCGGTTGGTTGGGGGCACATCTCTTGCGCTGCAAATCGGCCACCGGCGGTCAATAGACATCGATATGTTTACGGATCAACCGTTTGAGATCCGCGATTTGCAGTACGTCTTACTGGAGCAGTATCCTGATATGGAGGTAAGGTGGCAAGGACAAAACGGATTTACTTGTTCGGTGCGGGGGATAAAGATTGATTTCTTTAATTGGCGTTCTCGTTTCATTACGGACCCTGTTAGTGAGGACGGGCTCAGGCTCCTTTCTAAAGAAGAAGTCAGTGCCATGAAGTTGGAGGCAGTTACTTCACGCAAAGAAAAAAAAGACTTCATAGATGTTGCATGTCTCCTGAGACATTTTGCTATTGAAGTCCAATTGCAATTTTTTGCTCAAAAATACCCGTTTATCAGCCCTCAGTTTGTGCTGGAAAGCTTGATGGCGGTGGATCAGGCTGATAATAGTCTCGAACCTCAGATGTTGATTGACTATAGCTGGCCTCAGGTGAGAAATGATATTAGTGATGCCGTGAAGAAATTTGTTGAGGACGCAACCAATAAGGCTCGGAACCTTCAGCAAGATCGGCTGACAAAGGCCAAGGAACTTTTGGATAGAAAGAAAGGACGTTCAAAAAAGTAAGTGTTAATTCTAATCGTAGATTGTGCTCACAAAACGTATCATTCCCTGCCTCGATATCAAAGATGGAAGAACCGTTAAAGGTGTCAACTTTGTGGACCTTAGAGATGCCGGCGATCCGGTTGAACTGGCTGCACGCTATGCCGCGGAAATGGCCGATGAGCTGGTGTTTCTCGACATTACCGCTACCGTGGAAAAGCGAAAAACGCTGGTGGAGCTCGTAAAAAAGGTGGCCAGGGAAATAAACATCCCTTTCACCGTGGGAGGCGGCATCAGCTCCATTGCCGACGTTTCCGCCTTACTCAATGCCGGGGCCGACAAGGTGTCGATCAACTCGTCGGCTGTAGCACGGCCCGAACTGATAGACGAATTGGCAAAAGAATTTGGAAATCAGTGCATCGTAGTCGCAATAGATTCAAGGCTTGCGGACCACAAACACGTAGTTCACACGCACGGCGGCCGCACACCTACCGATAAGGAAACGGTGTCGTGGGCCATGGAAGCCGAAAGCCGGGGAGCCGGCGAAATACTGCTTACCTCTATGGACCACGACGGCACCAAAAGCGGTTTTGCCAATACGCTTACGGCCCTTGTTTCGCTGGCTGTTGGAGTGCCAGTAATTGCCTCTGGCGGAGGCGGCACCATGCAACACTTTCTCGAGGTGTTTACCGATGGCAAGGCAGACGCCGCCCTTGCAGCAAGCATATTCCACTTTCAGGAGGTGCCTATTCTGGAGCTAAAGCAGTACCTTCGCTCACACAAAGTTCCTGTTCGCATTTAAGTTCGTTTATGGAAAATTTAGATTTCAACAAAGCGGGAGGGTTAATTCCGGCCGTGATACAGGATGCGGCTACCAGCAAGGTGCTGATGCTGGGCTATATGAACGAGGAGGCCTTGGCTAAAACGCAAAAGGAGGGAAGGGTAACCTTCTATAGCCGCACCAAAAACCGGCTTTGGACGAAAGGAGAAACCTCCGGGCATTTTCTCGAAGTAAGAGACATTCTGATGGACTGCGACAACGACACGCTGCTCATCAAAGTAGATCCGCACGGCCCCACCTGCCACACCGGTGCCGATACTTGTTTCGATGAAAAAAACGGCGCGGGTATAAGTTTTTTGAATAATCTGTCAGCAATCATCCACGACAGGAGGGTCAGTCCGTTGGGCAAATCATACACCTCTTCGCTATTTGCAAGCGGCATTAACAAAGTAGCCCAAAAAGTGGGTGAAGAAGCAGTGGAGGTTGTAATTGAAGCCAAAGACGACAATAAGGAGCTTTTTTTGAACGAATCGGCTGACTTGCTGTTTCACCTGATGATACTGCTCGAAGCTAAAGGAAGCTCCCTTGCCGATGTAGTGAGTGTGCTGCAGCAGCGCCATAGCAAATAAACAGGCACGGCACTGGAAAAATAGTCGGCGAAGTTCGAACTTGGGCAGCTATGCCCGAAATTAAATATGCCAATGCCGCACCTGCCGTGCTCATGGTGCGCCCTGCCAATTTTGGTCCCAATCCCGAAACTGCCCAAAGCAACGCTTTTCAGCAAACAGCAGCGCCCGATGAGCTCAATACCATACGCGGTAGCGCAATAGCCGAATTCGACAACGCGGTGGGCACGCTCAGAAGCGCAGGAGTGGAGGTGCTGGTTGCGCAAGACGCATTCTCAGAGGTGCGGAAGGATGCGGTTTTTCCCAACAACTGGCTTTCTACCCACCCCGACGGGCGGATTTTCCTTTACCCGATGCAGTCTGCGGCACGCCGAACCGAGCGGCGGCAAGAGGTGCTTCAGCTGATTGCCTCACGGTTTAGCGTCAACGAGTTCTGCGATCTTTCGGGCAGCGAGAACGACAGTCTGTACCTCGAGGGAACCGGCAGCCTCATTCTCGACCATCAGCACAAAACAATGTATGCCAGCCGGTCGATCCGCACCAGCGGCGAATTAGCGAAGGAACAGGCCCAACGGCTGGGCCTTAGCCTTGTGCTGTTCGATGCACACGACAGACACGGACACCCCATTTACCACACCAATGTGCTCATGTGCCTGGGTTCGCACTATTGCGTTATTTGCCTGGAGTGCATACCGGAAGGAAGCGAGAAGGATGCATTGCTTAAATCGCTTTCGGTGGCAGGCTACGAGCTAGTCGATATAAGCTTTCAGCAGATGGAGCAGTTTGCCGGCAATATGCTGGAGGTGAGCACCAACCGTTCCAAACCGGCTTTGGTGATGTCGGCATCGGCATTTGGCGCATTAGCGGATTACCAAAAGAATATTCTAAAAAAATATGCTAACTTAATCGCTATTGACATTCCTGTTATTGAGAAGTACGGCGGAGGTAGCGCCCGATGCATGATGGCAGGTATACATTTACCGAGAAATGAGTAAAATTTTTCAATCTTAACCGACCTGGTGATGAAGAAGTTTGACCTATGTGTGATTGGCGCAGGCCCTGCGGGCTATGCCGCCGCTATGCGTGCCCTTGATTTTAAAAAGAAAGTAGTGCTCATCGAACGTAAGCTGGTGGGCGGCGCGGGTGTTCACGATGGCGCTCTTTCCAGCAAAACGTGGTGGGAGCTTTCCAGAGACTATTTCACGTTGAGAAAACACGGGACCTCTTTCAACTTTGAGATACCAAAAATTCCTTTTCAAAAGGTGAAGGAAGAGGTACTTCGGGCCACGTATGAGAGAAAAGCGCTGCTCGAATTTCACATGGGTTCCATGAACAGAAACGGCACCGAATTGCTGTCGTTTGTAAGAGGCGAGGCCAAATTGCTCTCACCCACCCGTATCGAAATAAACGGCGAGAATGGCATTGAGGAAATAGAAGCCGACAACATAGTGCTGGCTACAGGCAGCAGGCCCCGCAAGCTCCCAAACCTGCCCATCGACGAAAACATAGTGGTGACAAGCGACGGCATTCACAACTGGACAGAGTGGCCCAAAAGCATGGTGATAGTGGGTGCGGGGGTTATAGGTTGCGAATTCGCCACCATTTTTTCCAATTTCGGAAC
>CBFGTI010000254.1:0-6468 GCA_965651695.1 uncultured Imperialibacter sp. | reverse complement strand
AGCATTTACGTAATGGACGAGCCTACTACCGGTCTGCACATGTCGGACATCGGCCACCTGCTCGAGATAATGAACCGGCTTGTAGATTCGGGCAACACCGTGATCGTGATTGAGCACAACCTTGACGTAATCAAAAACGCCGACTGGATTATCGACATGGGACCAGAAGGAGGAAACAAAGGCGGGAAGGTAGTGTTTGAAGGTACGCCTGCCCAGCTGCTAAACGCTGAGGGCTCGCTAACCGGGAAGTACTTGAAGGGGTAGGGGTTATGCTATTTTGATTCTCGAATAACTCGTTTAACGTATTCAACTGATGTTCTTGTGAACCGGGCTATTTGCTCCAACGTCATTGTGGGGTCAGAAGCCATTTCCCTAATAGTAAGTTTAATTCCTTCTTCAATTCCTTTTTCAATTCCTTTATTGTAGAGATAATCGGTTGCTATGTCATATGTTATAGGCATGGCGTGTATGGCACCGGCCACCGGCTGTTTTTCTGTTTCAGCTTCTAATTTAGGTAATCGGCTCAATACATGTGTATTCACTATAAAAATGTCGTTTCGTCACCCTCGATCACTGATTACCGATAACAGTTACTGCTGTCTCCGTCTTCCGACTCCGGTCTCCTGACTTCGGTCCCCCCGTCTTCGATCTCCCAACTTCCGTCTCCCAACAATCTCCAAAGTCCAAAATCCGCCCCCCAAAATCCTCCTTGTCGTGTGAATGTCGGGTAAGTGTAGTTGTATTGCCTCCGACTTCCGATCTTTATTTGCTGAAAATTTATTTCTATGACAACGGGCCAACTAATAAAAGAGCTGAGGCTGAAGAAAGGCATTACCCAGGAAGACCTTGCTGCCAAAACCGACATCAGCGTGCGCACTATCCAGCGCATCGAAAGCGGTGACGTAGATCCTCGTGCCTACACGCTTCAATCCATTGCCGCAGCTTTGGAGGTCGACTTTGAAGTTTTGGCCCAAAGCGAAATGGAAGCGGACCGCGTAGGACGGCAGGAGAGTAGCCGGTGGCTCCCTGTGCTGCATTTAAGCGGGCTGCTTCTCTTAATAGTGCCACCCATCATCATTTGGATATGGAAACGTGACAAAGTGGAAGGTATACGCAGGCATGCCATCGACGTTATCAATTTTCAGCTGAGCATGACACTCTACCTGCTGCCCCTGGTGGCTTTGTCCGTGTACCCCATTTTCATTCTCCTGGGATTTTACAGCCAGGTAATCATCATCGTGAACACCGTGCGGGTAACCAGCCAGCAGCCCTACAAATATTACCTCACTATCCGGTTTCTGAAGCAGGAGTCGTCGGCCTAAAGCCGCACGTCTGTTTGCGCTTGCTTATTTACTAAAAACTCACTCACGGACACCCCGTGCTAAATTTTGTTAACCATGAAAAAATCATTCATCCTGGTGCTGGCTTTGCTATGCCCGCCTGCTACCACTCTTGCCCGCCTGTTCAGCAACCAGCGGCTTCCAAAAACCTGCATGCTTGTTCTGCTGGTGGTTTCGCAACTCACAGTTCAAGCTTTTCAGCCGGACGATGCTACTTTGGAAAGGGCTGTTGACGCCATACTTGCTGGCTATGCCGGTCCGGACAGGCCTGGTGCTGCCATTGGTATTATCAGCGACGGAAAGCTCGTTTTTCACAAAGGCTACGGAATGGCCGATCTGCAGGCGCAGAAGGCGAACGGTTCCCGGGTGGTTTATAATATCGCCTCCGGCAGCAAGAGGTTTACGGCCGCCGTAGTAGCTACCCTTGTTCAGCAGAATAAGCTTGCGTTCACTACCAATATCCGCCATTACCTTCCGGAGCTTCCCGACTACGGGCGGGTTATCACCATCGAAAACCTGCTCTATCATACCAGCGGCATCCGCGACTACATGGTGCTGATGTGGCTTACGGGCAAAAGCTTTGAAGCACCATTTACCAATGTCGATGCATTGAACCTCATTGCGAGGCAAAGCAAGCTGAACTTCAACCCTGGCGACCGTTGCGTATACAGCAACTCCAACTATCTGCTGCTGGCAGAGATCGTGCGTCGGGTAACGGGCACTTCATTGGCCGAATATGCCAACCAGAACCTCCTGGAAAAGTTGGGTATGCACACTTCCGGCTTCGGAGGGTATAAGATTGACGAGAATATGGTAACCGCTGTTAGCTACCGCAAATCTGGCGACGATTACCTGCCCTATGCAAACGCCTTTGCTGCTTACGGCGACGGCGGCATGCACACTACGCTTGAAGACTTGCTGCGCTGGGACGATGAATTTTATAATGACAGCTCGCCGGTGCAGCAGATTTTGCAGCCAGGTAAGCTTGCCAACGGCAATCCGTTGAGCTATGGGATGGGTATAATGTTTAGCCACTACCGAAACGAAGCCATACAATCACATCCCGGTGCTTTTTTGGGTTTTCGGTCGGAGATTTTGCGATTTCCCGCCAAACGCATTTCCATCATTTGCTTGGCCAACTCCGAAGACATTCAGCCGGACGCCATTACACGAGCTATTGCCGATGTCTACGTTTTTGGAGACACCCTTACAGGCACACAGCCGACCCCAGCCTCCGAAGCAGTGCAAATGATCAGTGCCGGGCAGGCTGCGGCGCTTACAGGCGTTTACGAAGTGGCCCCCCAGGTGCAGGTACATATCCGGTACGATGACGGCCTGCTTAGCGGACAGGTAACCGGCCAGCCCCGGCAGTTGCTGTATGTCGATAGCACCAATAGCTTCAGCATAGGTACTACTTCTGATAAAGCCGTGTTTCGGCAGCTTGTGGACGGGCGGTTCCAGCAACTGGCGGTATTGCAGCAGCAGGGAGCCACCATTGCCCGCCGGCTGGCAGTTATCGCGCAGGCAGACCACAACCGCTTTGCAGGCAGCTACTACAGCGAGGAGCAAAAAACCGTCTACGATTTTTTCAGCAGGGCGGGAAACCTGTGGATGAAAGTGGGAACAAACCCGGAGGTGAAAGTGGACGTGCTGAGACAATACAACCGTATTTACTTCAACTACAAAAACCTGGAGCAGGCTGCTATTGAATTCAATACAGATAGCAACGGCCGAGCAACAGGTTTTACACTGAGCTCGGGCAGGGTAAGCGGGACTGAGTTTTTGAGGAGGTGAAGCAGTGTTCGCTAGACATAGGGCCTTTTGCTGTAAGTCACTTATTTTTCGGGTAGGATAATCAACTCGTCTATATCAGAAAAATGCTTCTTATTGGCAGTATCTAAAGTCATTCCGTGGACAATAGCCGTCGCGGCGATGAATAAGTCCGGCTTATCAATACTCTTGCGCTTGCTCTTGAGTTGTTGAACGATCTCAGCAGCCTTCCTTGCCGCTTTACTGTCAAAATCTAGAATTACAAGCCTTGTGATTAGATTATCCCAGAAGTCTAAGTGAATTGGTTTTGCGCCATTAATGACTTCAAACTCAGTAACCGTAGATATGTAGAGCGTGTCGTAGGTTTTGAAATGACTTACTAAGCGGGAATTATTCTTATCGGTCTTGCGGAAATAGTCAATTAAGATGGTTGAATCAAGCATCAACTTTTGGACCGCCATTTTGCAATACTTTTTCTGTTATCCTCAATGACTTTTATATCCTTATCTGAATAAACCGGTCCCCTTAGTAACATTTCTATAAAAGCTGATTTATCATCAGCCGTGATGTTGTCACCCGAAAGCTCCTGCTTTAGCCTGGCTTTTTCTGCGGGAGTCAAGCTTTTTATAGCAGAAAGGAGGTCTTGAAATGGTATCTGTACTTTCATTTCCATAAGTCAAAGATAATCATTTCTTGTAAAACACGGAGTCGTCAAGGCGGCCTGTGATGCCGAGCGATGCATTTAAGATGAGGTGCGTTTTCCGGGGGGTGGCGCCCCTATCAGGGTAAGGTCAAGGCTGTCATGGGTCTTGATGTGCCAACTCTGGTCAGTTTGCACGTTAATAAATGAAAGAAACTTTCGCGGCTGGTTTAGCACACGAAAGTTTCAGAGTACTGATTAAAAATCAGCTCTCAGCGAAAGCACCACATTTCTTCCTGCACCGGAAATACCTGAGCTATAAGACCGGTACCGCTGGTCGGTGAGGTTTTCCACTCCACCGCTTATGCTGAATGTGTCGTTAAGCTGGCACATCGCTTTCAGGTTGAGGGTATACCACGAGGGTGAATAGTTGTTCCCATTCGCATCCTTTGCGTAGATCTCATCCTTGCCCCGCTCTTCGCTGGGGAGTTCACTAAAAGGCCTTTCCGCCTGGTATACGGCGTTCAGCTCAAGGGTAAAGTCGCTGTACTCATAGCGCAGCCTGCTCACGCCAAACAACGGAGCCGCATGCCGCGAAGGGCTGGTGGTTCCGTCGTCCAGCTCCTCCTCGCCATCCTGGTAGTTAAGGTCCGACAGCAGGGTAAACCCCCGGAGCAGCTTTACCTCCAGCCCGGCTTGTATACCGTACACTTTTGCCACAGCGGCATTCTGTATGGCTTGCACCTGGCTTAAAATGCCATCGTAGGTGATGCTGTCCTGCCCGTTGAGCTGAAAGTTGCGACGCACCATCGCATTTTGAAGATTGGTGTAGTAGGCCGTAACGTCCACCTTTGCCACATCTCCAAAAAGCCTGGCTACACCTAAGTCGAAATTGTATGCGTACTCTGCTTCCAGCCCGGGATTGGGAACAGTAACGGCTCCCGGTTCAGAATCGAACACCTTACCCACATCGTCCACATTGGGTGAGCGGAAGGCTGTGCCAAAGTTGGCTTTAAGCACCCAGCTTTCCGCCGGCCTCCACACAGCACCCAAACTGCCTGTCAGGGCACCATTGCTAATCCCGGCCGAGGTAAAAGGCAGCGGATAAAAGCCGGCATTATTGCTGAAGTCGCCTTCCAGCCTGAACCGGTTGTACCGCAGCCCGGCGTGTGTGGTAAATTTGTCCGACACCCGCAGCTCATCACTTACGTAGGCGGCCACGGAGCTCCAGTTGGACTGCGGATACCGCGAAGGCCCGCGCTGATCGGTCCCGGTCGAAATATCCCGGAGCACACCCTGTGACGATACATCGTTGCGTACGTACTCAACGCCGTAGAATAGGGTGTTTGCAGAACCCAGTGATTTTACCAGGTCGAGATTTGCCGAATACGCTTCTACGTTTTCAGTTTGCATATTGCGCTCATTGCTGTTCAGCGACCTGTCGATCCGGCTTTCTTCAAACGACTGTTGCGCCAGCCGCAAACTCAGCTGGTCGTACACGGTATTGCGAGTGAAATGATTAACCGTCACATTATTCATCAGCCACGTTTGCGGGCCGTAGTCCCACTCGGCATAGCGCGGGGCGCCATTCCTGTACCTGTTGTGGCGGTCGTAGCGGCCATAGGGCGAGGTAGCGGAATAGTGAAAGCCATACTGAAAATCCCAGTCGTCATTTGGCTGAAACCTCACTTTCTGCATCAGGTTGACCTGTGAGTATGCCGAAGGAATTTGCAGCAACGGGTCGTTTTGCGTTATCACCACATCCTGGCTGTCTTGCCGCTGTACGTAAATGCCCTTGATGTAGTCGTCGGGTCCGTGGCTTCCCTGCCTTAGGTGGTCGAAATCCCATGAGCTGAAGCTGGTAACCAGCGCCCATTTGTTCCAGCCAACGTTTACATCCAGGTGTCCGGTTCGCTCGTTGTTGGCTGAGGAGTAGCGTGTGACGGCTTTACCTGTAACCAGCGGCCGGTCTGAGAGCGATAGCTGGGGTGTGAGCGTCTGAAAACTCATCACTCCGCCAATGGCATCGCTGCCGTAAATAACCGACCCCGGACCAAAAAGCACTTCGGTGTTTTCGGTGGCAAACGGGTCGAGGCTGATCACGTTTTGCAGGTTGCCACCTCTGAAAATGGCGGTGTTCATCCGCACGCCGTCGATGGTGTAGATCAGCCGGTTGGTCGCAAATCCCCTTATCATGGGACTTCCACCGCCTTGCTGGCTTTTTTGAATATACACCTTGCCCGACACACCCAGCAGATCGGCGGCCGTTTGCGGATTTTGCAATGCCACCTCTTTTGGCGACACCGACACTATTTTGGACGGGACGTTATTTGAGGGCTGCCGCCACCTTGTGGCAGATACCACCACCTGGTCGAGATCGATGGTTGCCTGCTCCAATGCTACCAGGAAGCCTGCCGCGACAATCTGGTCATAGCTCTTTACCTGTGTTTTGTAGCCAAGCGACCGCAACTGAATGCTTCTTGCCTCCTTAAAGGCAGATATATCGGCCTGCCCCAGGGCATTCGTCACCACAGTTGCCGGCGGGTTTATACTGATCAGCATCACGCCCTCAAGCAGGCGCTCCGTTTGCTGATCTTTAATGGTTACCGTTTGGGCATAGGATATACCTGCGCACCCCAACAGCAACCACAACAAAAGCATACGCTTCATTGTGAAATAGTTTTGAGTTAAATAAATGCGTTTAGTCCGCCACTTTTT
>CBFGTI010000253.1:0-6571 GCA_965651695.1 uncultured Imperialibacter sp. | reverse complement strand
GTGCATCCCCATCAAAATAACGATGGTAGCGTTCGACTGGGCAGCGTAAAAAAGATCTTTGGATACAGTGCCCCGGCTGGTGGTGCCGGTTATTACCCAAAAGCTGTCGCTCATGCCACGGGCCGTCAGCGGTATGTTGTTCACGGCAGGCACTGCGTGGGCGCTGCTTATTCCAGGCACAATATCTACTTCGAGTCCAAAACTACGGGCATAATCCAGCTCCTCCTGGCCTCTGCCAAACACAAACGGATCGCCTCCTTTTAGCCGCACTACATGGCCGTAGTTGTAGGCATGTTCCACAATCAGCTTGTTTATCTCTTCCTGCTTGTGGCTGTGCATGCCGGCACGTTTGCCAACAAAAACCTTCACCGCAGCAGGCGAGCAGAAGTCGAGCAATTCTTCAGAAACAAGCGCATCGTAAAGTACTGCATCGGCACTTTGCAGCGCTTTTATCCCCTTCAGGGTAATCAACTCCGGGTCGCCGGGGCCTGCACCTACCAGCGACACCCTGGGATATTTTTTATAGGTATTCATGCGATCAACAGCAAAATTTAACTTGCAACCAACTGCTTCGTTCTTGTCGCTTTTACCCGGCTGAGAAATTCTTCAGCTTCCTGCTTAAAAGCCATGGCAAATGCCTCCGTGGGTTCCTGCTGGCTCATCTTCGTTACGTGAGCCTCAAAGCTGCCCTCTGAAAAAGTGAATCGTCCGGTTGCTACAAACAGCCTGTCGAAGTCTCGCATAATGGCTATCTGCGTGTTGTTTTTTACATCCTCCGAAAGCAGCAATGCTTTGGCGGAGTTAATAAAGGTGTTGTAACTATGGTAAATGGAATCTGCCCATCTGCCTTCGTTGGCAGCCTCTTCGGCCCACTGCAGCTTTTCTTCCGAGTCGAACAGCAGGGTTGCCACCAGGTCAATAATTACCCCGGCACATTCACCTACCGCGGTTTCCATTTTGTAGTTCTGGTCTTCATCCCAGTCAATAAAATCGGTCTCCACCAGGTTATCAAGCGTTGTAAAGGGCTTTAGAAGCGCATAGAAATATTTGTCGCCCTGGCGTACAAAATAATCTTTGTAGTACTCGCCATCGAGGGCATTTTCTTCATAGTCATTCAACAGTGCGCGAAGTACTGCCGGCCCCCTTTTACTTGGTACCTTTATCACTTTATCGGCCACACGGCCGTTTCCATCAGCATCAACGCCGCCACCCAGCAATACCTGCAGGGCCGGTAGCACCAGCCCGTCCTTTTTTAGAGAGCTGCCATGAAAACCAATGGCTGCAATGCCGTGCTGCCCGCACGAATTAGGGCAGCCGCTTATTTTAATGCCAATGTCGTGATTCTTCACAAGGTCCGGGTATTCGGCTGCAATCACTTTCTCCAGCTCTTTGGCAATGCCGTAGCTGCTCGAAATGCCCAGGTTGCAGGTGTCGGTGCCGGGGCAGGCCACCACGTCCGCTGTCGACTCGAACCCCGGTGTTGCAAGGCCCAGCTTGTCGAGCTCCGCGAAAAGGGATCGTAATGCTTCCGGCCTCACAAACTTCAGTATAAATCCTTGTGTAACTGTAATGCGAATGTCGTTGGCGGCATGCGCTCTCACCACACCGGCAAGCGCCCGTGCAGTATCCGAGCTCAAGTTGCCGAGCGTCACCTTCAGCCCAACGCCGTAGAAGCCTTTTTGCTTTTGCTCAAATACGTTGGTTTGCAACCACAGCTGGTATTTGGCCTCATTGTCAATTACCACTTCGGGGTACGCCTTTCCCTCGGGCTGAGGGTCGGGCTGTACCACAGTGCTGGTATCTATCTTGTACGATTTGTACTTAAGAGCGGGGTATTCGGCCTTGGCGAGGTCGAGCAGGCCCTGCAGGCCAATGTCGCCCATCAAAAACTTCATGCGGGCTTTGTGCCGGCGCGCTCTTTCGCCATAGCGGTCAAACACCCTGATGATGGCTTCAGTGAACGGGATGATCTGATCTTCCTCGAGAAACTCGTAAGCCACTTCTGCCAGCTGTGGCTGCGCTCCCAAACCGCCGCCAATCACCACCTTAAAGCCGCGCACTTCTCTTCCGTCGATTGTTTTTACTTTGGCGATAAACCCAACATCGTGAATGAATGAGAAGGCGGAATCCTCTTCCGAGGACGAAAAAGAGATCTTGAATTTCCGGCCCATTTCCTGGCAAATGGGGTTGCGGAGAAAATATTCCGTCATCACCTGTGCGTAGGGAGTAATGTCAAAAGGCTCTTTCGGGTCAATACCTGCTTTGGCTGAGCCGGTAATGTTACGTACAGTGTTGCCACAGGCTTCCCGCACGGTTATCTTCTCCTTTTCAAGCTTCGCCCATAGCTCAGGTGTGCGATCGAGACTTACATAGTGTATTTGGATGTCCTGCCGCGTGGTGGCATGCAAGGTGCTGCTGGCAAATTCATCCGAAAGGTCGGCGATGTGCTCCAGCTGCCGGGCGGTTATTCTGCCATGTGGAAGCTTAATGCGAACCATTTGTACGCCCGGTTGCCTTTGCCCGTAGATGCCTCGTGCAAGCCGTATGCTCCTGAATTTGTCGTCGTCCATCTGCAGATTGCGGAACTTTGCAATCTTCTCTGCCAGATCTGCTACATCTTTTTGGATGATGGGGTTTTGAATGTCTTCTAGCTCGCTTCTGAAACTTTGCATGACTTATTTAATTTGGGATGTATCGGAAAATAAAAAGGCCTTCCCCGGTTTTAGGAAAGGCCTTTTTTAAGGTTTATCAGAATGGTTTTAAACTATTGCTTTTTTTCTAGTAAGCTACCATACTGCTCCTATAACCTTTCCCTCTGACCCTGGACAACACCAGTGCCAGCAAGCGCACCTTTTTGAGGCGAACTCCTTTTGGTTAATAAGATATTGGGTAGCAATGCTGATCACTCTTCGATAAAAATTTATACAATGCTAAAGTCGGAATTCTACAAATCCAAAGAAACAACCATAATTTTTCTTTTTCATTACTGTTAATTGGCAGGGAAAATCTCCTTACCGAATTAAATTTGGATGCGTCGCAAACGAATGAAATGCCTCTGCAGGCTTCATTGATCGTGCGCAACGGTATAGTTACTCGTACCTCAGTGCTTTAACGGGATTTCGCCTCACTGTGTTCAGACTAATTAAGCATACAGTTGAAATTACTATTGCAGCTACCGCTATGCCAGCCAGCAAAAATGCACTCCAACCTATGCCGTTGCTGTAGGCAAAAGCTTTTAGCCAGGCATTAACGGCCACCACGGTAACTGGCGTGGCCAGGGCCAGCGCAATGCCCAGCAATAGAACCAGCCGGCGGTTTAGCAGCAATAGAATGCCTGAGACCGATGCTCCCAGCACCTTTCTGATCCCAATCTCTTTGGTGCGCTGCTGCACCATAAAGCTGGTAAGGCCATACAAGCCAAAACCTGCCACTATAATGCTGAGCAGAGAAAAGAAGTTGATGGCCTTAAAAAGCCGTAGTTCATTTTGGTAGAAACGGGCAAAGCTATCGTCGAGAAACGAATAGTTGAACGGTGCGTCGCTTTCCATGCGTTCCCATTTTGCCTGAATTTGCGAAAGTGTTTGCGGGTAGTCGTTTCCGCTCAGTCTCACGGCCAGGTTCCAGCCGTTGCCCTGGTTGAGAATGCAAATGGCAGGTTGCAGCTCCTTGTGCAACGATTGGAAGTGGAAATCTTCCAGCACGCCAACGATCCGGAATGCGGGGTAGTCGTCGCCCCATATTTTTACCAGCCTGTTTACGGGGTCTTCATACCCCAGATTTTTGGCCAGCGACTGGTTGATAACGACAGCCGCCGTATCCGACGCCAACTCGTTATTTAAAAACCGCCCCTGTGCCACCGCAATGCCGTAAACCTCGGCAAACTTATCGTCGACTGTAAAGTACGTAGACATAATGCCATTGTGAGTAACTGTGCCTCCCTCGGGCACCACATAATATGAGTTGTTGGTATAGCCGTTGCCCAGCGCATCCATGCCCGCCGACACTGTCTCCACGTTGGGAAGCGCCGCCAGCTCTTGCATAAATGCTTCCTGTTGCTTAAAAATAGCCGAATTTTGCCTCACGCTCATCACTATCACCTGCTCCTTGTCGAAGCCCAGGTCTTTCGTTTGCATGTATTGGTTTTGCCGGTAAATCAATACGGTGCCGGCTATCAGGCACAGGGTAATGGCAAACTGAAAGGTCATGAGCGCCTCTCGTGAAGCACGCTTGTCTTTTCCTTTTATCATTTTACCTCTGAGCGATTCAACGGGGCTCCATGATGACAGCGTAACTGCCGGATAAAAGCCTGACAAAACGATGGTCAATACAAAAACCGCTATAATCAGCAGTAAGCCCGAGGGCTCATTCCACAAATTGATATAGATGCTTTTGCCGGTAAGCGCAGTAAAATAGGGTTTGCCCAGGTCGGCAAGCGTAATGCCCAGCAGCGTGGCAACAGTTACTATAATAAATGCTTCCATCAAAAACTGCCAGCGGAGTTGCGTGGTTGATGCACCCATGCTTTTTCTCACGCCTACCTCTTTCGCTCTTTTCATCGACTGCGCTGTGCTGGCATTGATAAAGTTGATGCACGCCATAAGCAGTGTGAGTACACCTACCGCTCCAAGTGTATACATGATAAACCTGCTGCCGAAGCGGTAGCCTGCCATGAATTCGAGGTCGGCGCCACCCATGTAGATGTCTTTAACGGCGATAACCTGTGGCACATCCTTGTCGAGCTCATAGTTAGCAGCTTTGTAAACTTCGGTTATTTCAGCAGCAAGCGAGGCCTGAGCTACTGGCTGCGGGGTTTTCAAATAAGTATACAGCGATTGCCTGTACCATTTCGAAAGCTCGCCACCGGTTGTGGTTTTTGCATTCCACGACAAAATTGCGCTCACTTTCAAGTGGCTGTCCGGGTAGTCCTTTACTACGCCGGTTACCTGAAGCGGCATCTCGAAGTCGCCAACAATTCGTACGGATTTGCCAATGGGGTTTTGGTTACCAAATATCGTTTTAGCCAATGATTCGGTTATTACTAGCGACGAGGGGTCTGCCAGGGCCGAGGCGGGGTCGCCCTCAAGCAGTTGAAAGCTGAAGAAGTCGAAAAAATGACGTTCGGCTATCATTACGTCAGACTTTATCTGTGCTTCGTTGTATTCGAAGGTGGTATTGAATGGACGCACGTTGAGGACGTCGGAAACAGACGCCAGTTGACCTCTTAGCAGGGAGGCATCCTTTTCGCCCGTAAGGCCGACGAGCCGGCTGCCACCGCCCTGGGTTTGCTGCTTCCAATGGAGCAAGTAGGTGTTGGCGGCTTCTTTCTGAAAGGCATCAACCTGCAGCTCGCCAATAACAAAAGAGCCTATGATGAGCGCTGCAGTGACCCCGATCGACAGTCCGACGATGTTGAGTGAAGAAAAAATTTTGTTTCTAACCAGGTTACGGTATGCAATAAGCAGGTAATTTCGAATCATAACTTGCGTTTTTATGCCACCACTTAGCCAAGGTGATGCCAAAACTCATTAGGTATTAAAAATCAATAGGTTATCTATTGATCCGAAAAAATATTTGTTTCAAATTGAAACGTTAAGTACATCAGTTTTGCTCGTCCAGTATTTTTATAAGCTCCTGGTGCGACTGCAGCAGCGCATCCATTACCTCCAGCAGCTTCTCGTAGTCGTCGGCAATGTTTTTTACGTCCCGCGAAATTTCACCCGCCTTGGTCATTTTAAACTTGTGGAACTGCCGGAAACCGTCGAGAATTTTTTGCATGTCGTCCGACTGGTGTATAAATCTTTCAAGGCGCTCCCTGTTGTCGATTAGTTCGGCTTTCAGGTGAGCGGTGGCTTCCTCCGGCGCAATAGCTTTTTCTGCTGTGCCAAAACCCACTTTCTCGAGCTCGGCATGGATAGCCGCGGAGTTAGCAAGGTCTTTTTCCAGCAGGTCGGCAAGTTCTATGTTAAATAATTTTACAATTTTCAAAACATTTTCAAGCTTCGGCTCGGCAGTCCCCTTTTCGTAACTGGCAATGTTGCCTCTGTTAAGTCCCAACTGTTCAGCAAGTTCCTCCTGACTGAACCCCTCTCTTCGTCTTAAGAATCTCAGGTTATCTGCAAAAAACTTCATTATGTAATTATTATTTACAAAAAACGCAATTTTAAACCCTTTTGAATTAATGGAACTTTCAAAAATGTAAAAAAATTGAACATTTTCAATTTCTTACCGTTAGATTTGTATAAGAAGTTGACAAAAAATCAAAAATAATGGATTTTAGGCAACTTCGGGTTTAAGAGTTTGTACAAAATGTAATTGAGACGATAATGATGGAAGTAGATAAACCCCTAAAGGTTAGTTCTAAGCAGCGGGATTTCAAAAAACTGGGCTTTTCAGCAATGGAGACCGTGGAGATTTACCAGGGATTAAACACGCTGTTAGCAAACTATCATTTGTTTTATCAAAAGCTGAGAAATTTTCACTGGAACGTTAAAGGGCCCTCTTTTTTTCAGCTGCATGAGAAATTTGAGGCACTTTACAACGCAGCCAGGGTAAACATCGATGACATAGCCGA
>CBFGTI010000252.1:0-6578 GCA_965651695.1 uncultured Imperialibacter sp. | reverse complement strand
GCCAAAGACCTTCTCTGAAACTCAGGTTCGTAACCGCGACCACCTTTATAAATTGCTGGGAGACTTGCCAGCCCATAAACCCGCCACCCCGCAACTTATAAAAATCACGAAACACAACGGCTACACGCTTGAGCACCTGGAGTTCGATTTCAACGGAATAGAAAAAGTACCGGGCATTTTGCTGGTTCCCGATGGCTTGAAAGAAAAAGCTCCCTGTATGCTGTATTGCCATGCACACTTTGGCACTTACGAAGTTGGAAAAGAAGAGCTGCTGAATGGCCGCGCAGTGATGCCTGCTTATGCTGAGGTGTATGCGCAGAAAGGAATTCTGACGCTGGCGATCGACAGCTGGTGCTTTGGCGAGCGAAACCGGCTGAAATATGGTGCTTTTGGTGAAACCGATACGTTCAAGGAAATGCTGTGGAAAGGGCAAACGCTCTTCGGCATGATGCTGTGGGATGAAATGCGGGCGCTGGACTACCTACTGGAACGACCGGAAGCAGATGCCACACGAGTGGGCGTTTTTGGGCTCTCCATGGGCGCAACAAAGGCGTGGTGGCTGGCCGCACTCGATACCCGGATTACCGCCTGCATCAACCTCTGCTGCATGACCGACTTCCACGAGCTAATCGGCGCAGGCAACCTGCAAGGGCATGGGGTTTATTACTATGTTCCGGGTCTTCTCAAGCAATTTAGCACCAGCACCATTAATGAGCTGATAGTGCCGAGGCCACACCTGAGCCTCAACGGAAAGCTGGACCTGCTCACACCGCCGAAAGGGGTGGAAAAGGTGAGGGACCATCTGTATCCGCTTTATAAAGAGTATGGCACGGCTGAAGACTGCCGGATCGAGCTATTCGATTGCGGACATGAGGAACTGCCGGAGATGAGAGCGCTGGTGGTGGACTGGCTGGAGAGGTATTTGGTGAGTTAGTTCTCCGCACTCCTTTTGTATTCGTCAGCGGAAAAAGATTCAAAAAAGAGAAAAGTGTTATCTTTGAAGTGATATGCAACACAATTCCAGGATTTCTACCGACCACAAGGTGCTGCTTGGTAAGCCAGTGATTAAGAACACCAGGATCCCTGTTGAAATGATCCTGAAAAAACTTTCGCAAGGGGCAACGCATGAAGATTTATTAAAATCCTACCCTCGATTGCAGCCCGAAGATATATTTGCAGCCCTTGAATACGCCTCCTCAAGAATAGCTAACGAAGAAGATTATCAGGCCGGGTCATGATACTGGCCGACGAAAGCGTGGACAAAATTGTGGTGGATGAGCTAATTAGCAAGGGGATTCAAGTTTATTCCATCTACGAATTAAACAGAGGGCTTACTGACGAAGAAGTAATTGAGTTGGCGAGGCTTCCTCCGAGGGTAATTTTAACAGAAGATAAGAACTTTGGTGAGTGGGTATTTGCTCACGATGTAAGGGATATCAGCGTGATACTAATTCGCTATGACTACATCAATGTTCATGCAATCGCATCGATTGTTTCGGAGTTTGTGACGGAAAAGAGAGAATCATTATTTGGGAAATTTTCCACTGTTACTCTTGATAAAATAAGAATTAGAACAATAAAATAGCCAAGTGGATCAATTGAGTGAGTAAGCTCAAATATAAAATAATTAGCAACGAGGAGCAGTACTACAAATACTGCCAGGAGTTGGATATGTTGTTGGATCACTATTCAATTTCTGATTCCACGCAGGAAGCTTTTAACAGACCGTATCCATTAACGACAGGCACGCAGGTTTCGCCGATGACCGCCTGAAAACCACCAGCAATTACGTCACCTCCGGCGACTTGATCAATACAGTAGCTATGCCGGCAGCAATGGCCGGTATTGCAAAAATGACGAAGTTCAACGTAACCGACAGTCCGGCGCCGATCAGTATGCCGCCCATCATGGGCCCGACGATGGCTCCTAAACGCCCCGCACCAATAGCCCATCCTATGCCGGTGGTACGCATTTCGGTAGGATACATGCGGGCCGCCACCGAGTAGAGCCCTACAAATCCTCCCTGGATTGCAAAACCGATGAAGCCGAACAGCACCAGTATCATGGCGGAGCCCGACATTGCCCCGAATATCATCATCAACAATGCCGCCGCCACAAGGAAAAAGCCGATAACCCGGCGCAGGCCGAAGCGGGCAGACAAAATCCCTTGCGAATTGATGCCCGCAAACGAGCCTAAGTTAAAAACTGTGCCCGCATAAATAGCCAACTCCAGGCTCAGCCCTGTGCTAACGGCCAGCTTGGGAATCCAGCTCGTAAGAAAAAACAGCGTAACAAACGACATAAAAAACGCCGTCCATAGCTTGACAGTGGCAGCTTTAAACTCAGCACCAAACAACGTAACTACAGTAGCTTTGGCAGTAACCACCTGCACTTTAGGAAGTGCTTTCAAAGCCGGTGCGTGCATCAATTCCAGTATGGTGTTTATCTTTTTAAGAGCATTTTTCGGTCTTTTTTTAATAAGGAAATCGAGCGACTCGGAAAGCAGAAAATAGATGAGGGGTAAGGTGATTAATGACGCCAGCCCTGCCGCCTGAAACATGGTGCGCCAGCCGTAGGCAGGAATAATGTGGGCTGCGGCGAGGCCCGACAGAAAAGCGCCCATAGGATAGCCACTCACCACAAAGCTCACCCAAAAGTCTTTGGTGCGGTTGGGCGTGTACTCCGAGGCCAGTGCAGGTGTGCTGGCCAGCATGGCACCAATGCCAATGCCACTTAGTATCCGAAAAAAAACCAGCTGCGGAACCGACTGTGCGAACGAAGTAAAAAATATAGCCAGCCCCATAAGCGTAGCACAAAGCAGAATCATGGGGCGCCGGCCTATAGTGTCTGTTTTCGGTGCAAGAAGCATGGCACCGAGCATCATCCCAAGCAAGCCGGCGCTAAACACAATGCCAAGGGCCTCAGAAGAAACGCCCCACTCCTTGCTGATGGAAGGTGCTGTATAAGAGATCACCAGTACGTCCATGCCATCGAGCATGTTCATCAAAAAGCAGATAAACAAAGTGGCGTACTGAAGGGTTGTGAGTTTGCGGTTGTCTATAATCTCCCGGATGTTCATTAAGCTTTCGGTTTGAATGGCTGGAATTATCTTCCACCTTTCAATATGATAAAAAGTTTTGAGAGGTGCTAAAGCCGTTTTATACGCGGCAGCAGCAGGGCTTTTCAAACCACGCGGTCAAGTGACCATCATTTGCATCGAGCATTGAGCGAAATTGGCGACTGCATCGACCTGCAAAATCTTTTTTCCATCAGAACTTTTTACGGTCTTTGATACTTATCATTCAGCAATTCATTTTCACATCAACTATCATCCATTTTTAGCATACGCATGAAAAACCAACAAGACCTCTTTGTTCAAATGGCGCTGGATGCCTGGAATACCCAAATAAACCGAACCAACAAACTTTTCGCTAGCCTGACCGACGAGCAACTGACCACCGAAGTGGCTCCGGATCGAAACAGCGGCACCTACCTGCTCGGCCACCTGGCAGCCGTGCACGACGCCATGCTGCCCTTGCTCCGGTTCGGGCAAAAGCTTCGCCCGGAATTGGAAGAGGTGTTCATCAAAAACCCGGACAAGTCGGGATTGGAGACACCGCCCGTGGCTGAATTAAGAAAATACTGGACGCAGGTGAATGAGGCCCTTTCGGCGGCCTTCGGCAAACTTACCGCCGCCGAATGGTTCGAGCGGCATAGCGCCATTTCCGAGGAAGACTTTACAAAAGAACCCCACCGCAACCGGCTGAACCTGGTAATGAACCGCACGGCGCATTTGGCGAATCACCTGGGTCAGCTTACTTTTCTGAAGGCGAGAGGTTAATCTGGTTAAACCCCGAATGGTACGAACAGGATGTTGATCGGAGATCTTTTACCTCTCCATCCCAACTCAAGGCGGAACTCATTCCCACTCAGGGCGGTATGGAGTCCAGTTCAAGCCTGAACTGGTCGCAGTTCCGCGCAGAACGGACAGCGGTACCGGGCAGTACGCATTTCAGTACCGCCTTGAACGGACGTTCGCTCCGCCTTGAACTGGGTTCAGCTCCGCCTTGAACTAAAGTCAGTTCCGCCTTGAACCGAAGCTGGCTCCGCCTTGAACTGAAATGGGATCAAAAAACCTCCTAAAATGAGCAAAACCGAATGTTTTTCACATGAAAATCGAGTACTGACCCACCACCCTGCAACCTGATTGCTTACCAGCTACCATTAAAAAGCTTTGTTCTCTATCTTTGGGCCTCTTAAACCGTTATGAGGCACTTTTTAAGAGTACTCTTCTTCGTTGCTGCGTTCTTTCCTGCAAATATATATGCCCAGGACAGAGCGCACATCGACAGCCTGGCGCAAAAGGTGCACACAATGCCCAACGACACCGCCAAGGTACTCGTGCTCGGTGAGCTTTGCTGGCTCAACCGGCTGCGCGACGCCGATCAAGCGATCCGCTACGGGCTTGAGGGGATAGACCTGGCCACCCGGCTCAATTACCTCAACGGGCAGGCCAACCTCTGGAACAAGCTGGGCGTGGTTTACCGGCATGTGGAGAATTTCCCCGAAGCGCTAAAGGCCTACGATAACGCCCTGAAAGCCGCCCAACAAACCAATAACCTTACCGAAATGGCCCATGCTTATAACAACATGGGGCATGCCTACAGGTGGCAGGGGCAATACGAAATGCAGCTCGACTACGCCACCCGGGCGCTCGAAATTTTTGAAAAGTTGGGTGATAAAAGGGGGATTGGTTTCGCACTAACGGGTGCCATCATTGCCACTATTGAGCTGAACCAGTACGAACAGGCGCTGGCGTTTGCGGAGCGGTCGTACCAGTTGCGGTCGGAGTTTGGGCAAAACATTGAAACCATGGTGGCGCTTATGTACATAGGCAAGGTGCATGCCCGAATGGGCCACTTCAAAGAGGCTAAAAGCTATCTGAAGCGGGCCATTAACATGTACGAAACCAACGGCTACGAAAACAGCACTTTCGGTTACCAAACGCTGGCTGAAACCTACGTGCAGGAAGGCAAGCTCGATTCGGCACTTTACTATGCCCGACAAGGCCTGGAGCATTCCACCAGCCAAAAAGTGCTGAGGGACATGATGCACGACAGCCGGCTGGTGGCCGATATCTATTCCCAAAAAAATGACTTCGTGAATGCCTTCAGGTACCTCGACCTTTCGTATGCTTACCGCGACAGCGTGCAGCGTGAAGACAACGACAGGGCGATTGCCAACCACAGCCTCCGGCAAAAGCAGCAGGAACTGGAACTACTCGAAAAGGACCGGCACCTACAGGAGGAAGAGCTGATGCACCAGAAAGCCCGGATCAGGTGGATTGCACTCACGCTAAGCGCTCTGCTGTTGATGGTGCTTTTGGTAGCGCTGGTTATTAATTACAACAGGAAAAAGCTCAAAAACGCTTACACACAACTACAGGAGGCAAACGAGGAAATTCAAGCGCAGAAAGAAGCATTGGAGCGCCAGGCAGTTGACCTGCAACACTCCAATGCAAGCAAGGATAAGCTGTTTTCTATCATCGGCCACGATTTGCGGAGCCCTGTAGCGGGGTTACGCAGCTTTCTTGACCTGATGGCAGATAAAACGCTTACATTGGAAGAAGTGAATGAACTCTCACCTATGCTCAACAAGGGAGTGATCAATTTATCGGAAACGCTCGAAAACCTGCTACAGTGGTCGCAAACACAGCTAAACGGCATAAAAGCCAAACCAACCGTCTTTTCAGTCGGAGAAACCGTCGAGCGCAATTTCGATCTCTTCCGGGACCTGGCAGGCACAAAGTCCATAGTATTGGAAAATAGTACCGAAGATCATGAGGTGCTTGCAGACGAAGACCAGGTAAAGCTGGTGCTCCGCAACCTTGTGAACAACGCCATAAAATTTACACCGGCAGGCGGCAAGGTGAGCATCGGTTCGCGGGTGCAGGCCGGCTCAGCTTTTGTAACAATAGATGTAGCAGACACAGGCGTGGGCATTAGCCAGGAAAAGCTGGACAGGCTTTTTAACCTCGACACCCGTTTTTCCAACTACGGCACCGAAGGAGAAAAAGGCACCGGCATCGGGCTGATGCTTTGCAAAGAAATGGTGGAGAATAATGGCGGACACCTGACTGTAAAAAGTATAGAAGGGAAAGGAAGTGTTTTTAGTTTTACGTTGCCGTTGGCCGGTTAACGCCTGGGACGATCATCAGCCTCACCTATTCTCCTCCAGCAACTTCACCAGCTCCTCCACCTTCGACCACTGCGGGTTGTGGTCGGCTGTCATTTCCAGCACTTTGTAGCCCCGCTCCTTCGCCCTTTGCGATGATGCGTAAAAGCCATCTTCGTCCGGTTTTTTGCCCGGATCAACAGTTAAGATATAAGTGGCCGGCAGCTTTCGTGCCGCCTCTTTAAAAGACACCGGCTCAGTAAGCGTCTTCAGCGGATGCGGCACATCCATCGGCGGCTTTTGGTCAGGCTTTACCCATGGCGGCACCAGGTAGCCGTCCTTCTCCATCCGCAGCATGCCGTTAAAGGCTTCGCCCTGTATCGATTGCACGCTTTCGCCGTCGT
>CBFGTI010000251.1:0-6597 GCA_965651695.1 uncultured Imperialibacter sp. | reverse complement strand
TTTCGGCGCTGATGGGTTTGGTTTTGGCAAAGGAAGGTGGCTATTCGCCGGAAGGCTTCTTCTGGCACAAATGGCTGGGAAGCGCTACAGCTTTTCTCTCGTACGGCTGGTACATGCTGCGGTACAAAGTAAACAGCCATAAAATCTCCGTGCGTATTCTAGCCTTTGTAACTTTGATTCTGGTCACACTTGCCGGGCACAAGGGCGCCACCATCACTCATGGCGAAAATTTTGTGCTCGCCCCCGTTTCTCCTAAAATGCCACAGGAAAACGTGAGCCTGGAAGAGGCCGTTGTTTTCACCCACCTGGTGCAACCTATTTTGGAAGAAAAATGCCTCGCCTGCCACAACAGCCGCAAAGCCAAAGGTGAGCTGGTAATGGAAAGTGCTGAAGCCATAATGGCGGGTGGCAAAAGCGGACAGCTTTGGGACAGCCTGAAATACGAAGAAAGCCTGATGCTAAAGCGCATCCACTTGCCTGAAAACGACGAGGAGCACATGCCACCAAAAGAAAAACCGCAGTTGAATGACGACGAGTTGGAAATACTTTCGGCGTGGATAACCTCAGGCGCTCCGTTTTTTGTGAAAGTAAACAGCCTTGTGCCTGAGCACCCGCTGTTCCAGTTAGCCGAAACTAAGTTCAGCGGTTTGGCCGAGCCGACTTATGCATTTCCGCCGGCCGACCCGGCTACTGTGGAGTCGTTGAACAGCTTTTACCGGCTTGTTACGCCAGTATCCGCCAGTTCGCCGGCACTTGCGGTAAGGTTTCTTTCTTCAGCTTCATTTTCCACGGAGCAGCTTAGTGAGCTGAAGAAAATTAAGGCGCAAATCACGGAATTAAGCGTGGCTAGAGTTGGTGCCGGCGATGCTGCCCTTGAATACGTGTCGCAATTCGAAAAGCTGGAAAAGCTGAACCTCAATTTTAGCCGGGTAAGCAACGAGGGGCTGCCAAAATTGGCAGGGCTCAAGAAGCTGAGGGAGCTTTCTCTTTCGGGCACAAAAATCTCGGCAAACGGACTAAAGTCGCTCGCCGGTTTGGAGAATCTTTCCAAGATTTATGTGTGGAACACCGCAATTTCAAGCGCCGAGATTGAGGCGTTAAAAACGGATTTTCCCCAGGTTACCTTTGAAGCCGGATTTTCCGGAGAAAATGCTGTTATCAAGCTGCCGTCGCCCATTATTGAAAACACCGGGTCCATTTTTTCCGATTCCATAAGTTTAAAACTGAAGCATTACATCAACGGGGCAATACTGAGATATACACTGGATGGGTCAATGCCTGATAGCGTGACCTCCCCAATTTACCAGGATGGAGTAACATTGGCCGAAAATGCTACCCTTAGCGTGCGTGCGTTTAAAGAAGGCTGGCTTGGAAGCGAAGTGGTGTCAAAAACGTTTCTTAGAAGTGCCATTGTGCCTTCCCGGGTTTCCTTGCTTACACAGCCCGACGAAAAGTACAAGGCAAAACTGGCAGAAACCCTTTTTGACAAGGAAAAGGGAACCACTAATCATGCCGATGGCAATTGGCTGGGTTACGAGGGACGAAAAATGGAGGTTCTTCTGGCATTAGACGAAAAAAAACCCGCCAATTCACTGACTATAAGCTACCTGGCGTCAACAGGTGGCTATATTATGCCGCCCACTTCGGTGGAAATATGGTACGGTAATGATGCCGATAACATGCTTTTGCACAAAACACATACCATACCGCAGCTTGCCGGTCACCTGCCGGTAGCATCGCAGTTTCTGTCTTTTCTTTTGCCCGGGGAAAAATACAGCCAGCTAAAGGTGGTCGTGACACCGGTAATGCAGCTTCCCGCCTGGCACGCCGGCAAAGGAAAGCCGGGCTGGGTGTTTGTGGATGAACTGTTGTTGAATTGAAAATGTTTCACAAGTATCAACAGATAAGTTGCTCAGGTATCAAAATAGTACTATTTTAAGGTGTTTAACATAAATAAATCTACATAAGATGAAAACAGCCATTTTCTCGAGTGACTCGGATTCAAATTTGGAACTGCTTTTACAATTAGCTGAAAAGCTGGGTATGAAGGCAAATCTGTTGACTGAAGAAGAAGCGGAAGATCTTGCAATGGTTTATGCAATTGAAGAAGGAAAAACAGGTGAATACGTGGATACAGACACTTTCCTTAAAAGTCTCGGTAAATGAAAGTCCTTATCGACAAATCTTTCGATAAGGATGTTAAAAAGGTAAAAAGTAAAAAAGTGCTCGAAAAACTAGCCGAAGTCATTGAGCAGGTTAAAGAATCAAATTCCGTGGATAATTTGAAGGGTTTGAAGAAATTACGGGGTCACAACTATTACTACCGGATTAGAATGGGAAATTACAGAATAGGCGTTTCCATAAATAATGCGACCATCGAGTTCATTAGATTTCTACCGCGAAAGGACATTTATAAGCTTTTCCCCTAGCGCCCGGCGCTTACATTTACCGGAAGATCCCCCAGCATCGCTGTTTCGGCAAAACACATACAAATGAAAGTTGATATCGCCCAATATAGCTTTCTCTCCCTCTGTTTTTGTTTGCTAAAAGTTGCTTCTTTCGCTCAGACGTTGTCCGCTATTTCATACTTCACTGCCAAAAACGATCAGGTCCACATCAGCTTTGTAAGTGAAGCTCATCCATGGTTTTTTTCAGCAGCCTCCAAAACTTTATTCGCGTGGACCAACAAAAAATACCGGATGGTCTATTTCAATTTTGGTCATAAGGAATTCGACTACGAAGGTGGCACCCACAAAGAGCTTTCTCGTACCTTTAGAAACGAAACACAAGAACAGCTCGTAACCAACGCCCTGCTTTGGCTCGGCCGCACAAAGTGAGCCACCAGAATAATTACCCCAACAGCATTTCCCACTTTCTCTTATCTTGGGTTTTCATTCTACAAACCCAAAATTCAGAATCCCGATCATCGTCATGAGAAAGTCGTTATTATTTTTATGCTGCCTGGTCATCAGCCAGGCATGGGGACAGGTGCAAAGCCCAAAAGAATTTTTAGGATATGAGCTTGGCGAGCGTTTTACCCGTCACCATCGGGTGATGGAATATTTCCAGCACGTAGCGGCAAATTCACCTAAGGTTGTACTAAAAGAGTACGGCCGCACCTACGAAGACCGCCCGCTTGTGTATGCAATAATTACCAGTGAGGCCAACCACCAAAATATCGAAACCATCAGGCAAGACAATCTGCGGAGAGCGCGATTGCAAACCGGCTCGGTTTCTACCGCTGTTCCCATTATCTGGCTCAGCTATAATGTACATGGCAACGAGTCGGTTTCTATGGAAGCCAGCATGGCTACAATTTATGAACTGGTGCGGCCGGGCTCTGACAAAACGGCCTGGCTGGAGCAAGCTGTGGTCATCATCGACCCATGCATCAACCCCGACGGCCGTGACCGCTACGCCAACTACTACAACCAGTACGGCAACAAAGACTACAATCCTGACCCTCAAAGTAAAGAGCACATAGAGGTATGGCCGGGCGGCAGAGCCAACCATTACCTGTTTGACCTCAACCGCGACTGGGCATGGCAAAGCCAGGTTGAGTCGCAGCACAGGATAGCCCTCTACAACCAGTGGATGCCGCAAATTCACGTCGACTTTCACGAGCAAGGGGTAAACAGCCCCTACTACTTTGCTCCGGCCGCCGAGCCGCTTCATGAACTCATCACCCGGTGGCAGCGCGAATTCCAGGTCACCATCGGTAAAAACAATGCAAAATATTTCGACCAAAACGGTTGGCTTTACTTTACCAAAGAGCGGTTCGACCTGCTGTATCCGTCGTATGGCGATACCTACCCCACCTACAACGGCGCCATTGGCATGACCTACGAGCAGGGCGGCGGTGGCCGCGGCGGGCTGGGCGTGCTTACCGACGAAGGCGACACACTTACGCTTACCGATCGTATTGCTCATCACCACAGCAACGGGCTGTCGACCATCGAGGTATCGGTACAAAACAGGGAGCGGTTACTTCAGGAGTATGAAAAGTTTTTCACCAACAACGTGAACAGCTTCGGAGGCAAGTACAAAAGTTTCGTGATAAAGGCAGACAACAGCGCCGATAAACTCACGGCACTTACCCGCTGGCTCGATTCGATGGGCATAACCTACGGAACCGGCGCCGGTGCAAAAACCATGAAGGGTTTTAATTATCAAACGGGAAGCACTGAAACCTTCAACCTCGCCACGCAAGACATCGTGATAAGCAGCTACCAGCCAAGGGGTGTACTGGCAAACGTTCTGTTCGAGCCCTCCACTTTTCTGGCCGACTCCAACACCTACGACATCACAGCGTGGGGAGTGCCTTATGCCCGCGGCTTAAAAGCCTACGCACTCAGCGAAAATGTGACGCCGGGTGCTGGCAAATACACGGCACCTTCGGTAGAAATAACGCCCGCCGAAAAGCCTTACGCTTATATTGCCCGCTGGCAAGATTTGGAAGATGCCCGTTTTCTGGCACAGCTGTTAAGAAGCAAAGTGAAGGTCCGCTTTGCCGAAACCCCTTTTACTGTGAGCGGCCAAAAGTTTGAGAGAGGGTCGCTGGTGATTACACGAAGGGGCAACGAGCACCTAGCCGGTAGTTTTGATTCGCTGGTAAAAAATCTGGCCACCCGGCACAACCGGCCGCTGTTCTCCTCTACCACGGGTATGGTTGATGCAGGCAAAGACTTCGGGAGCGGCGATGTACACTACATTAAACCGCCTAAAATAGCTATACTGGCCGGAAACGGTGTGTCATCGCTGGCATTTGGCGAAACCTGGCATTTTTTCGAGCGTCAGATCGATTATCCCATCAGCGTGCTGGATACCGACTACTTCAACAACGTCAACCTGTCGGGCTACGATGTGCTCATACTGCAAAACGGCTGGTACAGTAGCCTTAACGATGGTGCGATGAGCAAAATCGATAGCTGGGTAAGGGACGGTGGCCGCTTGATCCTCGTGCAGGGTGCTCTCGAAAAATTTGCCGACAGGGAGGGCTATGCACTGAGACGCTATGCAGACGACGATGAAAAAGAAGCGCTGGAAGAGCTTGAACAAACCTGGAACGCTGCCGACAAATTCATGAAGTATGAAAGCAGGGAAAGAAATTACATCCAGGGTATTATTCCCGGCGCTATCTATAAAATTAATATCGATAACACACACCCACTTGCTTATGGCTATAGGGAAAACACCTATTTCAGCCTGAAAACAACCGAAGAGCGGTATGCAATTTTCGCTGGATCGGGAGCCTGGAATGTTGGCTACATTCCCAAAGCCGGAGTAGCCGCTAGCGGTTTTGCTGGTGCCAGGGTTAAAAAGCAACTGGAAAACTCGCTGGTATTCGGTGCTGAACAAGTCGGCCGCGGCCAGGTAGTTTACATGGGCGACAACCCGCTGTTCCGCGCCTTTTGGGACAACGGAAAGTTGTTTTTTGCAAATGCCGTATTTTTAGTGGGACAATAACCCCAGAGTAGTTGAGGTCTTGCTAAAAATGCAGAGATACACGACCTCAACGTTCATCCTAAACCAATTGATTATATGAAAAAGTTACTCATTTTGTTTATGCTGCCGCTGATTGCTGCTTGCGCGCAGAGCACCGAAAAAAAAGACAATGCTGAAGCGCTTCGTGCAGAGGTTTCGCAGGCGGATGGCTTCGATCCTGAAGCAAAATTGAAAGAGCTGGGCTTAGAACTGAAAACTCCGCCAAGCCCGGTGGCCAATTATGTAAACGCTGTTCGAACCGGCAACCTGCTTTTTCTGGCGGGCAAAGGCCCCACCAGGGCCGATGGCAGCTTACTCACCGGTAAGGTGGGCGGCGGTCTTACGGTGGAAGAAGGTTATGAAGCTGCGAGACTGGTAGCCATTGCTCAACTTTCGGTTTTAAAAGCAGAGTTGGGCGACCTGAAGAAGGTGAAGCGTATTGTGAAGGTGCTGGGCATGGTAAACTGCACACCGGAATTTACACAGCAGCCGGAGGTGGTGAACGGTTTTTCGGACCTGATGGTGGAGGTTTTCGGCGAGCGGGGAAAACACGCTCGATCGGCCGTGGGAATGGGCTCGCTGCCACGTGACATCGCCGTGGAGGTTGAGGTGATTGTGGAAGTAGAAGATTAAGAACACCGGCGTGCTTATACTTATAAATCCCCTGGTCTCAACTAGGGGATTTTTTTGTTCAACAGAATTCCGGATTTAACGTATTCATTCTCATACATAATTTTTTCGACCATGAACATTATCGGCAATTTGCTCTGGATCTTTCTCGGTGGGGGTATTTTCTTATTCCTCGGCTATGTTTTTGGAGGTATTGTTTTATGTCTTACAATTATCGGCATACCCTTTGGGTTTCAGTGCTTCAAGATCGGCTTGCTTGCCCTTAGCCCGTTCGGCCAAAAAGTGGTTACCCGCGAGAGTCATTCGGGTTGCCTTTCAGTAATAATGAATGTAATCTGGTTGTTAACCGGAGGGCTAACCGTGGCGGTCACTCATCTTGTTTTTGGTCTGCTTATGTTCATCACTATTATCGGTATTCCGTTTGCCAACCAGCACATGAAGCTCGCTTCACTGGCGCTTACACCTTTTGGAAAAGATCTGGCA
>CBFGTI010000250.1:0-6672 GCA_965651695.1 uncultured Imperialibacter sp. | reverse complement strand
AAAGGGTACAATCACACCGAGCGGCTTACCGACGTTACTGCACACGCCGAAATGCTCGCAATTACGGCAGCACAAAATTTCTTAAACTCCAAATATTTGACCGAGTGCACATTGTTTGTAACACTCGAACCCTGTGTAATGTGTGCCGGTGCTCTCTGCTGGACGCAGATCGGTAGAATAGTGTATGGAGCGAGTGACCTGCAGCGAGGCTATTCTCTTTTGTCGGAAAACGTGCTTCATCCCAAAACAAAAGTTCAAAGCGGGCTAATGGGGACTGAATGCAAGGCCTTGCTCGACGATTTTTTCAGGAGAATGCGCGGAAAGTAAGCTGGCAGTGTGCTCGCCGGCAGCCGGGCGAGAATCGTCTATACCCGGCATAAGGAATATCTATTGCAATCGCCAAACTATACGTGTTTGTTAACGTTATCTTATTTAATTGATTAGATCTTAGTAGTTTTGACTACTCATAAAAATCTATTGTTCAACCCATAAATTTCACCTATATGGCTTTCGAATTACCCTCTCTACCTTACCCGGCCAATGCGCTGGAACCACATATTGATGCCAGGACCATGGAGATTCACCATGGCAAGCATCACAATGCTTACGTAACCAACCTGAACAAGGCTATTGAAGGCACCGACATGGCTGGCAAATCTCTCGAAGAATTGCTCAAAAGCCATTCAAACGTTGCAGCTGTACGCAACAACGGCGGCGGCCACTGGAACCACACCCTTTTCTGGACGGTGATGGGGCCTGGCAAAGGTGGCAAACCAACCGGCGCACTTGCCTCTGCAATTGATGCTGCGTTTGGCTCGTTTGACGGTTTTAAAGAAAAATTTTCAAACGCCGCTGCTACCCGGTTTGGCTCAGGCTGGGCCTGGCTTTGCGTAAATGGCGGTAAGCTGGAAATCTGCTCCACCGCCAATCAGGATAATCCACTGATGCCAGACGCAGGTTGCAGCGGCACGCCTATCCTCGGAATCGACGTGTGGGAGCACGCATATTACTTGCACTACCAAAATCGCCGGCCCGACTACATCGGAGCATTTTACAATGTAATTAACTGGGACGAAGTAGCGAAGCGCTTTGCCGCAGCCAGCAAGTAGCAGCATTTATCCTTTTCAATTGGGCCCTTTTGAGTTTTTCGGAAGGGCTTTTTTTGTTCCTGTTGCGGCCCGCTTCGTCCGGCAGTCATTTATCGGCTTTTCTTATTGCGCACAAATGCGGATATTGAATTATCACAATATCTATTTGATCACAAAACTGCAGAAAAATGAGTACTTCAAGCCGACGTTCGTTTATACAAAAATCAACTTTTGCTGCTGCTGGCGCCCTGGCTTTTGGCCAGCTTCCCTTTTCAGCGCTAGCCTCCAAAAGAAAGTACGTGCCCCCCAGCGACAAGCTTCGCTACGGCGTAATTGGCTGCAAAGGCATGGGTTGGAGCGACATGAGATCGCACCTCAACCTGGGTGAGGTGGACTGCGTTGCCCTGTGCGATGTCGACCAAAGTGTGCTCGACATGCGGTCGGCCGATGTGGAAAAAATCGGTGGAAAAAAGCCGGTGCTGTACGGCGACTACCGCAAGATGCTTGATAATAAAGACATTGACGTGGTTGTAATCGGCACGCCCGACCACTGGCATTGCCTTACCATGGTAGATGCGGTACAGGCGGGCAAGCATGTGTATGTTGAAAAACCCATCGCCAATACAATCGAAGAATGCAACATAATGGTGGCCGCTGCCCAAAAGTATGGCAAAATAGTGCAGGTGGGGCAGTGGCAGCGGAGTGGGCCGCATTACGAGCAGGCATTGAACGTAGTAAGATCGGGGCAGCTGGGTCAGATACGCCTGGTGAAAGTGTGGGCGTACCAGGGCTGGATGAAGTCGATACCGGTAAAACCTGATGGCCCCGTACCAGCTGGCGTGAACTACGATATGTGGTTGGGCCCGGCGCCTAAACGCCCTTTTAATGAGAACAGATTTCACTTCAATTTCCGCTGGTTCTGGGACTACGCCGGCGGCCTGATGACCGACTGGGGTGTGCACGAAATTGACATTGCGTTGTATGCAATGGGTGCCAAAGCGCCTAAGTCGGTAGTGGCCTCGGGCGGCAAGTTTGCTTACCCCAACGATGCCGCCGAAACCCCCGATACGCTTCAGGCAGTATTTGAGTACGAAGGCTTCAATATGCTATGGGAACATGCTGTGGGCATAGACGGTGGCAACTACGGCAAAACAGAAGGTATCGCTTTTATTGGCAACAACGGCACCCTGGTGGTAAACCGGGGCGGCTGGGAGATAATCCCGGAAACTGAACAACAAGACGGGATGAGCGTTTACAAGATGCCCGACGTGCCCGACCAGCGGCCGAGAGGGAGTGCGCTCGATAATCACACCAAAAACTTTGTGGAAGCCATAAAGGCCAACGATGCCAAAATGCTCAAATGCGGGATTGAAACAGGTAGCGTAGCAGCGATCAATGCCCAAATGGGGAATATCGCTTTTAAAACCGGCCGAAAAGTATACTGGGACGCAGCCACCGGGCAGTTTAAAAATGATGCGGAAGCAAATGCCCTCATTAAAGCCAGCTACCAAAATGGATGGAAATTGCCAAAGGTGTAAGCCTGGCCGGCAATAGCACCAGCATCTCGTTGGAATAAGCAGCGGCTTATTCCAACTTCCATTTTCATACCCGGCCGAGGTGCTTCAGGTGCGCAACATGTGAAGCCACGGCAAGCCTGATTTTGGGATATTCTATGTACACAATGCCGTAGTCTTCGCACGTTTTTCTAATAATCTTACTTATAGCCGGGTAATGCACGTGCGAGATTTTTGGAAATAAGTGGTGCTCGACCTGGAAATTCAAGCCGCCAACAAACCAGGTTACAAACTTATTGGTAGTGGCAAAATTGGCGGTAGTCTTCAGCTGGTGGATGGCCCATTCGTCCTCAATTTTGTTAGCCTCATTCGGCACCGGAAAATGCGTATGTTCTACGGTATGAGCAAGTTGAAACACCACTGTAAGGATAAAACCGGCAAACAAGCCAAATACTAAAAAGCCGATCAGCCATGGCACAAATCCCACCATGTATATAGGCAGTGCTATGTAAATAACGGCATGCAAAACCTTAAAACCCCAGAAAGAAATGTGGTCTGCGGTCTTCATTTTCATTAGTGGCATAGTACCCACTTTTTTCGTAAAGTATTTTTCGTAGTCGGTAAAAAACACCCAATAGAGGTACAGCAGGCAATAAGCGCCCCACGCATAGATGTGCTGATACCTATGAATTCTGTGATAGGTTTGGGTTTCACAAAGCCTTAAAAATGGTCTGGCGTCAATGTCATCGTCGATAGTATCGATGTTCGTATAAGTGTGGTGGATTACGTTGTGCTTAGTATTCCACATGAAGGCGTCGGCTCCCAAAAAATTAAGGGTAAGTCCGGCCATCTTGTTTATCCATTCCCGGTTGCTGAAGCTTCCATGTGCGCCATCGTGCATTACATTGAAGCCGATGGCAGCAGTTAGCGCCCCCAACAGCAGACATTCTGCCAGGCCAAGCCACCAAACAGGTGTAAAAAACACCAGGTGAATGTAGACAGTCAGAAAAGCGGTGATAAGCACAGCCGCTTTCGTAAACAGTTTGTAGTTGCCAGTGGAAGAGGTTCCTGATTCGGTGAAATAGTCGTTAATTCTTTTTCTCAAATCCCCATAGAAAGAATTGCCATGGGACGAAAACTTGGGTGCAGCCATAAGGGAAAAGTTGTTTAAAAAAACCCTGTAAAAATAGTTTTTTGAATTGGACAGGGTTGTAGAATGGCAAGATAACCAGAATACCTCAAATATTCTTAACTGTTAGACAAACCACCGGGATAATTCGGCAAAATTCCGGGGGCCTCTTATCGCTCAGCTAGTCTCTTAAGGTCCTGCAATTCATCGCGCAGCCTGGCGGCTTCAATAAAATCGAGCTCCTTCGCCGCTTTTTCCATCGCTTTTTGCGTTTGCTTCATCAATTTTTCGATCTCAGGCTTCGGCATGTACTGCACAATCGGGTCTGCTGCAATACTCGGCTGCTCGTCCTCCACATAATACTTCCTCCCCTCCTTCTTGCTGTCGGCCACCTTCGTCTGCCCCATAATCGCATCTTTGTTTCGTATTACCGAGCGGGGTGTGATACCATGTTCCAGATTATAGGCCGTCTGTATTGCCCTTCTCCGGTTGGTTTCGTCTATGGCCATCTGCATTGAGTCGGTAATTTTATCGGCGTACATTATCACGCGACCATTTTCGTTACGGGCAGCTCTACCTATTGTTTGCACCAAAGATCGTTCGTTGCGCAAAAAACCTTCCTTATCGGCATCCAAAATAGCCACAAGCGACACCTCGGGCAAGTCCAGGCCTTCCCTCAGAAGGTTTACCCCCACCAGCACATCAAACACGCCAAGCCGGAGCTCACGCAAAATCTCTACCCTATCCAATGCATTCACCTCGGAGTGAATGTAGCGGGACTTTACACCTGCCCTCTCAAGAAACTTCTGCAGCTCCTCGGCCATGCGTTTGGTGAGCGTGGTTACCAGCACCCGCTCTTCCTTTTTCACTCTTTCATCAATCTCCTCCAGCAGGTCGTCAATCTGGTTGAGGCTTGGTCGCACGTCAATTTCCGGGTCTAGCAAGCCCGTTGGCCGAATGAGCTGCTCCACCACTACACCTTCCGATTTTCTCAGTTCATATTCAGCAGGTGTTGCACTCACAAAAATCACCTGGTTAATCATCCCCTCAAATTCATTGAAAGTTAAAGGCCGGTTGTCAAGCGCCGACGGTAGCCTGAAGCCGTAGTCCACGAGGTTCACCTTTCTGGATCGGTCACCACCCCACATGCCTCTTACTTGTGGCACTGTCACATGGCTTTCGTCTATCACCATCAGAAAGTCTTCCGGAAAATAATCGATCAGGCAGAAGGGCCGCTGGCCAGGGTTTCGCCTGTCGAAATACCGGCTGTAGTTTTCTACGCCGGAGCAGTAGCCCAACTCTCTTATCATTTCAAGGTCAAATTCGGTGCGCTCCTTCAGGCGCTTTGCCTCCAAAAACCGACGCTCGGTTTCAAAATAGTTAACCTGCGACACCAGGTCGTCCTGAATTTCGGTAATTGCCTGGTGAAGCACGTCTTTGCCGGTTACGAACAGGTTGGCTGGAAAGATGGTAATTATCCGCTCATCAGCAATCTTTTTACCAGTCGTCGGGTCAACCCGCTGAATCCCCTCTATTTCATCCCCCCAGAAAATAATGCGGTAGGCAAAATCGGCATAGGCTACAAATACATCTACAGTATCGCCCTTCACCCTGAAGTTTCCGCGCTTGAATTCAACCTCGGTGCGGCTATAAAGAATATCTACCAGCCTGAACAGCAATTGGTTGCGGCTAAGCCGGTCGCCTGTTTCGAGCCGGATAACATTTTTTCCGAATTCATCGGGGTTGCCGATACCGTAGATACACGACACCGACGCCACCACTATCACGTCTCTCCGGCCCGAAAGCAGCGAAGACGTAGCGCTCAGCCGGAGTTTTTCTATCTCTTCGTTGATAGAGAGATCTTTTTCTATATAGAGACCGCTCGAAGGAATAAATGCCTCCGGCTGGTAATAGTCGTAGTACGAAATAAAGTATTCAACCGCGTTTTCCGGAAAAAACTGCTTCAGCTCCCCAAACAACTGCGCTGCCAGGGTCTTGTTGTGACTTAGCACAAGCGTGGGACGGTTTAGCCGCGCTATAACGTTAGCAATAGTAAAGGTTTTGCCAGAACCCGTTACCCCCAGCAGAGTTTGGGCGGGCTCCCCATTTTCAATTCCCTCCAAAAGCTGCGCTATGGCCTTCGGCTGGTCGCCGGTAGGTTGATATTCCGAAGTGAGTTTAAAATCCAATGATGAATTAAATTATAAGGTCAGCCCAATTAACAAAAGATTCAGGACTTTTGATTCCAGATCTCCCACGCTCCTTCTGCCTGAAGCACCAGCATGTCGTATCCGTTCTTTACCCGGGCGCCCTTTTCCAGCCCCTTTTTCATAAACAGCGTTTCTTCCGGATTATATACGAGATCATAGAGAAAATGATTTGCCGAAATATGCGAATATGGAAGATCCGGGCATTCATCCGTCTTCGGATAGGTGCCTACCGGCGACGTATTTACAATCAGCAAATGGTTGTTCAGAATCTCCGGATTTTCTGCCAATTGCCGGTAGGTAAGCATGCCAGCCGACTTACTTCTCGACACTACCTGAAAGCGCACATCCAAGTCTTCGAGCGCTACTTTTACGGCAGATGCAGCGCCACCCGTTCCCAATACCAGCGCTTTGCAATCTTTGAGTGCCGGGCCCATCCATTGCCGGAGCGAGCGCAGAAAGCCCACGTAGTCAGAATTGTAGCCCGTCAGGCTTCCGTCTGCCTCCTTCTTTATCACGTTTACAGCCCCCACTCTTTCGGCACTGCTGTCTACTCTTTGAAGCAACGGCAGCACCGCCTTTTTGTGAGGGATAGTTACGTTGAGGCCTTTGAGTGTAGCAAACTGTTCAAATAGCCCGGGGAATTCTTCGGCGTTGGGTATTTCAAACAACCTGTAGTCGGTATCGGGTATACCTTCGCGCAGAAACTTTTCGGTGAAATATTTCCGGGAAAA
>CBFGTI010000249.1:0-6790 GCA_965651695.1 uncultured Imperialibacter sp. | reverse complement strand
CCACTACACAAAGAAGTCGGGCATAAGGCCCATGGATGGGTCAATCGCATAAGGCGAAAGGTCCGTAATTCCTTCTTCATTCAGCACTTCATCGTCAATATAGAAATTGCCGGTGGCTTCCGCGGAGTTTCTTTGTAAAATAAAATAGGCGGCATCGGCCAAAATTTCCGGCCTGCGCGACCTTTTCACCATTTGGTCGCCCCCCAGAAGGTTTTGTACCGCTGCCGTAGCAATAACCGTGCGGGGCCAAAGCGCATTTACCGCAATTTTTTCGCGCTTAAACTCTTCCGCCATACCAAGTACGCACATGCTCATGCCAAATTTTGCCATGGTGTAGGCCACATGCGGTCCAAACCAGCGGGCCTCCATATTTAACGGTGGCGACATGTTTAGAATATGCGGGTTGGCAGCATTCTTAAGATGAGGTATGCAGGTTTTAGAAACAAGAAAGGTGCCGCGGGTATTAATCTGGTGCATCAGGTCGTATTTCTTCATGTCGGTGGCCAGGGTTGGAGTGAGACTGATGGCACTGGCATTGTTGATGAGTATATCCAAACCGCCAAATGTGGCTACTGCCTTTGCCACCGCCTCCTGCACCTGGTCTTCAAACCGGATATCAACCATTACCGGAAGCGCCCTCCCACCCATTGCCTCAATCTCCTCGGCAGCCGTGTAAATGGTGCCCGGCAGCTTCGGATGAGGCTCGGTGGTTTTAGCGGCTATCACAATATTGGCACCCTCCGAAGCAAGCTTTTTTCCGATGGCCAATCCAATGCCACGGCTGGCTCCTGTAATAAACACTGTTTTGTTTTTAAAATATGTCATATATTTATGGGTTCGATCTGGCACCGGGCTTGGTTTTTTTAACCGATGATAAATTAGGTAAATTATTTTATTGTAAAGAATAATGAACCTAATAAAGCCACAATCGTTTTTCTATAAAAATTCCTGTTAAAGACATACCCCTGTAGTAATGAGTAAGAGCAAGCAACGTTTCATCATACCGGCACTCCTGGTCTGTGCTATCGGCTGGTTCGGTTTCTCAGGAGCTAGCGACAAATTTTTTCAAATAGCCAAAAATCTGGATCTTTTCGCCTCTATATATAAAGAAATCAATACCTATTATGTAGACGATGTAAACCCCAACAAACTGATCAAAACTGGTATCGATGCGATGCTGGAAAGCCTGGACCCTTACACGGTCTACATTCCGGAAGACGACATTGAGGATTTTCGCACCATGACTACCGGCGAGTATGGCGGAATTGGAGCGTCTACAGAATTTATCGAAGGGTACCACACCATCATCATGCTTCAGGAGGGCTATCCGGCTCACAAGGCTGGCTTGCAAATCGGCGACCAGATCATTTCTATCAACAGTATCTCCGTTGAGCAAAAACCTTCGTTCGACCTCGGAAAGCTGCTGAAGGGGCAATCGCGAACTACATTCGACATCACAGTTAACCGATACGGATCCAACCAGCCGCTCACTTACCATGTAGACAGGGAAAAAATCACAATTGATAATGTTTACTATTCAGGAATGGTAAATGAATCCATTGGCCTGATTAAGCTCACAGAATTTACCACACATGCGGGCGACGAAGTAAAGAAGGCCGTGATAAAACTGAAGAAAGAAGGAGCTACTGCCATTATTCTCGACCTGAGAGACAATCCCGGCGGTCTTTTGCACGAAGCAGTCAACATTTCCAACATTTTCCTGCCCAAGGGCCAGAAGGTGGTGGACACCAAAGGAAAAATTACCGATCTGAACAGATCTTATAAAACCCTGGATGACCCTGTTGATACCGAAATCCCCCTTGCCATACTTACCAATGGCGGAAGTGCTTCGGCTTCCGAAATAGTGGCCGGCGTGGTGCAGGACTACGACAGGGGCGTGCTGATTGGAGAAAAAACATTCGGCAAGGGACTTGTGCAGTCTACCCGCCCGCTAAGCTATAATGCGCAATTGAAAGTAACCACTGCCAAATATTACATACCCAGCGGCCGCTGTATACAAGCCCTCGATTATGCGCACCGCAATCCTGATGGCACAGTAAACAAGCTTCCCGATTCGCTAAAGCTGGCATTTAAAACACAGAAAGGCCGTGTGGTTTACGACGGCGACGGCCTCGACCCCGATATTAACGTTGCCATAGAGGACTATCCCGGCATTGCTATGGTGCTCTCATCAAAAGGCTACCTGTTTCAGTATGCCACCCTATACCATTTTATGCACCCTGAAATCGCCCCGGCCAGGGAGTTCACTTTAACCGACGCCGAGTACAATGAGTTTCTGGATTGGATAAAGAAGAAAGAAATATCTTACGAAACATCTGTAGAGAGAGCCTATCGTCAATTGATAGCAGCCTCCAAACAAGACAAAACCTATGGCACCATTCAGGACGAGCTGGCGTCGCTCGAAACCAAAATAAAGGTGCTTAAGGAGAAGGACCTCGTTAAGTTTAAAAATGATGTAAAAAGCCTGCTCGAGCAGGAGATCATTACCCGCTACTACCTCCAGAAGGGCCTGATCGAAGTTACGTTTCCCGATGATCCCGATATCCAAAAGGCTATTGAGGTGCTGAGCAATCCGCAGGAATACAAAAGAATATTAGGCTGAAAAACTTTTTTCCTTTTTTAATGTAACCTTTCCGCTACACCAAAGTTTTCCCGCCGAACACAAACCTATAAACAACTGGTTGTTTGGATGCTTTGGATGATAATTCGCTCATGCTGAAAGTCAAGGCCGGCGATCTTGACAAGATGGCTTTGCTGTACGAGCGACACAACAGAAACCTTTTTGGCTTTTTTTACAAGCTAACCGGCAGCGGTTCGGCGAGCGAAGACCTTGTGCACAACGTTTTCTACCGCATGCTCAAGTACCGGCACAGCTACAATGGCGAATTGGGCAGCCAGTCGAATTTTACTGCCTGGATGTACCACCTCGCCCGGAATGTGAATGCCGATCATTTCAAAAAGCAAAAGAAGGTTTCGTACTCCGACGACATGCAAAGCTGGGAACGAAGGCTGAAGGTCGACGAAAATGCCGAATCGCAGCTGGGCAAATCACAGGAGCTGGAGCTACTCGAAAAGGCAGTGAGGCAATTGCCGCCCGACAAACAGGAAATGCTGGTGCTTACCAAATACCAGGGGCTGAAGTACGACCGGGTGGCTGAGGTATTCGGTATTAGCGAAGGCGCAGTAAAGGTTCGCGTTCACAGAATACTGCAAGACTTGCGTGAAATTTATTTAAAACTGGAAAAAGTTTAAGCCATGGAGCAGGAAATAGTGAAGGAAAAATGGTTGGAATACCTGAATGGTTCCATTTCGGCGGCGGAGTGGGAAGCCTGGAAGGAAACCAACGCCGTAGATGCCGAAACGCTCAAAGAGCTGCAGACACTGGAGAGCATTTGGTCGGCTATGGACGCACTGCCGCCTGCCCCCGAGCCTGCCGCATCCATGCACGACCGCTTTTACAGCACGCTTGCAGAAATGAAACAGGCATCGCGAAAGCCGGCTTTTTGGCAGGCAGACTTCAACCTCTCCGGCTTCTTTTCCTGGAGAAGGTTGGCGCTTGGCCTATCGGTATTCCTGGTTGGCGGCTTGTTTGGCTATGTGCTGTCGCCATCGGCCGGATACAAAAGTGAAATCAACTTACTGTCGGCAGAAATGCGTGACATGAAAGAAATGATGATGCTCACGCTGCTCGAGAAACCGGCTGCGCAAGACCGCCTCAGGGCCGTTAGCCTCTCCACTGAGCTGCCGGAAGCAGACAGCAGAATAATTGATGCCCTGGTGCAGACGCTCAACGAAGACCCCAACGTAAATGTGCGCCTGGTAACGGTGGAAGCGCTGGCCCGGTTTGGCCGGTACGCTGAGGTAAGAGAAGCCCTGGTGGCGTCGATCGGCAAGCAAGATTCGCCGCTGGTACAGATAGCGCTTGCCAACGCGATGGTAGCGCTTAACGAGACAAATGCAGTTGAAGCGCTGCAGCAGCTACTTACCAAAGAAGATCTCAACGAGACAGTGCGTCTAAAAGTGAAAGAAAGCATTGAAGTATTGATTTAATGAAAAAAATTATGAAAAGTATATTTCTGATGGTGGTGGGTATATTACTCACCTGCGGCCTGGAGGCCGCGTCAACAGAGCAGATAAAATTTGAGAAGCGCCTTTCCTTCCCAAGTGTGTCGCCCGACAACATTCTGGAAATCTACAACATTAACGGAGGCCTGGAAGTGGAAGGATACGACGGCGCCGAAGTAGTTGTCGAGGCAACGCTAACTATCTCTGCAAAAAATGACCAGCTTCTGCAGAAAGCGAAAAGTGAGCTTACGCTGGGGGTACTTGAAGACGACTCCGCGCTGGTGCTGTACAACAAAGCTCCCTGGATACATAACGAGCGTATCGACGGCAAATGCAACTGCAATTGGAGCAACGATGTGTCATACAGCTTTAGCTTCGACTTTAAAGTGAAAGTGCCCAAAAAAGTGAAGGTGCACGTAAGCACAATTAATGAGGGCGATATACTGATTAGCAACGTAAATGCGAGTGTTTATGCCCACCATGTAAATGGGTCCATTTCACTCAAAGGAATCGGCGGCAGTGTTGATGCAAAAACGATCAATGGCGACCTCACTGTGGACCACACCAGCATGCCGCTCGAAGAAAGCAGCTACTATTCTTTCAACGGCGATGTGAACGTCCTCTTCCCCGGTGAACCCAATGCCGAGATTACATTCAAGAGCTTTAACGGAGACTTTTTCACCAACATGGACAAAGTGGAAATATTGGGCCCCAAATGGGTGAAGGAAGAAAAAAGTGGCAATGGTAGCACGCAATACAAGCTCACAGAAGAAAAGAAGATAAAGGTTGGAACCGGCGGAAACTTGCTGGCTTTCGAAACCTTCAACGGAAATATTTATGTCAAAAAGTCAAAATAAAAAGAAAATGAAAAAGGTAGTTTATTTAATGGTGTGCCTGGGAGTCACCGTTTTTTCCCAAAGGCTTGCAGCCCAGGAGGTAACAAAAGAAACCATCGCCATCCCGCTTTCGAAACCAGGCGAGCGGGGGATACTTGAAGTTGGGCTGGTAAATGGCTCCATTGTAGTGGAAGCTTACGATGGCAAAGATGTAATAATTGAAGCAGCAGTCGGTGGCGGCGAAAACGACAAAAGGGGTGTGGTTACTCCAAGTGGAATGAAGAGAATAAGCAGTAATCCGCTGGAGCTTGAGGCTACCGAACGGGGTAACAAAGTCGAGATAGAGACCAACTCCTGGTCGGTGAGGTTGACCTTAACAGTGAAAGTACCCCGAAACTTTGACCTTCAGCTGGGAACTGTAAACGACGGCGACATTACGGTTACCGGCGTAGATGGCACCCACGAGATAAGTAACGTAAACGGTAAAATTACGATGACCGCAGTGTCAGGCTCCACAGTGCTAAATACCGTTAATGGCGAAATCACTGTAACCCTGGAAAAAGTGTCGCCGGAAGCCCCAATGGCGTTTACCACGCTGAACGGCAACATAGATGTAACTTTGCCTGCAGCTACCAAAGCCACTGCCAAGATGCGATCGGACCGCGGAGAAATTTTCAGTGATTTCGAAATGGCTATAGAAAAGTCAGCCCCGAAAGTCGACAAAACATCATCAGGAGGCACCTACAAAGTGTCTATTGAAGACTGGGTATACGGCAAGATCAACGGTGGTGGAAAAGAGTACCTCTTCAAAACCATGAATGGCGACGTGTACATTAGAAAAAAGTAAGCAAAGGTCAAAAATTGGTAAAAGGCTGTTCCGCGCGGAGCAGCTTTTTATTTTATGCGTTCGGCTAAAATAAGAACCCGGCTATTCTGCGAAGTGGTTGTACCAATTACGAAAACATCCTCACCTTCCTCTATTCTTAGTTTTTTCTGAAGCTCGTCGGCCCGCAGCGGGAAATTCCTCGTGATCACATGCCCCCGGCGTTCCGGAAAAATTCCAGCTTTCAACCCTGCGGAGGAAAATCCGCTCACACTCCGTACCTTAAAAATCCTACCGGGGAAGCTACCATCTACTCCTGCCGATGTATAAAGATGTGTGTTGGCATGCAGCTTTTTCAGGCTGTAGCGGTGTGCAACCGTCTTAAAAGTCCCTGCCTTTAAGAGGGCGGCGTTGGGCTCATAAATGTAGGTAAGCGGCTCCGAAAATACCGCTGGAGCCATTTGCTCATCGGAAAAGGTAAACCGAAAAGCTTCCTCCGTACCCCTGCTGGAAATATTTACCGCGTTAATTTCAGTGTGCCGGCCTTCGCTATCGTGCTCGACGCCGGATTGTGCGCCGCAGAAAAAAAGAAGCTCCTTTACCTCGTTGTTAAGTGCCAGCACTGTAACCTCGCCAACTTGTCGCAGCGATTCCATCCCCTCTTTGATATCGAGCATTGGAGAAGCCTTTATCAGCACCCGCGGCGCCATCCGCAGCAAATCCGGCAATAATGCAGCCACGTCGGGGGCACAATCCTTAAACCCCACCGCCCGGCCATGGCCAGCCCTCCGGTCGGCCCTCCGGTCGGGGTCAAGGTAAACGAGGTCGTAAGTTGATGCAGCTTTCTTTACGAATTCCTCTGCCGAAGCATGAACCACCGATACATTGTTAGCACCTAAAACCGACAAGTTATGCGCTGCCAGTAAGCACCTTTCTGCGTCGGCTTCCACAAAAACCCCCTCAGCAAATGCCTTCGAGAAAGCCCACGAGTCTACAGCCGTGCCGCCGGTAAGGTCGGCAAACTTTTGGCCCTTCACGGCCCTGG
>CBFGTI010000248.1:0-6820 GCA_965651695.1 uncultured Imperialibacter sp. | reverse complement strand
CTGTCTTCAGTGCCTGCACGAAAACTGAAAGCCGGCAATTTTTTAATCTCCGGGCTAAACTCCTCACCTTCCAGTACAGTGCGCACTCTTCCCATGATTTGGGCCTGGATGTTTATTTCTCTGCCAGGGCTTTTGGTCCATCTGGCCTTCAGCGAATCGGCATCCACCAACAGCCAGAGCCGTGGCTCTTCTTTTTTTATGCGAATAGGCTGCTGCACGCTGTTCCAGATGTTGCCGATCACCTTTCGGGTATCGACCTCTTTTTCAATGAAGCCGTCAAGAATGGCCGTCAGGCTCTCCTCGTTTGCTTCCAGCGCCTTTTCAACAACGCCCCGAAAATTTAAGACGATGATGCCAAGGTCGAGCTCCGGGTCTTTAGCCCATTCTATCGTTTCAATTTCGGTTTTGGGGCGCAGGCTCCAGTCGCTATTGAACCCGAGTTCGGTCTTGAGCTTTACCATTACTTCAAAGTCGATCGGTGTTTTGTTTTGTATTTTCACGCCCAGAATTTTCTTCATATAATGCCCTGAAACCCGCAGCATAGCCGTAGAGTGCAGGTCGGGCGCCCGCCACGACATGGCTAGCGGCTTGAGGGTGGTGAGTTCGAAGTACAAGCTGTCGTTGCTATTGGTTGGCACCTTTTTCTTTAGAAAAGTGCCTTTCAGCTTGTCGTTGATAATCGACTCGACTTTGCCCAAATCGAAGCTGATGGGGAGCGTGAGCACCGAATGCGACTGCACAAGAAGGGTATCGAAAGAAGTGCGGGCAGGAGGGCTTGGTTTGATTTTGCTGCATGAAAAGGCAAGCACCAAAAAGGCGCAAAAAAAACAAACGTTGTGTTTTGCCCTTGTCATGTTTAACTTCTTTCCAGAATCATTCCGTGGCCATGTGCACCGGCTGCACAGGCGGCCAATAAAGCCAGCGTTCCGTTTTCTCTCTTCAGGCGGTTCATGGCGGTGGTTACCAGCCGGGCGCCCGTGGCACCAAATGGGTGGCCCAGTGAAAGAGACCCACCGTGAATATTAAATTTAGCCATGTCGATTTCCCCTGCTTTGCCCGGCAGTCCCAGCTTTTGCTCTGCAAATTCGGCGGAGTTCAGCGCCTTCAGGTTTGCGATAATCTGGGCCGCAAAGGCTTCGTGAAACTCCACTACGTCAAGATTATTCAGTGCCAACCCCTCAGCCTGCAGTAGCTTGTAGGTAGCGTAGGCAGGCCCCAGCAAAAGCTCCTCGTTGGGGTCCTGCCCGGTGAAAACATAATTTCGGATACGTACAGAAGTGTCGTAACCGAGCTCCTTTGCTTTGTCTTCGCTCATGAGCAACACCACGGCCGCACCGTCGGTTAAAAACGACGAGTTGCCGGCAGTTAGTGTTCCGTGGCGTTTGTCAAATGCGGGCCGGAGCTTCGAAAGCTTTTCTGGCGTGGTATCGCCGCGGTAGGTGTTATCTTCCTTCACCGGTTTAAACGAAGGAGCAAATTCGGCAGGTGTAATTTCCCCGGCCAGAATGCCCGCTTCGGCAGCTTTGGCCGCCAGCTGATGGGACCGGGCAGCGAAAGCGTCCTGCTCCTCACGGGTAACGCCAAACCTCGCAGCCATCAGCTCGCAATCCTGCCCCATGGTACGGCTGGTGGAGTATTCGGCAATTTTTGGTACATCAGGCAAAAAATCGGACGGGCGTAACGAGAGCAAAAATTTTAGATTGTCGCCGAGGGTCTTATTTTTTTGAGAGGCGAAAAGCTTGCGCCGCATTTTGGTAGGGAAACCGATGGGTATATCCGATACGCAATCGGTGCCTCCGGCTATAACCACCTCAGCGCGCCCAAGCCGAATGAGGTCGGCGCCCTGTGCAATTGCCTGGTTGGCAGAAATGCAAGCCTGTGACACAGTGTGAGCAGGAGTGGTGAATGGTACGCCACCGACAAGTGCAGCCTCCCGGGCCACGTTGGACGTAACGATGTTGTGAACCACCGTACCCATAATAACCCGGTCTACCATTTTTGCATCAAGAGCAGCCTTTTTCAATAGCCCGGAAATAGCCATGGCACCCAATTGATAGCTCATTAGTTGCGCATAATCCGTTCCCGATCGCAAAAAAGCGGTTCTGGTGCCCTCTACTACTACTACCGTTTTGCCAATTTTACTTGCTTGCTTTGCCATTGAAAGTTATAAGTTGAACTCACTAATAATACAAAAAAACCCTCAGGATTTCAGACTTCCTGAGGGTAGTTGTAGAGGAAAGAAGCAATTCTACCTTCCTCCGCCACCTTTTTTTTTCTTAAGCAGGTCTTTCACTTTGTCTTTTACTTCTTCCTTGGTTTCTTCCTTCTTTTCTTCAACTTTTTGTTGCGCTTCCTGCTTCACTTCCTCTTTCTTTTCCTCGGCCTGTTTTACTACCTCTTCTTTTTTCTCCTCAGCCTGCTGCTTTACTTCTTCTTTGGCCGCTTCGATTTTTTGTGTAGCCTCCTCTTTTTTAGCCTCTACTTCGGCAGCTATCTTCGCCTTTGCTACATCTTTGGCCGAAGATCCACCTTCGCCGGCGTCTACTCCTTTCAGCCCCACTTTCGGGTCATCGTAGGTTCCTGTCACACCAAAATTCATCACAATGTTTGAAGACACTACGTCTTTCATGCCAGTAAGCGAGGCGATCGCCTGGTTAGCGGCGTCGGAAGCAGCCCCTGCAGGCACATTCATAGCCATAGTGTAGTCAAGCGTTCCGTCTATGCCGTTACTGCCAGCTATGGTGGTGGTATATTTGCCGATCGAAACATCGAATGGCTGCAGATAAACGCGGCCATCTCTTATTTCTGCCTCAATTTTTACATCTTTTAGTACCAGCTCATCTTTGTCGCCGCCTAGTTTCGAAACCGACGACAGCACAGTAAGTACCTTGAGATCGCTAACTTTTGAATCGGTAACTTCAACTACTCCTTGCCCCGCAATAGATTCCATAATCGGCGACATGCCCTGGCCCAGTTCACCACCCATTACAAAGTCTGTTGAAAATTTGCCATCCATTTTTTCTGCAATAGGCGCCAGCTGCTGAACGGTGGTAAAGGTATTGTAGGCGGCATTGATAGACATATCCTTGATAGCAAAATCGAAAGCAAAAAGCGGATGGTCAACGTCTCGAGGGTCGTAAGAACCATCCAATGTGAACAAACCGTCCATTAAATTAAACCTGGCCTGATCGAGACTCACTACGCCGTCTTTTACTACTATGTTGCCCTGCATGTTTTTTATCTCCATGTTGTCGTACAGCAGGGTGTTTATTTTGGAGCGAAGAATAAAGTCGATATTTCGCGGTACCTGCACCACCTCCATGGCCGCGGTGTCGGCCTCTTCAGTAGCCGTGGTGTCTTCTTCGGTCATCCACTCATTAAGGTCGAATTTGTCGGAGCTAAAATTCAGTTCGCCTTTTATTACTTCGTCGTTCATTGCATAACCCAGATAATTGGTAATAGCGCCTGTCATCGCCATGTCGCTGCGCCCCAAAGTGGCGTCGAACCTCGTTAGGCGTACTTCGCGTGGGTTAAACACTACGTCAGACTGCGAAATCGCGAATCCCTGCGGCAGATCCTTGCTTGCGTAGTAAAAGCCAGCTACGCTTGCCCCTCCGGTGGTGGCCAGGCGCTCAAACCGGCCGGCGTCTACATCCGACATTTTACCTTTCGACTGCAAATTGGCGGTAATTTTGCCTTTCAGCTCAGTATCTTCAATAGGCATTATCTGCATGGCCTTCTCCAGGTCTAGCCCCCCGTTTACCATCAAATCCCATGTGTAGTCGTCGAGATTTTCGAACCGTAAAGTCGACTCAAGCTTTTCGCCATCAAGCAGCAGCGAAAACTTGTCCATTATCACCACAGTTTCCGTCATTTTGCCGGTCTCGTTTTTAGCGATAGTGTGCATGGTTATTTGTTCCATCGGTATGGGGTAGTCGGCATGTTTAATGAAGCCGTCGGCCAGTCCCATCTCGATGTCGATAGTGGGGATAGTTTTGGCCACACTGTCATACACACCCTGCGACTTCAGGCTAAGGTCAAACATTCCCTTCATTTCGAGGCCTTCCATAGGAAACATGGTTGCAAGCTCGGCCAGGTTCAGCTTGGCTTGTATATCCGCCACCATATCGTAGTTCACCAGGTTTTTGATGGTGAGCTTTGCGTCTACGGGGTTGCTGCCCATGTCGAGGTGGAATTGGCGGATGTCTATCAATGTATTGTCAATGTTACCATCAGGGTTATCTACCAGCATATCTACCTGCACATTGCTTACCGGCGCCGGCAGGTCCGGGTATTGGAAGTTTCCATCAACCACTTTCATTTCCAGCTTAAATGCAGGCATGGAGGTGTCGTTGTACATGCCTCTCACAAATCCGCTGAATTGCGTTTCGCCTTTGGCAGTAAGCCCCTCAAAACTTTCGCTGTACATACCCGGCACAAGCGAAAGTAGCGATTTGAAGCTATTTTCTTTTGAAGCGAAGGTAATATCCATGTCGTAGCCCTCCTCAGGCATGGCGAAGTAGCCGTCGAAGTTCAGCCCAAAATCATTCACGAAAGCTTCATTATCTTTGAAAGTGAATTTAAACTGGTTCAGGTCCATGTTCAAAACCATGTCGGCCCGCAGTCTTTTGTTGGTTATGTACTCGTCGCCGTCGTAGGCGATTGTTACACGCTCCACCTCCGTGTAGGTATCCATGTCAAACACTTCGAGCGTAAAGTCGCCACTACCCTCGTGGTTCATTCCTACCATTGCCATGTAGTATGGAATAGAGGCGTCGTCGTATACAATAGTGCCATTGGTAATTTCCCAGTGGTCAATACCAAACTCCACGTCACTGGTTTCTTCTTCCACGGTGGTGGTGTCTGCCGATGGCTTTGCGATATCATAGTTGGCCTTTCCGTTCGCCAGCACTTTCACGTAAATATCCGGCTCATTAAGATACAGTCCGCTGAGGCGATAATTTCCCCTGATTACCGACATCAGGTTTACCACCACGTCTACCTGGTCTACGGCAGCCAGCGTGTCTTTCTTAAATTCGTCTACACCAACCACGGCCAACCCACCCATGGTAACCGTAACATTTGGGAAGTGCTTGAAGAAAGTGAGGCCTAGCCGCGACTCATCATAATATACCTTTGCATTTACATTTTCGGCTATCGCATCATCAATTGCTTTTTTGATATCATCTTTAAAAAAAGCGGGTACAATTGCCGCAGCCAGCAGTAGCACGACGAGCAACCCCGCAACGATCATTAAGAACTTCTTCATGGTTAAGAGATTTATTGGTTCCGGAAGGAATTAATATCTGTTTTTCGGACGTTTGTTTAATCTAACGAACAATACGCAAAATTAACAATTTTGGAAGCTGATAGGCACCAATGTTTCGGTGTTTATTATTTGCCCGGCCTCACAGCCGGCTTTTTCACTTAAACGTAAATAAACCAGGTAGCATGTTTACAACCAGACTTATTTTAAGGCTCCTGCCAGGAATTGTGGTGGTATTGCTGGCAGTGTTTCTTTGGCTGAAGTTTGCGGCAGGCAATGCCGGGGAGGAAATGCGGATTCAGCACCAGATGATACTGAGCGAGGTAGAAGAGTTGGGTAAACTTGAATTAGTAAAATACCGGATGAGGGATATTATTGAGATCGACAAATTCAGCAAACGGTACCTCGACCTGGGCATTTTTCGGATACAGAAGGGAAGCGATGCAAAAGCCGTGCTGATAGCCTCGGGAGAGGCTGTGGCTTGTATCGATCTGTTGAAACTAAAAAGCAGAGATATTATGGGCACAGACACGATAACCATTAATCTGCCGCGCCCCGAGTTGTGCTATTATAAAATTGACCACCAAAACAGCCGCCTTTTTAACCTGCAAAAAGGCACACTGATGAGCGATGCCGAGTTCAATAAATTTATAGATACTGCTTACGCTGAGGCCGAAGCTCAAATGATGCGGGCTGCGCTTGACGGCGGGATATTAAAAGAGGCTGAAACCATGGCCTATAAAATGCTGGAACCGCTGTTACAAAGAATAGCGGGCAAACCCGTGGTTTTGAATTTTCAACAAGACGGACTATCTACCGGAGAAAGCCTTAGTCCCAGATAATGCCGGCTACCACATTTGCGGTCCGGGCCGACCGGTTGTTTTTTCACGGAAGCTTTACTTACTAAATTCGGGCTCCTAAGATGACGTTATGAACCTCGACTACAGCGAAGAAGAATTTCGCGCTTATACAGAGCAAGCAGTGGCCATTTATCTGCAATGGCTTTCGAGCCTGAGAAACGCGAAAATTTACAACAATTACACTCCAGCGCAGATTCAGGAAAAGTTTGACGAACCGCTGCCGGAAACGGCCAGCTCCACCGGCGATCTCTTACACCAGATCGGGACGGATGTTTTCGAGATGTCGAACTTCAACCCGAGCCCCAATTATTACGGATACATTACCGGGGGCGGCAATCAGGCAGCCATTTTAGCCGAATTCTTGAAAGCCGGCCTTAATCAAAATAACCTCAAGTGGCACAGCGCGCCGGCTAATTCCGAAATCGAAAAGATTGTGATCAAGTGGATCTGCCAGTTTGTGGGTTTTCCGGCCGAAAGCGCCGGGGTGCTGGTAAACGGCGGCTCCGAAGGCAATTTTCTTCAGCTGGCGGTGATGCGTAAGGTAAAAGGGCCCGAAGACCTGTCGGAAGCCGGCCTCTTTGGCCATCGACCCATGACTGTTTATGTGTCGGAGCAAGGCCACTCCAGCTTCGATAAGGCCATGGACCTGCTGGGGATGGGTAAAAGGCATTTGAGGAAGATCCCGGTCAACGAA
>CBFGTI010000247.1:0-6928 GCA_965651695.1 uncultured Imperialibacter sp. | reverse complement strand
TGGCCGCAGCCATCATCACTTCTATTTCACCGATGCTGTTGGCCAGCGGCTTTTCTACGTACACATCTTTGCCGGCTTCCAGCGCATGCACCAGCTGGAGGCAATGCCAGTGATCGGGTGTGCCGATTATTACTGCATCCACATCCTTATCGGCCAGCAATTCCTGGTAGTCGGCGTATAGCTTCGGCTTTGTGCCCTGAATTTCTTGTACTTTAGCTGCCCTTTCATTCAGCACCTTTTCATCTACATCGCTCAAGGCCACACACCGTGCATCAGGATTCTTCATGTGATTCTCCAAAATCCAGAAACCCTGTCCGCGGCAACCGATCAACCCTACATTGATGGTGTCGCTGGCTGCAGTTTTACGCTTTCCTGCCCAAACGGATGATGGGAGAAGGCTTAGAGCGCCCAGGCCCAGTGATGTATTTCTGATGAAAGATCGTCTGTTTGTGGTCATAGCGTATTTTTTGAGAATCCTTAGAGTTATGGAACTACCAATTTATTAATTCAGATTGGAGTAACCACTTTTTATCTGACTGATTTAACCAGCCTGTGATCGAAAACAAATGCTTCTGTTTTCAGCAAGCTGATTTGTGTTGCCCGTGGGTGTACTGGATTTATGAGGGCGTTTAATTCGTGAGGGTTTATCGCACTTGGCACCTGCAGAATAAGAGATTCCTCTGCCTGGCACCACTTCTTCCCAATTTCTTTAAGTGCATCTCCTCCCGGATATTCAGCCCAATTTTCAGGAAGAGTGTTGGCATCTAAAACTTTAACCGAATCGTCAGGAACTTCAATGTGCATGAGAGAATAGCTCGATACAAGAAGTCTGAGATCGGCATGTACGAGATTTTCCAGGATACAAAGGGATATTGAGGAGCTTGTGTAAAGTACAGGAGTGCCCTGATAGTTCCACCTACCCCCGGAGACCCTGGCACCGTTTCCCAAAAGGTCATTTTGATACTTCTGTTTTGCAATACGGTAGACTATCATGAATAAACGCCGTGTTCGATACGAAGAAGCTCGGCTCGCACCATATCAAACCCAAGCGATGTGTCGAGCATGTCGATCGGCTTATATCCTCCCAATGCAATACTTGGTGCTTCAATCCATTTTTTAAATAAATCTAAATTTTCAAATACTTCTTCCCCTAAAGCAAATAACCGGGCAAGCTCAACAAGCTTTTCCGAACTATTAACGGAAAGCCGCTGATCTTTTTTTCTCCGTTGAATGCTTCGGTCCGAAATATGAATAATTGAAGAAATCCGGCTTCGGGAAAGAGAGCTTTTGTTTGAGAACACATCGAATGCGGAGCGGGGAATTCCTTTTCTAACCAACTCAATTACCTGTAGAGGCCCGGCAGATTCGCTTGTTTCCTCCCATCCTGCCCCTCCCAGAAAATCCAGCATTCTATTTTCTTTGCCACTCATAGCATTTATGTCATTTGGCACGTAATTTAGCGACAAGTGTCGGTATATTGCAAGCATCTACATGAAAAGCTCTCTAACCATAACCTGGTGCTTCTTTTGCATTTCTTTGGCAGCTAGCGGACAATCTCAAAAGCACGCAGCCAATCCACCCGGCTATTTGCGCGAGTCGGGAGCTATTGTGCGCGGCGATACCACTCAGAAAAAACTGACCCTGGTTTTCACGGGAGATGAGTTTGCCGACGCTGGCGAGCATATACGGGCCGTGTTGGATGCGCACAGCGTAAAAGGAGCCTTCTTTTTCACGGGTAACTTTTACAGAAATCCGGCATTTGCCGCGCTGGTCAGAATGTTGAAAGCGGATGGGCACTACCTCGGCGCACACTCCGACAAGCACCTCCTCTACTGCGCCTGGGAAAACCGGGATAGTCTTTTGGTGTCGAAAGGTGAATTTGTGGCAGACCTGGAGGCCAACTACTGGGAGATGGGGCGGTTTGGGATTTCGAGGAAAGATGCTCCATACTTTCTACCCCCTTATGAATGGTACAACGACAGCATCAGCCAATGGACAGTCGAACAAGGCCTTCAACTAATCAACTTTAGCAGGGGCACACGCTCACATGCCGACTACACCACACCGGACCTGAAAAATTACCACAGTTCCGAAGCTATCTACAACAGCATACTGAATTTTGAAGGCGGTAGCAGCACCGGCCTGAACGGCTTTCTATTGCTCAGCCACATCGGAACCGCTCCAGAACGGCAAGACAAGTTTTATCTGAGGCTTGGGGATCTAATTTTGACCCTGAAGGAAAGAGGATACGAGTTTGTGCCGCTTGATGATCTTTTGCGCAGGTAGCTCCTACTCCATTAGGTTTGGCAGCAGCACTTCGAACCAACATTTGGTGGAATCTACTCTGAACCACCTTATGGGATTACTTATTCCGCTCAATGGTGTATTGCACCAGCTGTTTGAGAGAGTTTCTGTGGGGGGAATCGGGGAACTCGTCGAGGATGGAGAGCGCCTCCTGGTAGTGCCGCTCCATGGCATCATTGGCATAAGCGAGACCACCGGAGTGTTTTACGTAATCAATCACTTCTGCCCTTTTCTTCGGTTTTTCACTGTCGTGTTTAATGATGCTAATGATGCGGCTTTTGTCGCTATTGCTTGCCTGGCGCAGCGCATATATCAACGGCAACGTCATTTTCTTCTCCTTGATGTCGATGCCCAACGGCTTGCCTATTTCATCGCTACCGTAGTCGAACAGGTCGTCTTTGATCTGAAAGGCAAGGCCGATTTTTTCGCCGAAAAGGCCCATTCTGTCGATCACCTCTTTGCCGGCGCCAACCGAGGCCACCCCTACCTGGCAGCAGCTTTTAATAAGGCTGGCGGTTTTTTGCCTGATAATGTCGTAGTAAACTTCTTCCGAAATATCGAGTTTTCTGGCTTTCTCCATTTGAAGCAGTTCACCTTCGCTCATTTCTTTCACCGCTTTCGATACTATTTGAAGCAGGTCGAAATCGCCGTTTTCTACTGAAAGTAGCAGGCCCCTCGACAGCAGAAAATCGCCCACCAGCACGGCGATCTTATTCTTCCAGAGGGCATTAATGGAAAAGAAGCCGCGGCGGTAGTTGGCATCGTCTACCACGTCGTCGTGCACCAGTGTGGCGGTATGAAGCAGCTCGATAAGTGAAGCACCACGATAGGTAGCCTCGGTAATAGCGCCATGCACACCTGCGCTTAAAAAAACAAACATCGGACGCATCTGCTTTCCCTTTCGCCGCACAATGTAATGCGTGATCTTGTCCAGAAGCATTACATTACTTTTCATGGATTGCCGGAACTTCTTCTCAAAATCCGTCATTTCCCGGGCAATTGGCGCCTGTATGTCCTCTAAATTCAGCTTCATAAATACGGTTGCACAATATTAACAGGTAAAACCTGCTTTACAAAAGCGGATAAACCTCGCGAATGCGCAGCACAAAATAAACTGAGGCATTTCAATGGGCGACTTAGGATTGCCAGGCAAAATTGCTTCACTTTCACCGCTAGCTCGTATTTTTACTCCCGAACTTAGCAACACCTGTCCACTCATGCGCAAAATATCCTATTTTTTAGTCGACGTCTTTACCAAAACTCCATTTGGAGGTAATCAGCTTGCCGTTATTCCAAATGGCCACCTCGTGCGGGAAGAAGAAATGCCTTTGGTAGCCCGGGAGTTTAACCTTTCAGAAACCACATTCATTTTTCCTCCGGCTAGCAAAAACCACCATGCCAAAGTGCGCATTTTCACGCCTGGCCGCGAACTACCATTTGCGGGGCATCCCACGCTGGGAACTGCCTTTATCCTCGCCAACGAACTGAACGCTCTTTCTGCAGACGAACATACGATATGGCTTGAAGAAGGCGTAGGGCCAATTCGTGTGGATATATCCACGCAAGCCGATGCCAGCCAGTTGCTGGTGATGTCGCAGCCAGCGCCCACCTTTGGTGCCTTTTTCAACGACCGTTCGTTGCTGGCAAGCTTGCTGAGCCTTACTCCTGACGACCTGCATCCAATCCACCAGGCCCAGACAGTTTCTTGTGGCGTGCCTTATTTGATTACACCCCTTCGCTCGCTTGATGTGGTGAAAAAAGTGCGGTTCAGGCTGGATGTGTGGGAGAAGGTGGCTGCTGAATTCGACCCGGGCTGGGTTTATTGCTTTGCTACGGGGGGCGAAGAAAAAGGCTCGCATGTGCACGGCCGAATGTTTGCGCCGGAAGCCGGCATCCTGGAAGACCCTGCCACCGGCTCGGCCAACGGACCGCTGGGCTGCTACATAGTGGAGCACAAGCTGATGGGCGACGGCCAGCGAGCCGAAATTGTGAGTGAGCAGGGATACGAAATGGGCAGGCCCAGCAAGCTGTATCTGGAGATGGAAAAAACCGGAAGCAAATTTACCCAAGTAAAAGTGGGCGGGTATTGTGTGTTTATGGGAAAGGGTGAGCTATTTTTGCCCTGATGAAAATTAAAGTTTCTCTGAGCATCGGTTTCTGCAAACTGGCGGTTGCCGGAGCAGGCATTACCCTGCTGCTTGCAACTGGCTGCAGTCGGTCCGCTGAGGAAAAAATAACCACGTTCCCCAACAAATTTGCCGACAATGAGCTGATAAAGCTGTACGACTATAAGGACCGGAGGCAATCGGATGCTTTGGTGCCGCTGCTGAACCACCCCAACCCCACCTACCGCGAAGAGGCAGCGCTGGCTTTTGCTTCAACGCAAGACTCGGTTGGCCTGCCTGCACTTGAAAACCTGCTTGCCGACCGGGTACCAGAAGTGAGAAAAGCAGCTGTATTTGCTATCGGGCAGTTGAAAAGCAATACTGTGCTTGCCGCTCTTGCTCTTCAGCTTACACAAGAAAATGAGCCCGTCGTGCGCTACCACATGCTGGAGGCTTTCGGCAAGTGCCTTTCGGCGGACTATATTAACTACCTGGCCAGCTATGAGGCCAGCGACCCCCTCACGCAGGCTGGAAAAGCGTGGGGTATCTACCACGCCGGGCTGTCTGGCACTGCCGATTCGCTGCTTACAAACGCAGCCGGCTTGCTTTTGGCTGACTCTATGTCTCACGAAACGAGGCTTGCCGCGGCAAATTATTTCGGCAGAACCAGGGGTATTTCGATTGCAGGCTGGGAACATAGGCTAAAAGAGATGGTTATGCACGACGTATCGCCCGAGGTGAGAATGGCGGCGGCACGTGGGCTTGCAAAAGCAACCGGCGACTCCATCGGCTGGTTCATCAACGACGCTTTGCAGGCAGAGGAGAGTTCGCTGGTAAAAGTGAACCTTGTGCGCTCGCTGAAGGAAACTCACTTTACTATTGTAGCCGAAACACTTGCAGATATCTTGCGAGGCAACGATTATCACCTTTCGGTAGCCACAGCCGAAACTTTGCAACAATGGACTAACCGGGAGGTATTTGCATTCTTGTGGGCGATGAGAAATGAGGTGCCTGTGTTGAGAAGCCGTGCCCTGATTTTGGGGAAAACACTGGAAAGCCAGTTGTATTCGTACAATGCCTACCGCGAACTGGTGGATGGATACGAAAGGTCGGCGAGTCCCTACCTCAAGGGCCTGTACCTGCAGGCTTTGGAGGGCTACCCCAACGCCAGCGGCTACCTTGCGGCGCAGCTTGGTGCACCACATCCTTTTGTGCGGACGAGTGCTATGGAAGCCCTTAACGCCATGAACCAATCGCCGGCGTTTCCTTCATACAAGCAGCGAGAACTGGCCGAATACTACAAAAAAGCCATACTTTCGGGAGATGCGGGGCAGGTAACCGTGGCGGCTACGGCGCTAAGCCGGTTACGCGATAACCTACGCCCCTTTTACCCCAGCCTCGATTTTCTTTACCAGGGCCTGGATAGCCTGCAGCTTCCACGAGACCTGGAGCCGTACCAGGCCATCGAAACCGTAATTGGCCAATTCCAGGGAGGGGCGCCGCCGGAAAGCAGCCAGCTGTACCAAAACCCAATCCGCTGGGAGCTTGTGAAAGAAATAAAGCATAACGCCAGGGCTGTGGTTGAAACATCCAAAGGCATATTTGAAATACAACTGCTTGTAGAAGATGCCCCCGGCACGGTGGAAAATTTTGTGTCGCTTGCCGGCAACAATTTTTATGAGAACCTGGTATTTCACCGGGTAGTGCCCAACTTCGTAGTGCAGGCAGGCTGCCCCCGCGGCGACGGATACGGCAGCTCTGATGAAGTGATACGCTCCGAGTTTTCCACCGAAAAATACGGCACAGGTTACGTAGGGATGGCAAGCGCCGGCAAAGATACCGAAGGATCTCAGTGGTTTGTTACCCACTCTCCCACGCCGCACCTCAATGGTTCTTACACCATTTTTGGCAAAGTGGTTAAGGGAATGGATGTGGTAAACAGCATTGAAATGGGCGACCGCATTATCAGCGTAGAAATACAATGAGCCAGCCTTTTGCTTCCTGCTACCTAACTGAGCCCCACGACGAAGCCAACTACCTATACCTCACCACCTCCTATTTAAAGGTGCTGCGAAAAGGCAGGGAGCGAAAATACAGGCTCAGTCCTATGCTAAAGCTGGAAATTAACCATCGTACCCTGCTGGCTCCACTAATAGGCGGCGCTTTGCTCAGTTGCATCTCGCTGATCACCCTTTTCACATTCGACAAATGGCCTTTGCTCCTGCTTCTTTTGTCTATCGCTGGGGGGCTGCTCGTTTATCTCGGCGTTACGGGAGTGCATGTGCTTACGTTGCGGGAAGACAAAATCCACTACGACATCACGCTACCCAAGGTGAGTGAAGCGCTGCCTGCTTTCGTCCGGTTTACCAATCACCTCATACCCGGGTTTACCGGCGTACAGCCCTTAAATTTCACGGCCTGGCTTATCGCTGCCGCCGAGCCTTCGCAAGGATATTTCGGCGAGCTCTACCTCAACGACCCAACAAGCGGCGGGGACCAACTCAAGGTAAAAAAGGTAG
>CBFGTI010000246.1:0-7011 GCA_965651695.1 uncultured Imperialibacter sp. | reverse complement strand
TTTCGGGTGGAATGCGTAAGCGTATAGCCCTGGCCCGCACACTCATACTTCATCCTTCCATTATCCTTTACGACGAGCCTACTACCGGCCTGGACCCCGTTACCTCCAGGGATATCAGCAACCTGATAGTGAAGGTGCAGCAGAAGTATCATGCAGCGTCCATTATTATTTCGCACGATATGAACTGCATCAATATCACTTCAAACCGAGTGATTATGCTTATCGACGGTCGTTCTTATGCAAACGACACTTACGCAAACCTGCTGAAATCGGCCGATCCTCAGATAAGAGAGTTTTTTGACTGAAAAATTAATTGTATGAAAAATAAAGGGCTCAATAATGCAAAGGTGGGGCTGTTTGTGCTGGCGGGGATTCTCTTCCTTGTGGTTACGCTTTACATGATCGGCAAAAATCGCAATCTGCTGGGAGCAACTTTTACCATACGGGCGGAGGTAGCCAACGTAAACGGACTGGTACCGGGCAACAACGTACGCTTTAAGGGTATAGACGTGGGTACGGTCAAATCTATTGCCATTGCCAACGATACTGCCATTTATGTTACCATGGTGATTGATCAGAAGATGAAGCCTTTTATTAAAAAAAACGTAATCGCCTCCATTGGCACCGATGGCCTGATGGGCAATAAGCTGATAAATATTAACAGCCAGCCCGGGCCGGCCGGGCTTGTAGAAGAAGGCGACACAATTAGTTCGCTGCAACCTGTGGAGACCGACGAGATGCTGAGAACCCTCAACACCACCAATGCCAATATTGAAAGAATAACCCAGAATTTGTACGAGATAACTGTGAAACTAAACCGCAACAACAGCTTGTGGACCTTGCTGTCGGACACGGTAATCACCATGGACTTCAAGCATGCCATGGCCCTCATGGAAAATGCTGCAGCCAATACATCGGAGCTCACCCGCTCCGGAAAGGAGCTGGTGCGCAAGCTTGAGCAGGGAGAAGGTGTGGTGCCCGCCCTTTTTACTGATACCACGCTGACATACCAACTCACACAATCGCTTGAGGAGATACAGCTGGCGAGCCAACAGGCGTCGGAAATGATTGCTGAGCTAAAAAAGGGAGCGGAACACATGAAAGCCGGTGGGGGATCCGTAGGACTTGTGCTCACCGACACGCTTTTCAGAGAGACCTTATTGCGTAGCGCGCTGAATATCGAACAGGGTACAGAAGGGTTTAATGAAAATATGGAAGCGCTGAAAACGAACTTCCTTTTCCGCAGGTATTTCAAAAAATTAGAAAAAAAGAAGAACCAGACAGCTTCGGCGAAAGAGGAGTAATCAGCCCGGATGCCGCGGCGTTGCCGGCCGGGCTGATGGTAATGACGAAAATCAGCAGTTTGCTCCTTTTCCGTCATTTATTGGATTTCTTCTGCCACCTACTTTTACAAAGTATCATAAAGCTCAAGATTCATGGTGGGAGGAGCGCTAACCATTCTGCTTGTTCTTTTCCTGTGGATAATTTTCGCTCCCCTCCACCTTGTTTTAGATACCGGCAGCCAACGCTACGAAATCGTTCAGCCCGGCACCTTTTCCTTTGCTTTTCACCCACAGCGTCAGCACAAGTTTTCAATGAAAATATTCGGGATAGGTTTCAGCATCAAACCAGAGCAAAAACCAGCGACAGCAAAGGTTGAAAAGCCTGCCCGGACAAAGCGGGCATTCAGGCGTTCGCCGGCTGCGTGGCGATTCCTGGTAGTGAGAAGCTTGAGAAGCATTGACCTGAAAAAGCTGGTGTTGGATATAGATACCGGCGATGTGGTAACAAATGCACAGCTGGTCCCGGTGGTTTTTTTTCTGAGCCACGGACCATTGAGGCTGCAAACTAACTTCGAAGGCAGGGTCTTTTGCCACATCCGGCTGGTTGCGCACCTCAATAGACTTATATGGATATTCTTCAGGTTCTTAATCAAAAAATAGATCAATTATGGAAATGAATTTTGAAACAATGCTTCAACGGCTGACGGAGTTCATCCAAAACGAAGTAAAAACCGAAACTGTCGTGGGCGAGCAGTTTGAGTTAGGTGAGTTTACATGTGTGCCGGTGCTGCGTGTAGGCATGGGTTTTGGCAGCGGAGGCGGCAAGGGCGACTCAGAAAAAACAGGCAAGGGAGAAGGGGGCGGAGCTGGTGCCGGGTTGGGAATCGATCCTGTCGGGTTTCTGGTTACCCGCAACGACCAAATTACCTTTATCAGTACCCATCAGAATAAGGGACTTTCGGCAATTTTCGAAAAAGTACCCGAGTTGATGGAAAAAATGATGAGCAAAAAGAAAGAACCCGCCGTAGCATAACGACCTGCTTTGTATCGCTTTAGGTGGTGAGGGACTGCTTGGGAGTAGCAGTCCTTTTTTATTGCCGCTACGATTGGCTGGGAGGCACAGTGGCAGCATGTTACCCACGTCGCTTAATTGTGTGATGAAAATCCGGAGTTCGTCCGATAGCTGTCATGGCAGAAGCTTGCAACCGAAACTACCTTTGTGCCAATACTTTAAAAGAAAGCAATGAGTACTGCAATAATAATGAGCGAGCAAGAGGTGGCAGCGGCAGCTGGTGCTACCATACCGGCCACACCGGGTCAAGGAATGTTCGAATTCTCGGGAGACCTGTTTCCCGCCAGGTTGGGCGTAAATACACCGCGTGCCAATATTAGGCATACCGACAGGGGCTACAGGCTTGAGCTAGCCGCTCCGGGGCTTGAACTGAAAGACTTTTGTGTCGAAATCATTAAAGGTCTGGTTTGCATAAGTGCTGAAAAGGGAGCGGCTGAGGAGCAGGAGGGCAGGTATCTGCGGAGGGAGTACAGCTTCTATTCCTTCTGCCGCACGTTTGCATTACCTGATAGCGCCAGCGTAGACAAGATCGAAGCCTGGTACGAGAAAGGAATACTCACCGTCTGCGTTTGCACCGGCAAAGATGTTTCTGTGGAGCCGGTGGCAGCTTGTTAATGCTGCTGCGGTCCTACCTCATCACCTCGAAGATCTGCGTCAGTTCATGCCCCTCTTCGTCTACTAAAGTAAGAGTGTGGGAGCCAGGCTCGGGCTGGAAACCCATTTGATGTATGTGCGAAGTGGCACCTGCATACTTATTGTTGAGATGCCAGAAGATTTTAGCCGAAGGATCCCGATGGGCAGCCTCGAAAACTACCAATCCCTTTTTACCACCCTGCTCCACGGGCACGTGTATTCTTGTAAACTGCCTCGGATAGATGAGCTCCATAAAACCTTGTTGTTGCATATTAACGCATTCGCCCAGGAACGGGGGAGGTTCCTTATACCCCGTATGGTACTGTTTGTAGTACCACGATTGCACCGCCGGCAAAACAAACCATTCTTTAGCTATCATTCTATCGACAGGGTAGCATGAGCTGTTTACCTGGTATTTCCCGGTTTCATCCAGATGCAGAAGCTGGTGGTGCTGGCAAAGTTTGCCATTTTTCAAATAATCAGGCAGCTGTGTGAGGATGGTCTCGCTGCAGTTTTCAGTTGCTCTGAGCCCGCTACTGCTGCAAATCTGAATTTCGCGGCCAATTAGTTCGTCGAAAGAGGTATCGCCGTCCAAAGATTCAAAAATGCTGAACATCAGCGGCGAAGCCGCCCTTATGCCGGTGAGCCCTGGTCTGCCTTCGCCGTCGGCGTTGCCTACCCACACGCCCACCACATAGCGGCTATTGAGTCCTATTGCCCAGCCATCGCGAAAGCCGAAACTTGTACCTGTTTTCCAGGCAATGGGGCGGTACGAACCGAATAGCTCCGAGCCGGTCATTTCTTCCGGCCGTCGCAGTTGCTGCATGGCTTGTAGCGTTAGCAGGATCGAGGCAAATTCAAACGGTCCGTTGGCTTCCAGCTTTTCTGCTCCGGATGCCGGCGCCTCTTTTGGGAGGTAGCTGTTTTGCCGGTAGTCTTGAGCCGAATAGCCTAAGTTGTATGGTCGCAAAAGGTAATTTTGGGCAGTGCGTGCCATACCGGCGTACATAGCCGTAAGCTCCCACAGTGTGCTCTCGGCACCACCAAGAATGAGCGAAAGGCCGTAGTGACTGGCCGGCTGTTCGAGTGAGCGCATACCTATGTGCCGGAGCTTCTGGTGCAGTTTTTCGTAACCGTACTCCCTCAACAAAAAAACGAACGGCACATTCAGGCTACTGGCCAGGGCCTCGTCAGCGGCCACAGCACCCCTGTATTTTTTATCGAAATTCTGGGGAGCGAATCCGCGGTAGAACATGGGAATATCGGGCAGCAGCTCCTTTGGAAGGAGGAGGGCCTCGTCGAGGGCGGCGGCGTACAAAAAAGGCTTGAGCAGACTTCCCGGGCTTCTTCTTGCCGTAATTACGTCAACAAACTGTCCGTGGTCTGCCTGCCCCGAACCCGAATTGCCAACATAGGCCAGCGCATTTCCGGTTTGGATGTCGAGCACCAGGGCGGCTGCGTTGTGCACTTCATTTGCTGCCATTTCAGCCGAGTAGCGCTCCAGCTTATCCTTTACCACTGTTTGAAGCCGGGCATTGAGGGTGGTTCGGACCGTAGTGCCGGCATGCCCTTCCTTTTCGGCTCTCTGCAACAGGTGGTAAGCGTAATCGGGCAACGGTTTTACCTTGCCGGGCAGCGGTTCCGCTTTGGCTAGCAGTAAGGCATCTTGGGTGAGATAGCCCCTGGAGTGAAGTTTCCCGAGCAAAGCGTCCCTTTTTCTTTTGAACGAGGCCTCATTTTTTCCCGGAAAAATGGAAGAGGGGCTGTTGGGCAAAACCGCCAGGGCTGCAGCTTCCGCCCACGACAGCTGATGGGGATACCTGCCGTAATAGCGCCAGGAAGCTGCTGAAAGGCCAACAACATTACCTCCAAAAGGAGCGTGGTAGGCATAGAGTGACAAAATTTCTGCCTTGGAATGAAAGAGCTCGATTTTCAGCGCCAGCAAAGTTTCCTTGAGCTTTTGGCTGAATGTTCTGTTTTGATTACCCAATACCATTCGCACCGTTTGCATGGTAAGTGTGCTGCCGCCGCTTACTACCGTGCCCCTTTTAACATTTTGTATAACAGCTCTGCCCAGCGATACCGGATTAATGCCCGGATGGTAGTGGAAATACTCATCTTCAAAAAGAAGAATGGCTGTTTTGAACTTCTGCGGCACCGTATCGGTGGGGGGGAAGCGCCACTGCCCATCGGGCGCTATTCTGGCACCAAGCAGCTGCCCGTCGGCAGATTGGAGAAGGGTAGCATACTTTCTGGGAAAAAGCGGTTTGGGGAGTGGAAGGAAGAGGATTATGAGAAGGAAAGATAAGATGAGAACGACGAGTCCGTTGAACCATATATTACGAATAAAATGAGGTTTATTAAAAGAGTTCAATGGAATTGAGAGTAAGGCCTTCTTCAGCTTTGTTTATTCTTTGTGCAAAATCAATGAAGCCGAATTTCGTGCACAATTAGGCTTTCATCTAGCTTTTTGGCAACAGTGGATGCTGGAGCAAAGCGATTTGATTGAATTGACTATACACTTAAGCAGATTTCAGAAGCTTAATAAATTCTTCAGGAGTCAGTTTAATTTGCCTTAAGATTTCTCTCACTAAGGATCTGCCAATCATTCGTCCTGTATGGTGAGCAATTGTGGTATACCTACCATCCGGATGGCGATAGAAGACGTGACTACCCTTTTGCCTCTTAATTTCAAATCCCATCGATAGTAATAATTTTTCGAGGGTTTTGGAATCCACTAAAGGCAATTTGCTCATACCGCCACTGATATTTGCTGAAAGCCAACAAACTCTGAAAGATCATTCAACTCTTCCTCGCTCAATTCCTCCAAACACAATTCGATAACCTCCTTCAAATTTTGTTGCAATTCATCCAATGTAGCACCCTGGGTGTGAGCACCGGGTAAATTAGGGACGATGCCAATATATAGACCTGTTTCTCTGTCTTTTTCTATCTGAGCTGTAAACTGGTAATTTTTCATAGTTAATCTAGTAGTATAAATTTCAGCAGGTGATAACAGATCTGCCGCTTGAGAATTTGCTCACTATTTCCCATCTGTTGTAGACCGACTTCAAAACGAAGGCATCCAATCCTTATAAAGATAAGCATTTAATCAGAATGCCGCCATTTAAACACGAAAAGCAGCCTTTCGGTTTTCACCGGTCGGCATTCTGACTAATACTTCAGCACTACAGCCTACTGTTGTGGCAGCACATCTACCCATCTGCCCGCTTTGTGGGCGTAAATGGAGTTGTCGTACATAGCCTCTACCGAAGTAGCCGGCATGTAGTACCTGCCCTGGTAGGAAGCATTCAGCAACACCCTTATCACGATCTGGTTGTTGGGCTTCAGGTCGAAGTAGTTCATCACCCTGTCGTCGCGAATGTCTGTATACTCAGGTTTGTTACCACCGGCAGCCGTGTCATCAGTCCCTTCGAGGCGGGTATTGATGATCTCCCATCCCGAGGGAAATAGCTGCGTAAGTGCTAAGTCTTTGTACAACCCCTTCAGCCCCGGATTTTTTATCACCACTTCTGCCATAAAGTTGGTTCCCTGCTTCAGCTTGCTTACGTCCAACCCATCGCCATCCATGGTTTTGTAACTTACAATCATGCTTATGTTTTTTTCACCCTCCAATTCACCTCCCTCAATAGGCACACCCTTTCTTGTCACTCTTGCATATATCGGTGCTTTACCGTTGTTCTTCACCTTTACCGGCTGCGTTTTGTCGGGTTCGGCAAGCGTAACCGAAGTAACGTACTCCTTGCCTTCTGCCGGAGCAAGCTTACCACCAACTTCAACCGAGGCGGTAAGCGTTTCGTCGAGTGGAAAATCCTGCACGTATTTGGAGATGGCAATAAAACAATAGGCGGCTGTTTGGGTGCTCATCCACTTGTCTTTGTTGCCCATTTCAGCGGCAATTTTTTGCAGAATGGCAAAGGCGTCTTCCTGCCGGTTCAGGCTCAGCAGGGTTTCCATTATCATTGCCTGGTCTCTTACCGGCGATCCGTACGTGTAGTAGTA
>CBFGTI010000245.1:0-7025 GCA_965651695.1 uncultured Imperialibacter sp. | reverse complement strand
TTTATAATTTCCGCAAAGGCCTGATAGAGACTTTGTTAGATAGGGGAGATGAAGTAATTGCGATTGCGCCGAGCGATGGCTACTCCGACCGCCTTAAAGCAATGGGATGCGAGTACTATCCCGTTTCTATGAATACCACGGGGGTAAATCCATTTCGGGATTTTTTTCTGCTGGTTCGGCTGTTTTTCATTTACAGAAAGGTGAGGGCCGACGTTTTTCTTCATTACACCATCAAACCGAGTATCTACGGCACCATTGCCGCCAAGCTGGTTGGGGGAAACTCCGTGATAAACAATGTGAGTGGTTTGGGCACCGTGTTCCTGCAAAACAATTGGGTACTATCGGTAGCCGCCCTTTTATACAGGGAGTCCTTCAGGCATGCCAACCACATTTTTTTCCAAAATCCGGCAGACAAAAAGCTGTTTCTTTCCATTATTCCCCTCAAGGGCCCTGGCGTAAGTGTTATTCCGGGCTCAGGGGTAGACTATCACCGTTTTTCGCCCCGAAACACCACCAACGGGCAGTTCACTTTTATAATGATATCGCGGCTGCTGGTAGACAAGGGAGTAAGGGAATATGTAGATGCGGCAGCCATGTTAAAAGCAAGGGGGCTGAAGGCGCGTTTTATATTGCTTGGACAAATTGAAAAAAAACACTTGCGGGGCATTCCCGCAGCAGAAGTGAACAGATGGACCAGTGAACACCTGGTCGACTACGTGGGGGTGAGCGATCGGGTGGAGGATTGGATCGCCAGGGCACATGTGGTAGTGCTGCCGTCTTACAGGGAAGGGCTCCCCAAAACTTTGCTCGAAGGTGCCGCAATGGGTAAACCTCTGATAGCAACCAACGTGGCAGGCTGCAATTCGGTGGTGGTCGACGAGATTACAGGCTTTTTGTGCCAGGAGAAAAATGCGGAAAGTCTCGCGGAGTCGATGAGTAAGATGATGAGCATAAGCCCCGAACGAAGAGAAATGATGGGCGAGAACGGGCGCTCGCACGTGGTGGCCAATTTTGATGAGCAGTTGGTAATAAGCGAATATCTTCGAAAAATAGATACATTTGCCCCCGCATTCGCGATCAGAACCGCACAGCTGGTAAAGGCGTATGGTTGACGGGGACACCGCTGGGTCGATTTTTTTATAAAGCTTATGGTATGAGGAAAATGGAGTGGCCACGTGTTCTGCCTTTTATTGCCCTGGCATTCATGTTTTCCTGCAAAGCCTACAAGCAGGATATTATGTTCAGGCTCGATGAAAATTTTTCAGGAACTGAGCTGTCGCAGGCGGTATCTGTTGTGGAAAAAAACTACCGGATACAAAAAAACGACTTACTAAGCCTGGTGGTTTATACCAACAAAGGCGAAAGAATTGTCGATCCCAATTTTGCACTGCGGGAGGGCAATGTCAACCTTAACCAGGTTAATCAAAACAGGTTTCTGTACTTGGTAAGAGAAAACGGACTTGTAAAGCTGCCGATCATCGGCGATGTGGACCTGCTGGGGATGGCTATCAACGAAGCCGAACAGAAATTGCAGCAACTTTATTCGGCCTATTATATCGATCCGTTTGTTATTTTACAGTTTGAGAACAAAAGAGTGATAGTGCTTGGCGCCAACGGTGGGCAGGTTATCCCACTCACAAATGAGCACACGTCGCTTATAGAAGTAGTAGCGCTATCCGGCGGCATCAGCCAGCAGGCCAGGAGCCAGAACGTGAGAGTAATCAGGGGGGACCCGAAGAACCCGTCGGTATTCGTGGTCGATCTTTCTACCATCAGCGGTATGCAGAAGTCGATGATCCGGCTGGAGCCCGGAGACATTGTATACATAGAACCCTGGCGCAGAGTGTGGTTGGAGTCGCTGCGGGACGTGTCGCCGGCACTCAGCCTCGTTAGTAGCATAATTACGCTGGCGCTGGTTATTCAAACTTTAGCCAATACCAATTGAGTGAGTATATTCATACTGAAAGAGGGGTTAAACCCGGCGAACCCGACGGGCCTGATGTAATTAATGACCTGGACGTAGAAAAACTGCTTGGCGTAGTCAGGAGCAGTGTTTTGTACATGCTGGCCATTATAGCTATCACGTGTTCGGGTGCTTACCTGTTCATCAGGTATACCAAGCCCGTATACGAATCGAGGTCCGAACTGAAGCTGGACATTCAGAATGAGGCGGTTATTCTGGGTGTGCAGAATCCGCTCGAAAACACAAACATCAATTCACTCTCCGGCGAAATTGAACTGCTTAAATCAAATCTTTTTTTTAGCAAGGTTGTCGATGCCATTAATTACGATGTGTCGTATCACTACTATGGCAAGATCTTAAATGAAGAGCGGTACAGAAATTCGCCATTTGCAGTAAGCTACAAGCTAATGAATGGCGCGTTTTACGATAAGCAGATCGATCTTGAAATAATTAGCAGAGACGAGTTTGCAATTTCCTATGAATGGGGAGGGAATCTGGTAACCTCCAGGCACAGGTTTGGCGATTCTATTGAAACGGAACATTATAATTTGCTTGTCGAACGTACCGATGCCTATTCGGAAAACAACGGGGTGGGCAAATACTATTTTACTATCAACAGTAAATCGGCACTGATAGGGTACCTCCAGTCCAACGTATCAGTTCAGCCGCTCAACTTTAGTGCAAAGACGATCCAGATAAGCCTGCGCGACTTCAATAAATACAAAGCACGGGACTTCGTAACTGCCATCGATACGCTTTATTTAAAGTACACCAGGGAGGCAAAAAACCAGGCAATAGAGCAAAAAATCAGGTTTTTGAACGAGCAACTCAGCCTTACAGAAGAAAAAATTGAAGAGTACGAAAATTATTTCGAGTCTTTTACTATCGAAAACAAAACCACCGATATCCAGGGCGATGTAGGCCGCACCATCGTTTTACTGAAATCGCTGGATTCTCAGCGTTACGATGTGCAAAACAAGCTTACCAGCATCGAGCTGCTGCAAAACCAACTGCGCCGCAATGAGCCTTTGCTGATCAACTCCTTTACCAACAAGTTGTTGCCCGACTTCATTTCTTCAGCCGTTGCAGAATACATCCGGGTTTTCAATGAGCGGGAGGTGCTGCTGGGATCTTACAACGAAAATACCTACGCAGTTTCGAGGATGAAACAGCGAATGGACGTGCTGAGCAAAAACACGCAGGAGCTGGTGGAAGAGTACCGGATGGGCTTGTCTAAAGCGTTGCGAGAACTCGACGCAAGGAAGGCCAGTCTCGAGCGCAACTTTGTTGAGCTTCCGTCTATGGGAACGGAGTTCAACAAAACAAGAAGGTTTTACAACCTGCAGGAAGAGTTTTATTTCTCACTTATAAAAAGCAAGGCCGAACTCGAGATCGCCCGTGCTGGTATGTTGCCCAATTTTGTTATTTTATCTCCGGCGTCATTGCCTGGCTCGCCGGTTCATCCGCGCAAGCTGATGATTTATGGCATTGGCGTGGTAAGCGGGCTGGTTTTAAGTCTCGTTTTTGTAGGCCTTCGCTACCTGTTGCACAACAAAATTTCGAACCAGCGGGAACTCGAACGGCTAGCCCATGTGCCGGTACTGGGCTCTATACCCTTCTACAAAAAAGAAAAAATGCCGACCACCAGGCTTGTAATACATAAAAATCCGAAGTCTGTTATCAGCGAATCGCTCAGGAGTATCCGTACCAACATGGATTTTCTGCAAAACGGGAAAGAGAAAAAGGTAATAGCTGTTACCTCCACGGTGAGCGGCGAGGGCAAAACATTTATAGTAGTGAACCTCGGGGCTATTTTTGCGCAAACAGGGAAGAGAGTACTGGTTGTGGATCTGGATATGAGAAAACCCAAGATCCACCAGGCGTTCAATGAGGAAAATGAGCAAATAGGCATGTCCACCGTTCTTATCGGCCGAAGCGACTTCACCGACTGTATAAAGCAAACCGAGGTTAGTGGCCTGTACTATCTCATGGCGGGGCCTACGCCACCCAACCCGTCAGAGCTGCTGCTGGGCGAGGCATTTGACGCCTTTATTAAAAAAGCTTCGGCAAGCTTCGATATTATTATTTTGGATACGCCTCCCGTTGGTTTGGTAACTGACGGCGTAATTGTGATGAGAAAAACGGATCTTTCGTTGTATGTGGTGCGGGCCAATTACTCGAGAAAGGCATTCTTAAAAACGCTGCAGAAGCTGGTGAGAATGAACCGCTTCGGCAATATTTCGCTGGTGCTCAATTCGGTAGAACTTGTCAAGTCGAATGGCTACGGTTATGGCTATGGTTATGGCTACGGTTATGGCTATGGCTACTACGACGAAGACAATGCCACCTCGTAGCACAACCATTGGCGGGAATGGGCTTGCTGGTGCCGGCCCGGCCGGAAATAATGTAAGCGAGATGTAATGGTGAGCCTGCATGATGGCTGAATTGGAAAATAAATTGCTGATTTTCAGGTTGTAGTAATACTACCTTCAATTAATTATTTAAATATTTTGTTGTGAAATCGTTGGAGATGATGAAGGTTTGTTGAAAATCATCTAAAAATTTTTGGGTTTTTTGGAACTCCCCAAAAATAATTTTCTATCTTACATAAACCCTCTGCACAAAAAATGAGTATAGCTATTTGGCAGATAAAGATTGACTTGCGGGATTCTATTCCCATCCCTTTTTGTTCCTACCTTTGTTCCACTTTTAATCTTTGTATTTGATGGCAGAAGATTTTCGTAAGAAGGAGTTAAAAGAGCTGGTTGAAAAGTTTGAAGAATATGTGAAGGGGAGAGCCAGTCACTATTTCGAAGAAGACGATTTTGAAAATATCATAGACTTCTACCTCGATCGGCTTAAGTTCAACAAGGCATTAAAAGCTGTGAACATTGCAGCAGATCAATTTCCGTTTTCAGTTGAGCTAATGTTAAGGAAGGCCAATATTCTAACGTCGATGGAGGACTACGAAAGTGCACTCCGGATATTGGAGACAGCGGAGAACCTTCAGCCCGGCGACTCTGAAATCATACTTCTCAAAGGCAACATCATGTCGCTTAACGGCCACTACGACGAGGCCATAGAGGCCCTGCACACAGCCCTGGAGTGGATTGAAGATAAGGATGAGGTGTATTATAACATTGGCCTGGCCTACCAGGGCAAAGGAGATTACCAGCAGGCTGCCAATTTTTACAAGCAGGCCATAGAATTTAACATCAATCACGAAAACGCGCTGTATGAGCTTGCTTATTGTCTCGACGTAGCCGGCGAGCTGGAGAGCAGCCTCGACTATTATAAGCAGTTTATAGACAAGGATCCCTTCTCCGAGTATGCGTGGTACAACCTGGGGATCGTGTACAATAAACTTGGACGGCACCGGGAGGCAATCGATGCCTATGAGTATGCTGCGGCCATAGACGATACTTTTAGCTCGGCATATTTTAACATGGGCAACGCTTTTATGAACCTTGAGGAATACGACAAGGCGTTGAAGGCGTTTCAAACTACCGAAGAACTGGAGGGGCCAAGTGCTGAGACCTACTGCTATATTGGGGCAGCCTACGAAAAGCTTTCGGAGCTGGACGAGGCACTTTCCTACTACCGGAGAGCCGCCAAGCTCGACGATATGTACGACGAGGCGTATTTCGGAATAGCCTCCTGCCTAAAGGCTCAGGAAAAGTGGTTCGAATCCATCCACTTTTATAATAAGGCGCTAAAGCTGAATGTAGAAAACCCCGAATATTGGATGGCCGTGGCCGATGCGGAATACCGCGTTGGAAACATCGTGAGCAGTCTCGATGCCTACGAGGAAGCAAGCATTCTGGATCCGAAAAATCCCCAGGTTTGGCTGGGATGGTCGTTTATCTTTTTTGAACAGGGGCAGTACGATCAGGCAATAGACATAATTTCTTCCGGCATAGATGAAAACCCGGAAGTATCTGACCTGTATTATCGGGCTACTGTATATCTTATTACAGCCGGCAGGTACCGGGAAGCCTTTGCAATTTTAGAAAATGCTTTAACTTTGAACTTCGAAAACCATGTGGTTCTCTTTGAATTTTTTCCAAAGATAGAAACTCAGAAAGCGCTGTTTAAGATCATTGAGCAATTCAAATCGAAGGGAAAAAAGTAATAGCTGGATTCTTTATTTAAAAGATTAGCTGAAAGCCATGTCTCTAGAGTATTGGCTTTTTTTGTTGGGATTTTATAGCAAAGTGAAATGCAAGAAAACTATGTATTAAGTAAGGTTCCTGAGCGCACCGTTAAACCTCGCCAAACAGGGTTTACTATGGTGATGGACAAAGGAATGAGTTTGAGAGAGGCCTCTGATCTTATCGAAAGCAGCGGTGAGTATGTAGATATTGTAAAGCTCGGGTGGGCGACGTCGTATGTTTTTCCCAAGCTTAGGGAAAAAATTGAATTGTACAGGTCTGCCGGCATACCAGTATACCTCGGCGGAACACTCTTTGAAGCTTTTGTAGTTCGCAATCAGTTTGAGGATTATTTGAAGGTGCTCGACAAATATAAGCTTGAATTTGTGGAGGTATCCGACGGATCCATCACGATGGACCATGAGGTAAAGTGCGACTACATACGCAGGCTGGCTCAGCAGGTAACGGTGCTTTCGGAGGTTGGCTCGAAAGATGCCGCCAAGATCATTCCCCCATACAAATGGATTGAGCAGATGCAAACAGAGCTTGATGCAGGCGCATGGAAGGTAATTGGGGAAGCCAGAGAAGGCGGAAATGTCGGGCTCTTCAGAGACTCAGGGGAAGTTAGACAGGGACTTGTAGAGGAAATTCTTACCAAAATACCTTTCGAAAGGATTATTTGGGAGGCACCACAAAAGGCACAACAGGTATGGTTTATTAAGCTGCTGGGAGCCAACGTAAATCTCGGTAATATTGCGCCGCAAGAAGTAATACCGCTTGAAACCATACGTTTGGGCTTAAGGGGCGACACATTCGATCACTTCCTGAATCAGTTTTAAACTTCAGAAAAGCTGGTCATCCCACAGGATGACCTTTTTTATTAAACCTTCTATGGCCAAAAAAGCAACAAA
>CBFGTI010000244.1:0-7035 GCA_965651695.1 uncultured Imperialibacter sp. | reverse complement strand
GCTGAAGGGTTCAAAGTCGGCAATGCGTGGCTTAGGCACTTCTACCGCGCCACCAGCTCCACCAAATAACGACACCTGCGAGCTTTGTTCCTCCTGCTGAATGCGTTGGGCATACTTCGTTACTATTTCTATGAGTGTGGCATCGCCATCTGCCGCCTCAAGGTACTGCCGGCGGTGGTATTCTTCGAAGCAATCGAAAGCGCCAGACATTGCCAGGCATTCAAATGTTTTCTTGTTAAAACCTTTCTGGCTTACCCGCACACCAAAATCCCAGATGTCTTTAAAAGGCCCGCTTTTAGCCCTCTCCTCAATAATCGACTGTACCGCGGCTTCACCGGCACCTTTTATTGCCCCAAGCCCAAAGCGAATTTCGCCTTTGGCATTTACGGCAAAGTTTACCGCCGACTCGTTAATATGTGGACCAAGTACCGGCAACCCGAGGTTACGGCACTCTTCCATAAAAAACGATACCTTGTCGATGCTGCTTTGGTTGTGGGTAAGCACCGCCGACATGTACTCGGCCGGGTAATTCGCTTTAAGGTAAGCCGTGTGGTAGGCCACCACCGAGTAGCAGGTAGAGTGCGACTTATTGAAGGCGTACTGTGCAAAGGCTTCCCAGTCTTTCCAAATTTTCTCAAGCTTATTGGCCGGGTGCCCTTTTTTTACGGCTCCTTCAATAAACTTGCCCTTCATTTTGTCCAGCACCTCCCGCTGCTTTTTACCCATGGCCTTCCGCAGTACGTCGGCTTCACCTTTGGTAAAGCCTGCCAGCTTTTGAGAAAGAAGCATCACCTGTTCCTGGTACACCGTAATGCCGTAGGTTTCCTTCAGGTATTCCTCCATCTCGGGCAGGTCGTAGGTGATCGGCTCTTTGCCAAGCTTACGGGCTATAAAGTTGGGGATGTATTCCAGTGGGCCCGGCCGGTAGAGGGCGTTCATGGCAATGAGGTCTTCCAGCCGGTCGGGCTTCAGGTTGCGGAGGTGCTTCTGCATGCCGGGCGATTCAAACTGGAATGTACCGTTGGTAAGGCCCTTCTGGTACAGCTCGAATGTTTTTGGGTCGTCCAGTGGAATCTCATCCGGATCGATGTTGACCCCGTGCCGGAGCCGTACGTTATCAATAGCAGTTTTGATAATGCTGAGTGTTTTTAACCCCAGAAAGTCCATCTTCAGCATGCCGGCACTTTCTACCACACTGTTGTCGAACTGCGTAACCAGCAGGGGCGAGTCTTTGGCTACCGACACCGGGATATGGTTGGTGAGGTCGTCGGGGGTAATGATAATACCGCAGGCGTGAATGCCGGTGTTTCGTACCGTTCCCTCAATTACGGCCGCTTTCTGCAGCACCTGGGCCTTCAGGTCACGTCCGTTTTTTATCATGCCCAGCTCGGGCACCTCTTTAAATGCCTGCGACAAGGTGGTACCCGGCTTCTCCGGGATCAGCTTGGCCAGCACGTCGGCTTCCGACAAATGCAGCTCCAGCACCCTCGCGCTGTCTCTGATTGACGACTTGGCTGCCATGGTGCCGTAGGTAATAATCTGGGCAACCTGGTTTTTGCCGTACTTATTTACCACCCAGTCTATAATTTTACCGCGGCCTTCATCGTCGAAGTCGATGTCTATATCGGGCAGCGATACCCTGTCAGGATTAAGAAACCTCTCGAAAAGCAGGTCGTACTTGATGGGGTCCACATTGGTGATGCCAATACAATACGCTACCGCCGAGCCTGCCGCCGAGCCCCGTCCCGGCCCTACGGATACGCCCATCTTGCGGGCCTCGCCGGTAAAATCCTGCACAATGAGGAAGTAGCCGGGGTAACCCGTTTTGGCAATGGTTTCCAGCTCAAAATCCAGCCTTTCCTGTATCTCAGGGGTAATTTCCTTGTAGCGCTTTTTAGCCCCCTCGTAGGTAAGGTGGCGCAGGTAGGCATCTTCCGACTCAAATCCTTCTGGAATAGGGAAAGCCGGTAGCAGCACATTCCGGTCGAGCTTGTAACTTTCAATTTTTTCAACCAGCTCTGCTATGTTTTCTATAGCCTCAGGCACGTCGGCAAACAGCTTCTTCATCTCCTCCTGCGACTTGAAGTAGAACTGGTCGTTGGGGAAACCAAACCTTTTGCCCCGCCCGGTTCCTATCGGGGTCGATTTTACCTCGCCTTCCTTTACGCAGAGCAGGATGTCATGTGCATCCGCATCGGGCTGGTTGGTATAAAATACGTCGTTGGCAGCCAACACTTTTACGCCGTACTTTTTGGCCATGCGAATCAGCGCTTCATTTACGTGGTCTTCTTCCGGCAAGCCATGGCGTATCAATTCCACATAAAAATCTTCTTTAAATACATCTACCCACCACTTAAAAAGCTCTTCGGCCTGCATTTCGCCCTGGTTAAGGATGGTGTGTGGGATCTCGCTCTGCAAATTGCCCGAAAGTGCTATCAGGTTGGGGGCATATTGTTTAATGAGTTCCTTGTCGATCCTGGGATACAAACCGTAAAGCCCTTCAGTATAACCCAGCGACGACAACTTGGCCAGGTTGTGATACCCCGCTTTGTTTTTGGCCAGCAGCACCTGCTGGGTCATTCGGTCGGGGTCGTCTTTGGTAAATTTTTTCTTGAGCCGGTCGGCCGATACATAAAACTCGCAGCCCACAATAGGCTTAATCTCTTTTGCGTGCGCTTCCCTCACAAATTTGAAGGCGCCAAACATATTGCCCAAATCGGTGAGTGCAACTGCCGGCATATCGTAAGCTTTTGCTTTAGCCACCAGGCTTTTGATGTCGGCAGTGGCCGGTAGTATGGAAAACTGCGAATGGACATGCAAATGGCAGAATGGAGCTTTTATGTCGACGGCAACCGTTTTGCCCGCGGTGGCTGCTTTGTCTTCTTTTCTCGCAAAATTGGCTGCATCCAGCTTTGGCTCTTCGTAGGTGATGCTTTCCGCAGGTGTGCCATCAAGGGGCTTTATGATGTTGGCCTTTATCAGACCAAAAAAACACTTGGCTGTTGCCGCCACGTCATAGGCGGCATCGTGTGCTTCTGCAAAGCCATTGCCAAAGAGCTTGTGATGTAGTTCGGTAAGGGTGGGCCATTTAAATTTACCCCCTTTGCCGCCGGGTATGGCACAGAAGTCGGTGGATACATCCTTCGTGTCTATACAAGGAAGCTTAGTGAGTACGCTCTCTGCATTGCGCCGGAGATTCTCGCAGCCCATAATATTGATGTCGAATTCAATGTTATGGCCGATCACAACTTGTGCGGTGTTCAGGTCAGCATTGAAAATCTTCAGTACATCATCCAGGGGCAAACCTTCTTCCAGGGCTCTTTTGGTAGAAATGCCGTGGATCTTTTCGGCGTTGAAGGGGATTTCGAAACCTTCGGGTTTAATTATGAGGCTTTTGTTGGATATCAGCTTGCCGGTGGCGTCGTGCAGCTGCCAGGCTATTTGCACTGCACGTGGCCAGTTGTCGAAATCAGTAAGCGGGGCGTTATAGTTTTGGGGTAAGCCGGTGGTTTCTGTGTCAAAAATGAGATACATAGGCGGAAGAAAAATGCAGTATTATGAACGAGGGTGAAAGTAGAAAAATTCCGTCAGGAGTTATCCACAATGGAGGGCCTCTTGGTAAAAAATCCGAAATAGAAAATTCAGCGGGCTATTTTCAGCGTCAGGCGCACTTTTATGTTAAAATTTGCTAAACACGCTCAATTATTTTTAATCTTTAGGTTTTAATTTCTAATATAGAACCTGCAATTATTTTAATTTCTATCATCAAACCTTTTTTAAACATTATGACCAGTTTGAGAAAAAGCCTTTGGCTGCTATTTTTATTACCTGTCTTTTTTTCTTTTTTGTCGCGTTTCCCGGTTGTAGACGACCTCGTTGTAAAGCTTGAGGATTATCTTGCCTATTATACTCCTGAGAAAATTTATCTTCACCTGGACAAGCCCTATTATTCGGCAGGTGATACGCTCTGGTTTTCCGCCTACCTGGCGCACGGCATATCGCACATGGCCAATGCGCCGAGCAAGCTGGTATACGTGGAGCTGGTGAGCGCCGACAAAGCCGTGGTTGCAAAACGCGACATTTTTATTGCCGGAGGAACCGGGTCGGGAGATATTAGCCTGCCCGATACGTTGGTATCGGGAGCTTACCTGCTGCGGGCGTATACAAGCTTCATGAGGAATTTTGATCCCGCCTTTTTCTATCAAAAGGAAATCCAGATACAGCGGGTAGGTCAACCCTCATTTAGCGAATCCGACCTTGCCGCCACTTCTGCTGACGAACTGAGGTCACAAGAAATGGAAACCTATGCTGACCTCATTAAGATAAGTTTTTTCCCTGAAGGAGGCGACCTTGTAAACGGGCTTTGGAGCACTGTAGCATTAAAGGCGCAGGCACCCGATGGCAGAGGCGTAGAACTGTCGGGAGAAGTGGTTGACAGCAACGGTGCTAAAATTGCAGAGTTCAAAAGCAGCAAGCTGGGCACCGGCAAGTTTTTGATGCAGCCAGTGGCAGGAGAAAGCTATTCTGCCAATATAAAAGTTGGCCTGCAAAAATTGCAAGTGCCGCTGCCAAAAGCTAAACCCTCCGGCTTTGTAATGAGCATGACCAACGTTTCACCCAAGTTTGTGACGCTAAAGGTGGACAAAAGCCCCGACCAAACCCTTGACGGAAGCGCCGTGGTTGGCCACGTGAGGGGGGTTGTGTTTCTAACCCTGAAAGCAACGCCCGGCCAGCCGCTGCAGGCACTGATACCAAAAGAAAATCTTCCGGAGGGCATCGCACATTTTACATTTTTCGATGGCGAGGGCAGGCCACAGGCTGAACGCCTGGTATTTGTTGCGCAGGAAGCAAAAAGGCCGGAAGTGCAGTTGAGTGGGTTGCAGGCGGGTTATTCGAAGAGAAGCAAAGTAAACTTTGATATAGCGGTAGGAGAGGGACCCGTGAAATCAACTCTATCGGTGGCCGTAGTAGACAAAGCCAAAGTACAACACGACGCTGACGACTGGAATTTTGTGAGCTATTTGCTGCTGTGCTCCGATCTGAAAGGGGAGATAGAAAGCCCTGGCTATTACTTCAATGAAGCAAACAAAGACAGGGCTGAAGCGCTCGATAACCTGATGCTGACGCAGGGGTGGAGGCGGTTTAGATGGAAGGACCTGATCGAAGGAAAAAAGCCTGACATCAACCACCTCGTGGAGCCAGGCTTTAGTATTGCAGGCAGGGCCACCGACTTCTTTTTTCAGGAAAGGCCTTTTACCGGTACCGTTACCCTCACGGCTACCGAGGCAGATGGTGACTTATGGTCGGCCGAAACCGAGTCGGACAAAGACGGCTACTTCCTCTTTACGGCCCTTGAAATTGACGACACCGCTAAAGTGCTTGTGCAAACACCCAATCCGAAAAAGATGGCAAAAAAGGGTGGTAAAAAATCGGGTCTGGAGGCTGGCGACATGAATGAGGGAACGAAAATAACGCTGACGGAGCAAGAGTCGCCGGAGGTGAATTACGACTTCGAGTCCGCACAGGAATGGGCCAACGCACGTGCCATCGCTGCTTACCTCGAGGAGGTAAAAAAGGTGCAGGAGATTGAAGCGGCATTTGCGAAACAGGATGTGATTGTACTGGATGAGGTGGATGTGGAAAGCCAGCGGATTATTGATGGCGCAAGGTTTAATCGACCGGGGATGACCTATAAAAAACCGAGCAGAAGAGTGGACGTGGACTCCATAAGCCGCACCTCGCAGTTTCTGAGCATTTTCGAGGTTTTCCTGGGCAGAACTCCTGGTGTAAGAGTAGTGGGCAGTTACCCCAACTACAACTTGATTGTGAGGGGAGCAGCCAGCCTGGAAGGTGGTACTATCTATCCGCTTTACCTGCTAAATGGCTCAACCGTCGACGTGAGCATGATCAACACCATTCCAGTAAACCGGGTCGATTTTGTTGATGTACTCACTGGCACAGGCGCTACCATGTACGGTACGCAAGGTGCCGGCGGGGTTGTGGCTGTTTACCTGAAAGAAGGCGCCGAAGAAGATGCGGATTATATTCCCAAAGGATCCGTAGGTATGACTCACCCTGGCTTCTACCACGCCCGCCAATTCTACACACCCGACTACAGCACGAAAAAAGAATCGCACGTTCGCACCGACGTACGGCCCACACTTTACTGGGAAGCGGGTCTGGCAACCGCAGACGGCGAACCGGCTAAACTTGAGTTTTATACCTCCGATGTGGCTTCGACCTTCGAAGTGCGTATTGAGGGGATAACCGAAGACGGGCGGCCTTTTGTGAAAACGGAGGAGTTTGTGGTGAATTAAAAAGCCACAATCAGATTAGAATGGATGGTAAGACGCTCACAATGGCGGGAAAAGCAAAAACTTGTATGAACCAAAGCTTGGAAATCTGAGGCAGAACAAGGAGCAGATTTATGCTGCTATTAAAGCCCAGGCTAACGATCCGAACACAATTTAATATTACCGGGTGAAACTACACTGGCTGAAATTGATGTGGAAATACTGGTTGAATGAAAGTCGACGGGTTTTGGCAGGTGAGGATTTTAATAGGCATGGTATCGTAGATCGGATAACCCGAGATAGGCGACCTTTCGTGAAAACAGAGGAGTTTGTTGTAAACTAGACACCACCATGAATCGAAAACTAAGCGTTCTTTTCATCCCGCTCCTTTTCCTTTCCTTTGCTGTTGTTTTCAACAATCCCGGCCGCCTGCTCGAAAAGATCGAAGATTATCTTTCCTTCTACACGCCGGAAAAAGTATACCTGCACACCGATAAGCCTTACTACGCCGCTGGTGACACCATCTGGTTTGCTGCTTACCTGGCGCATGGAGTTAGCCACCTTGCCACTGCTCCAAGCAAAGTTGTGTACGTAGAGCTTATCAATGAACAAAAAGAAGTGCTGGCGAGGCGGGATATCGGTATTGAAAATGGAAGCGGGGCTGCCGAATTTGCCCTGGCCGATACCCTGGCAGCCGGCCGCTACCTGCTCAGAGGCTATACCAGCTTCATGCGCAATTTCG
>CBFGTI010000243.1:0-7141 GCA_965651695.1 uncultured Imperialibacter sp. | reverse complement strand
CGCCGGAAATCATAAACGATGCCGGCATCAAGCTGAGGGCCTTCATCGGCACCCCGTAGAGGATGAGAAAAATTTCGCTGCCGGCACAAATCTTACACGGCAAGTCCGGAAGCATGCTAAGTTTTTGTAACCATTTTCAGGAAATCCGTTTATAGGGTGGAGATTTATTTTATGCGTCTTTCCTCCGGATTATTCAACGTTAACAACCGCATCTATGCCCACCTGTTGTTTTGGGCAGCATACTATTTTCACAGAGTTTACCTTTATATAGAGCATTACGACGCTTCGCCCGTGGTGCAACTAGCCGAGTTGCCGGTAAAAATTGGCGCTTCGTATCTCAATCTGTATGTTTTGCTGCCCTTCTGGTTGAGCAGAAACCGCTATTTTTACTATGGGCTCGCTTTAATTTCTACGGCATTTTTAGCCACTGTGCTGCAAACCGAAGTAATCCGCGGGCTCATCTCTACAGGCATCTACGAATTTAACGCTGGGTACCTTTATCACCCCCGGAAGTTCAGCGCTACTGCCAGCCACATAGTTATGATCATCTTTATTACTTCTGCCGTGAAGATTTTAAAAGATGCCTACCTGCAACAGCAGCAATCGCAACTGCAGGAGCAACAGCGGCTGCATACCGAGCTCTCTTTCTTAAAAACCCAGATTAACCCCAATTTTTTCTTTAACACGCTCAACAACCTCTATTCCCTCATTTTAAATAAATCGGACAAAGCCACCGAAACCATTCTTAAGCTGTCATCGGTTATGGGCTATGTGATCTACGAGTCCGAAAAAAAGAAGGTGGATCTCTCTTCGGAAATAAGGCATCTGCACGACTACATTGCATTGGAAAAAATGCGGCTAACCGGCAGCCCCACCCTCGAAATAAATCTGCCGGCCGATGCCGATGAGTGGCAGCTCCCACCCATGCTGCTCATTCCCCTGGTAGAAAACTGCTTTCACTCAGGTAGACCAAACAAAAGTGGTGAGTTTGAAATACGCATCAACGGCGAGATCCGGGGGAATGTATTGCACTTCAGTACCTACAACACCAAACAGGCCTCGCAGAAGCGTACCGATAAAACCGATTCGTACTACGGCGTGGGGCTACAAAACGTAATGAGACGAATCGAGCTGATTTTTGGAAAATTGGCGAGTTTTCAGATGAGAGAACAGGCCGAGTCGTTCTCGCTGTCAATACAGCTTCCACTATCTAAACCTGAAAAAACCGATCCAGTTGCAGTGTAAACCCCTCTCCCCGAGTTGGTAGCACTCCTCCTCACTTTTTTTTCAACAAAATGGCTATCCGAATAGGTGCATTTCTCTTTCGGTTGTTACCATACCATGCTACAACTACTACAAAAACCCGCGCTAATTTTTCTTATTGCATTGCTTCCGGGCCTTGCGACTGCCCAAAAGCAAGGGTACCTGAAAACGAAGGAAATGCTGTACTACGGCGCCATTCACGGCCTTGAAACGCCGGATCCCACACAGGTGGTTTTTCAGTTTAACAATGGCAACAAAAAAGCGTTCAAGCCGGGCGAAGCTTTAGAATTCGCCATTGAAGATGGGCAAAAGAAATGGGTAGCACGCACCGTCCAGGGAACCACACTCTTCTACGAGCTGCTTGAACACGGAAGAGTTTCTCTGCTTTCGCTGCGGGATGGGAAGCAGCGAACATATTTTTTGGAAAGAGACAGCACGCTCACGCTCCTTTCTGCGGCTAAAACAGACCAGGCCTATTACAAGGAGGTACTCGAAACGGAACTCGAAGATTGCTACCTGACTGCCAAATCCATTAACCTGGCGAAATATAAAAGAGCTAACCTCAAGTACTTTGTGTCACAGTACAACGACTGCCTGCATAAGCCTTTCCCGAAATTCAGGATTGGCCCCGCTGTAGGCCTGAAAATGCTAAACAACGAAATAAAGAGCAAGTATTTTCCTGCCGTGCCCGAAACGGATATGGCTCTGTCGCTGGGTGGCATCATCGAAATACCGGTTTCGTATAAACCTCAGTTTCTCATAGCCTTGCAGCCGTCGGCCGCCCATTTTACATTTACTACCGAAGCCTCCACCTACAATCCCGAAACAGGCATTACATCCTTAAATACCCACTACCTCGACCATATCGACCTCGACCTGCCCGTGCTGCTTAAGTACCGGCTGCCATTCTACTATGCCTCGCCATACTTACAGGCGGGTTTTGCAGCCCAGGTGGGACTCTCTACCAAAAGCTATTCTTTAACCGACCGCCTTGAGAGCGTAAACGGACAGCTAGTGGTAACAGAGGAAGACATTTACGTCGATTCAGGAGCATTGGCCAGCTCATTTTTTGGCACCATACTGGGTGCCGGTGTGGAAATCCCGCTTACCCCCTATATCACAAGCATCGTGGGGTTTAATTACTCGATGTTCAAAGCGGATGTTGAAACCGGGTACAACAAGAAAAGGTCTGCCGACTTTTTTATCGCCTTTACATTTTAATACATAAGAAATTTAGGTATTCGCTTGCTTATACATAAGACACTTATATATATTTGTCTTATGTATTCGAAAGAGCTATTAAAAGGAACGCTTCAAACCATCGTGCTGAAGCTCCTCAAAGAAAATGGCCGTATGTATGGCTACGAGATTACTCAAAAAGTAAAAGAGCAAACCGACGGCAGAATTGTGCTGACAGAAGGAGCACTCTATCCCTCATTGCACAAGCTTGAAGCAGAGGGTCTGCTAATTACTGAAACCGTAAGTATCGGGAAGCGCATACGCAAGTACTATTCGCTTACGCCCAAGGGCAGTGCACAAACGGCCAACAAGCTGGAGGAATTCGCCAGCTTCGTATCCACAATGAAATTCCTGTTGAACCCCAAACTTTCGTGAACATGAAAGAGCTAACTGAAAATCAAATTGAAACAATAGAGCAAATACTTCGGCAGCAAACGGGCTCCAGCCTGTCGTTTACCGCCGAGTTGGTCGACCACGTTTGCTGTGCCACCGAAGCTTACATGGAACAGGGCCTGCCGTTTGAGACGGCACTGCCCCTTGCCCTGCAAGGTTTCGGAAACAACGGCATCAAAAAAACGGCGCAAAAAGTAAAGCGAACAGAGCAGCTTGTGAAAATAAAGCAGCAGCCCCTGACGTGGATTTCCCCCCTGCTCGCCATTTGCCTGTTGTTCGTGGTTGTAAACGTAGGCGCTAAGGACAGACCCGACAGAAAACCAACGGATAGAGATTTCAGAATCAGCTCAGGTTTCGGGTACCGGCTGCATCCATTTACCAAAGAACAAAAAATGCACCGTGGCGTAGACATCGTAATGCCAGTGGGCACAGCAGTGGTAGCCACTGCCGATGGGGTAGTTGAATCGGTTGAGAATATTGCTGACGGCTACGGCATCTATGTGAAACTAAAGCACCACGACGACTACCAAACCGTATATGCGCAGCTTTCGGAGGTAAAGGTAAAGCCCGGTGAAAGTGTTGTGAAGGGTCAGGTGATTGCCCTGTCGGGAAATTCCGGCATGTCTACGGCGCCCCACCTCCATTACGAAGTAATCCACAAACAGGAATGGGTTGACCCCGCTTTCTACTTTGGAGAAGAATTAAATCCAGTCCGTTTCTGGCATTTTATATGACGACCGAGGTAAAAGAGCAGAAGAAAAGTGAAAGAAAAAGTGCTTTGCGTGACTGGTGGGAATCTATTCTCTTTGCTGTAGTGGTAGCCACGCTGTTCAGGTGGCTTCTCTTTGAGCCATTTGTAATACCCACACCCTCCATGGAGGGCACAATGCTCGTGGGAGACGTAATAGTGGTAAGCAAATTTCACTACGGCACCCGTACCACAGGCACTCCTCTGCAGTTTCCGCTTACGCACCAAACCTTCTGGGGAACCGAAATTCCATCGTACCTCACGTGGTTGCAGCTACCCATGTTCCGGCTGCCTGGTTTGCGAAGTGTGGAGCGGATGGAGCCGGTTGTTTTTAATTACCCTTACGAAGATGAGCATCCTACCGATATGAAACACCATTGGGTAAAGCGCTGCGCGGGTATTCCAGGCGATTCGGTGGCTGTTGCCGATGGTTTGCTTGCGGTGAACGGCGAGGAAATGCCTATCCCGCGCGGGCAGCAAAGCAGCTACTTTCTTGCCACCAAAGGGCCTGTGCGTGCACGTTTTTTTGAGTCGAAAGCAATCAACGAGTTTTACGAGGTAAACGGAGGCTACCTGGTCCACACAAACAACGAAACAGTCAAAAACCTGAGTAAAGTTGAATTTGTTACGGCCATTGAAAAGATAAAGAGCCCGGCGTATAATCAACAGCAAAACCACTTCCCTAACGGAACACCAAATGGCTGGTCCACCGATGATTTCGGCCCTGTTTGGGTGCCAAAAAAAGGTGAAACTGTTGTTTTAGATGAACATACCGTTCCCATCTACTCAGGCGTCATCAAAAGGTTTGAGGGGCTCCGGAACGTGGAAATAAAGCTAAAGGAGCTATTCATCGATGGCAAAAAAGCCGAGCGATACACCTTTCAGCAAGACTATTACTTCATGATGGGCGACAACCGCCACAACTCTCTCGATTCACGCAGCTGGGGTTTTGTGCCAGAAGATCACATTGTAGGCAAGCCGGTGATGGTCTTGTTTTCCACAGAAGAAGGTCCTTTTTATACGCTGCCACTAAGAATAAGGTGGAACAGAATTTTTAACACGTTTGACTAATGAATAGACTTTTGCTGGCCTTGATGTTGTTCTTTCCTCTGCTGGGTAGCGGGCAGGGTAAAAATATGGCCGTTACCATCGACGACCTGCCTGCACACCTCATAAGACACGATTCGGCCACGCTTTTGCAAATGAACCGGGAAATAATAGGGCACCTGCTGGGGGCCAGCGTACCCGCCATCGGATTTGTGAACGAAGGCAAGCTGTACGAAAACAATCGGTTAGTCGCCTTCAAAAGCCAAATGCTGTCTGAATGGACGAGTGCCGGTTTGGAGCTTGGCAATCATACTTACGGCCACCTCGACTACAACAGGCTAACCCCGGCGGATTTTTTTGTACAGGTTGAAAAGGGCGAACCAATAAGCCGCCAGTTGATGGAAAACACAGGACAAAAGATGATTTACTTCCGGCACCCCTTTCTGCATCGGGGGAATACACCCGAAAAGGTACTGGCTCTTGAAAGCTACCTGACAAACCGCGGCTACATTGAGGCTCCGGTTACCATAGACAATTCCGAATGGATATTTGCCAATGCCTACGACAAAGCTCACAGAGAGGGAGATACGGTGCTCATGGGTAAAGTGGGAAAAGCATACGTCAATTACATGACAGAAAAAGCAGTGCACTACGAGCGACAGTCCGGAAAGTTATTCGGCAGGAATATCGACCACATCCTCCTCATTCATGCAAACCTGCTAAATGCCGGCTATCTGGGCGACCTGCTAACCGCCTATGCAAAAATGGGATACGAATTTGTGAGTCTCACCGAAGCACTGAAGGATCCCGCCTACCTAAGTAAAGATACGTTTGTTGGAAATGCCGGTATTTCGTGGCTCGACCGCTGGGCACTTACGCAAGGCAAGGAGGGCGATTTTTTCCTGGGAGAACCGCGCTGTCCGCAGTTTATTCTCGAGTATACCGGCCTAACTGAATAATAGCGATGAGAACGCTATGTACATTTTACCTGCTGCTCCCATGTTTTTTTGCGCTTGGGCAGAACGACGAGCAAGAGATCAGAGCCAGGATCAGCGCATTTTCGGAAGCCGTGGTTAACCGCGATATCGACGCACTCACCAATGCCTATACCGCAGATGCATCCATTTTTCCAAACGGCCAGCCTATTTTACAAGGGAAAGACGCCATTCGCGCCTATTGGGCTCCACGTGCAGGTGACACGACCACTTTTCACAAAATTTACCCGGAGGCAATTACTATTGAAGGCAATACCGCCTACGACTATGGCTATTATGAAGTGAGTGGGATAACCCGGGGACAGTCTTACCAAAAGGCGAAAGGTAAATATGTAATCGTGTGGAAGAAGGTAGCCGGCGAGTGGAAGATGCACCTGGATATATGGAATAGGGTAAATCAGCCTTAACACTATCCGAAGTTTTCCTCAACATCAAAAAAATTGCGATACCCCGGATCAGGTTTTATTTTATTCTAATATCCTATGCCTCATATCATTTCCTGAAAAGCGCCGTTAACGCCGCAAAAGGATGGATACTTGCTCTTTGGAGTCTGCAGGATTTGCCATACCTTTCGCCTCTAACCCAAAATAAGCGCTTTCATGAGAATCGCTGTATTGTCGCGCAACAACAAACTCTACTCCACCCAAAGGCTTGTGGAAGCTGCCACACTGATGGGCCACGAGGTAGAGGTAGTGGACCACCTCAAGTGTATCATCATTACCGAGCAAAAAAAGCCTGCCATATATTATAATGGCAAGTACCTCGAAGGCTTCGATGCTATTATACCCCGCATAGGTGCGTCGGTTACCTTCTACGGATCGGCTGTTGTACGCCAGTTCGAAATGATGAAGGTGCTTACCACGGTAGAATCTCAGGCACTTATCCGCTCAAGAGACAAGCTCAGAAGCCTGCAGATATTATCCAGAGAAGGGCTTGGCCTGCCTAAAACGGTATTTACCAATTATTCGATGGATGTGGACGAGATACTATCGCAGGTAGGGGGTGCTCCGGTTATTATTAAGCTGCTGGAAGGTACGCAAGGCCTTGGGGTGGTGCTCGCCGAAACCAAAAAGGCGGCAACCTCTGTTATTCAGGCGTTTCATAATCTGAAAGCCCGCATTATAGTACAGGAGTACATTAAAGAGTCGAAGGGAGCGGACATTCGAGCATTTGTAGTAGACGGCAAAGTAGTGGGCGCTATGCGCAGGCAGGGGAAAGAAGGTGAATTCCGCTCAAACCTGCACAGGGGGGGCTCGTCTGAAGTAATTGTGCTTACCAAAGCTGAAAAAGGGGCTGCAACAACGGCAGCAAAAGCCCTGGGTCTGCAGGTAGCCGGTGTAGACATGTTGCAGTCATCAAGAGGCCCGCTCATTATCGAAGTAAATTCATCGCCGGGGCTGAAGGGCATAGAAAGCGCCACAGGCATTGACATCGCAGCCAAAATTGTCCAGTACAT
>CBFGTI010000242.1:0-7153 GCA_965651695.1 uncultured Imperialibacter sp. | reverse complement strand
TTTCCCGCGGCACGCCAAGATAGCCGAGCACTTGTCGCCCGTCCGTTATGGAGTGCGCCTCCGAATAGGTATCTCTATTGGCCGGGGTAATGTCTTCAAAGCCGCTCATCAGGTCCCAGTTTAGCACTATAGCTCTTCTCTGTGGAAAGGACCCTCCGGACACCCGGCCTCCAATGCCAACTATGAGTCCGTCTTCGCTGACATCTTCAAACATGTATTCTACAAATGTCCATTTGCCAACCTTGTTTTCTGCATTATAAACCATGGTCTCCCCACTGGCAATGTCGAAGGTTATGCCCTCATACAACCCTCTTTGAATGTTCAGATAATGCCCAACCATTTGTCCTTTGCTGTTTATTCCTGCCAATTTCAGGTAGTAGAAATCGTCGACCTGCAGCGAAAGCAGTATGGGATCCTGCGTTCCCATTGCCAGCTGATAAACACCGGTGTCTCCACTGGCGTTTGTCGCTTTTAATATCAGGTAATCGGTATGTACCAGCTGCAGTTCCGAGTAGGGAAACTGCGCCGTATCGAGAAGTGGTTCAACTTCCTCACCAGAAAACCGGCCGGCCAGTATTTGGTCTACCTGACCAAATTGACCGTATACGGTGCCGTCTTCGGCCACGTGTGTGGCTATGGAATAGTAATAGCCTGCAGGATGGAGCTCGGTAAATGCCGTGCCGTCCTTATTTACGGCGTAGGCATAGGCCGGCAAATGATCTTCCGGAAACGTAGGGTAGTCATCCTTCGGCAGGTAAGCGCCAACAATTAATCCGCCGTCATTGATGTCGTACACCCAGTTGGAGTGAAAGCGGTCCTGATGAAAGCTAATGTACCCGCTTCCATCCGCCCTGATAAAAAATCCCTCCGAATGCCAGTCGGTGGCATACGTGATCCCCAGGGGGAGCCCCCCTCCAAAATTTGCAATTACGTCGTTATTGTTTGTTATTTCCACAGGCTCTACTGTTGCAATGGTGCTTTCATCAGTTTCAGGCACATTTAGCACCTCCGGAGGAAATGGCACCCCATCGTCGTTATTGAAACAGGCAGTTAGGCACAAACAGCCAGAAATTAGTGCTGGCAGAAAAATGGACTGTTGGGGAATTTTCATATCGAATCAAATTAAAAAGTGCTGGTAAATAGCAAGTTAGCAAGAAGAATGCCATTAAAGAAATGCATAGCAATTGAAGAAAAATAGCTGAGTTTTCGGCACGGGCAAAAAAATTAGCTTAATCGTGTATTTTCGCTCTTATAATCGCCTCCACATGGCTCTCGAACTTAGCAGCTTAAAAAATCCCCGGGTGAAAAACCTCCTGGCACTTCAAAAGCCAAAAGAACGACAGGAACAGCTGGCGTTTGTGGTGGAGGGAGTGCGGGAAATTTCGCTTGCACAGCAGGGCGGTTTTAAGCTAAAAGAGCTTTATACATGCCCGGCAATTTACAACAGCGACCCCCGGTATCCCATTTCCTTTGCCGGGGTTGAAGTGTTTGAGGTAACAAAAGAGGTGTTCGGTAAAATTGCCTACCGCGAAAATACCGGCGGCATAGTTGCAGTTGCCGCCATGAAGGAGCTGTCTCTTGGGCAACTTCCCGTCGCCGAAAACCCGGTCTATCTTGTGCTCGAAGCCGTGGAAAAACCCGGCAATATTGGTGCAATGCTACGCACCGCCGATGCAGCCGGCCTAAGTGGCGTAATTGTATGCGACCCCACCACCGACTTTTACAACCCCAACGTGGTCCGGTCAAGCGTGGGCTGCCTTTTTACGGTGCCTGTGGCAGCCACTGCCAATGAGGAACTGAGAAGCTGGTTTGCAAAACATCGTGTTACCACCTATGCTGCTGCACTTGCGGAGCAGTCGAAACCATACCACCGGTTTAACTATAAAACCCCCACTGCTTTTTTGCTCGGCGCCGAGGCAACCGGGCTTTCCGAGTTTTGGCTGGAGCATGCTGATGAAAAGATCATTATACCCATGCGGGGAAAAATTGACTCGATGAACGTGTCGAATGCAGCGGCTATTTTGATATTTGAAGCCGTTCGGCAAAGAACCTGAATACGTGAATAGGCATAGTGATCTTTTCAATTCATAAATTCGCCACATGATGACACCACAATCGTTTCGCACCGAAGCCCACCGGCTCGTAGACTGGATGGTCGACTTTATGGAAAACATAGAGCAGTACCCCGTAAAATCTTCGGCTCAGCCTGGCGATATTTTAAAGCAGCTACCTGCATCGCCCCCACAACAAGGTGAAGCCTTCGATCAGCTGTTTGGCGATTTCAAGCAAATTATTGTGCCGGGAATGACCCACTGGCAGCACCCGCATTTCCATGCCTACTTCCCTGGTAATGGCAGCTATCCGTCGCTGCTTGCCGAAATGCTGACCGCCACACTGGGTGCGCAGTGCATGATTTGGGAAACGTCGCCGGCAGCTGCCGAGCTGGAAGAGCTGGTGATGAACTGGCTGAAGCAGATGATGGACCTGCCTGCCGATTGGCATGGGGTAATTCAGGATACGGCCTCAACCGCATCCATAGTTGCCTTGCTAACGGCCCGTGAAAAGCTCACCAACTTTAGTGTAAACGAGATAGGCTTTAGCGGCAAAGACAGGTTTAGGGTATACTGCTCCCCCGAAACCCACTCTTCTATTGAAAAAGGTGCCAAAATTGCCGGCATTGGCAGGCAAAACGTGGTGAAAGTCGCTACTGACGATTTGCTTGCCATGAGGCCCGACATGCTTGACGAAGCCATCAAAAAAGACCTGGCCGCCGGTTATAAGCCACTGGCTGTGGTGGCCGCCATCGGCACTACCAGCACAGTGGCCATCGACCCTCTAAAGGCCATTGGTGAAATATGCAAAAAATATAATGTGTGGCTGCACATCGATGCAGCTTATGCAGGCACTGCCTTGCTGCTACCGGAGTACCGGTGGATGATGCAGGGGCAGGAGTTGGCCGATAGCTTCGTGTTTAATCCGCATAAGTGGATGTTTACGCATTTCGACTGCTCAGCATATTTTGTAAAGGACAAAGAGGCGCTTTTAAGAACATTTGAGATCTTGCCTGAATACCTTAAAACCGCCACCCGCGGAAAAGTGAACGACTACCGCGATTGGGGCATTCAGCTTGGCCGCAGGTTCAGGGCCCTGAAGTTGTGGTTTGTGATCCGGTCGTTTGGTGTAGAAGGGCTGCAGCAAACTTTGCGCCGCCATATTAACTGCGCTACCGACTTTGAACAGAAGGTGCAAGCGCATCCGGATTTTGAGCTGGTGTTGCCCCGATCGCTGAATGTGGTTGTATTCCGGTATAAGCCTGTAGCGGAAAGTGACCCGGAAAAGCTGAATGCCCTCAACGAACAACTGGTGAAGCAACTAAATGCCTCGGGCAAGCTTTTCATTACCCACACCAAAGTAAAAGGAACTTATTGCCTGAGGATGGTGCTGGGAAATACAAGACTGGAGCAGAGGCATGTGGAGGAAGCCTGGGAGTGGATAAATACTACAGCCAAGCGCTTAAGCCTTTAGAACCAACTCCCTGATTTCGCGTTCAAAATCAGGCAAATACCTTTTAAGCACCAGCCACACAATGGAATTGTCTATGGCATCATAGGAATGCACTAATCTATTTTTGAATGAGATAATTTGCGGGGTATTTTGTATTTTCCGGCCAGGCTCAAGTTTACAAAACTTATTTAATGCCTCACCAACAATTGCAAGTTGTCGCTCTACAGCGCTTTGAGTTTTGGTGTCGGCTTCATATGTATCAAAGCTGGATAGTCTTTTGTAAAGACACCTATTTTTTCTAGGGCCAACAATATATCAGATAAGTACTTTCTGCCCTCTTCCGTCATACACTAAAACTTTCGTGGCATCAATGCTCTTCCGTAAAACGGGATTTTTTATCGTGGCTTTAGTTAGTAAATCTACTTTACGTTGAAAAAATTCTTCGAGCTTATCCCACAACGACATCAACTTGGCGCCTCTTTCCAACGGGTCATTTTCCTCTATTTCAACCAGTAAATCAATATCACTGCGTTCCTCATCAAATTGGTCCGTTACTGAAGATCCAAACACATACAACTCCCCGACACTGTGTTGCTGGCACAGCGAAACGAATTCGTTGTTCATTTCGTGAATCTTATCTGAAAAGTACATAGTTGCTAATTTAAGAAATGTTTGGACAGGAAAATAGTTTAAAAACTCCCTCTCGATTATTTCATATATTTCGGAGTATGAAAAGCGCTGCTTCGTTTTTTCTCCTGTTATTTCTCGCCTTGTGCCGGCACCAGGCCTGTGCTCAAAGTGCCCCGGCGCAAGATTCCACGCATCAGTGGATATCGCTTGGCTTTAGCTCCCTGGCCTATCGGGGCGACCTGGGCCGCAACTTCAGCAAATGGACCGGCGGATTTTATGCCGGCCTTCAATTCAATACCCATAAGAAGTTTAGCGGCAGCCTCAATCTGCTGGCGGGCAGCATCTCGGGGCAAGACACATCGCCGGTGTTTGATGTTGAGGCCGAAAGCGGCCGCACACCGAACACTTACTTCAATACCTCCATAACTTCCGTTTATTACCAACTGCTATGGCATGTGTACAATGGAGAGAGATTCCGCATTTTTGTAGGGCAGGGAGTTGGGCTGGTAAGATATGAGCCAAAAAATGAAGAAGGCGTAAGCTTTGCCAACCAGAACAACACCCGTGCCGCCAATGAAGCCTACGGTACACTTACGGTTTTGGCCCCAACCAGCCTCGGCGCTGCCTGGAAATTCAAAAACAACTTCGGGCTGGCCTACCGGCTCAACTTGCTCAATACGGCCACCGATTATCTGGACAATATTTCTCAGCTGGGTACTCAGGCCGGTGGAGACAACGTGTTGGGACATCAGCTTTCACTTATGATACCGGTGAAAATGTAGTTTGAGGTTTATGGTTTAAGAGTTTAGGGCAAGGGAACGTTCTGCAACATTAAACCTTGCCAGCGGCCTTAAACTCTTAAACAGATAACTGCGCTATTGCGCCTCAATTTGCTCTACCAGCTGCTGGTACCAAGCTTCACCGTACTTGCGAATCAGCGCTTCCTTCAAGAACTTATACAGCGGCACCCCGAGCGATTTGCCGTGCTGGCATGCAGGAGAGCATATATGCCACCGGTGGTAGTTAAGCGCCTCGTAGTGGTCGTATTTGGTAACCCTGATCGGATACAGATGACAGGATATGGGTTTCCGCCATTTCGTTTTTCCCTGCAGCCACGCTTGCTCAATAGCGCATTTCAAAATTCCTTTGTCATCGTAAATGGCAAAGGCACACTCCCTGCCATTGATAGTTGTAGTAGAAAAGTCGCCATCCTCATCAAGCAGATAGGCTCCCTCTTTTTCAATCGTTTTTACGCCTGCTTCCGACATGAAAGGTTTCACCTCCTCCAACACCTCATCAATTTTTGCCAGCTCATCTTCTTCCAGCGGCGCCCCAAGGTCTCCTTCCACACAGCACGCACCTTTGCATTTGGTGAGGTCACATACAAACAATTGCTCTTTGATGTCATCCGAAATGACAGCGTTCTCCACTAATATCATAGCGCAAAGTTCCGGCTTATTGAACTGGAAAACAAGGAGGCGGTTGCGTCAGCATCCGTTTTGCAGACCGGCTTGGTTTACCGACCTGCCTCTCCGCTATTCCCTGTACATGGCGGCAATTTTTCCGAGCTCCTGATCGATAAATTTACGGTCGAGCAGCCTGCCCCGCACCATTACCCAGTCAATGGCATCCATATTGGCTATGTCTTCCAGCGGGTTTTTCTTTACCAGCAGCAAGTCGGCCGAGGCTCCTTCGCTTATCTCGCCGAATTTACCCTTCTGTTCGAAATACGCCGCGGCGTTTACCGTACCGGTTTTCAAAGCCTCGAAAGGTGACATGCCGGCGTTAACCATAGATTTCAACTCGTGGTGCGCTGAAAAGCCAGGCACGTTAAATACCTGAGGTGCATCTGAGCCAAGTATGATGGTCACACCTGCTTCGTGCATCCTTCTCAGCATTTCACGCCTGATCTCATTCATCCTGTTGGCGTTTTCCTGGCTATAGCTGGGGTCCGCCTCAAAACTTTTCTTCGTGTTTTTCCACTGCTCACGTGTTTGTGGCGACATATAGATCATTTCAGGTTCGGCGACTATTTCTTCGGCGGGTTTTGGCGAAAGCCAGCGTTCCATCAGGCTTTGGGTAGGCACCACCGCTACGCCGTTTTCAAGCGTGAGGGCAATCAGCTCATCCAACAGGCTCATATCAACCATCGGCACCCAGTTAAGTCCAAAAAAGCCGTTGGAGTTGGGGTCCATCTGGTCGCGGTTGGACACAAGCCCTTCGAGGTACCCGTCTATATGATCGACCGTGCCATAGCCCGACTCCAATGCCCTTCTTATTCCGACCAGCGTAGACACGTGCCCGCTATAGCCGAAGTCCTCCTCATTGGCAGCTATCACCATGCTGTCGAACACATCCCTCTTTATACCGGGGTGGAGTTTCATAAAATCGTAGCCGGCCGCCTTTTGCTCCTTTACCATTTGGCGGGCCACTTCGGCGGTAGGCACACTGTTTCCGTTGAACGACGGTCCGGAAGTGTAAATTCGGGGGCCCAGCACCTCTCCGGCGTTTACTTTTTCTCTCAGTTCCAGGTGCGATGGATGCCCCAGCATGCCGCGAATAGTGGTTACCCCTTGAGAGAGGTAAAGCAGCAGCGTTTCTTTCACCTTGTCGGGGCCTGGCCCCGGCTGTGGAATATGGGCGTGCATTTCAGCCAGGCCGGGTACGAGGTACGCTCCTTTGGCGTCGATCATTTGAGTCGCCTGGTTTGGCTTTACCGAATTTTCCGGAACTATTTTTTTAATAACACCATCCTTAATATACACTGCCTTACCGGTGGTCACTTCCGGGGAGGTCATCGCCACGAGGTTTACGTTGGTAATGGCGTAATCAAATGTTCCGTCTACTTCCGCGGGTGTATTGGAGGCACATGAGAACAGGAAAAACAGCGCTACGATTGTGAAAGTGGATAACTTCATAAAAAGTGTGATTGATCAACTTTCAATTTAATGAAAGCAGCGGATGAAGTCACCTACTTAGTTAAAATTCGCAGAAAAGCGGGATTAGCGGCCTTATTTTA
>CBFGTI010000241.1:0-7430 GCA_965651695.1 uncultured Imperialibacter sp. | reverse complement strand
GCACTTGCACTCACGGTTTGTTTTTTGCTCCGCCACAGTTTCCGCCACACCAGGCTGGCGCATCAGGAAGCCGGCCGGGCAAATGAATTTTTTCAAAAGCTATTTTACGAGAGCCCTGTGGGTATGGTGCTGAGTGCCGCCGACGACGGCCTCATTCTCGACTGTAACCCGGCGCTCCTGGAGCTAACGGAGTTTACCAGAAACGAACTCGTGGGTAAGCACGCCACCCTATTGAACATCACCGGACCAGATGCCGGTTTCGAAACGCTGGTGAGTTCGGTGCTGGAAAAAGGACCCCTCCGAAACACGGAAGTGCTTCTTAGGCCAAAATTTCGTGAGCCCATGCATGTCGCGCTATCGGTTCAACCCGCGACCTTTAGCGGCCGCCGCTGCCTGCTGATGGCCATAACCGACCTCACTGCTATCAAAGAGGCAGAGCATACCACGCAACAGGCATTGCAGGCAAAGCAACACGTGAACAAGATCAAGTCTGATTTTGTAGTGCTGGCCTCACACGAATTTCGCACGCCGCTGACGAACATTCTCACGTCCGCCTTTTTAATAAACGCCCACGCAGGCGACGACAAAGTAGCCGGCCTTGTGGCAAAAATCCGGACGTCGGTAAACACGCTTACCAGTATTCTCGACGACTTCCTCTCGCTGGGCAAAATGGAGGACGGCCTGATACAGCCGAAGATCGAAAAGATGAACCTGCGCCAGCTTCTCAGCGATGTTGTGGAAGAATTGAAGCCATTTGCCAAACCCGGACAAACCATTACCTACCGGCATACAGGCGAGGAAGATATTTACTCCGATCCGTTCCTGGTGGGCAGCATTGCGCGTAATCTTGTATCGAATGCCATCAAGTATTCGCCCGCCAATGCCCCGATACACGTATCGTCTGCAATACAGGCAGGGGTTTATCTTTTGGTGAAAGACCGCGGTATCGGCATCCCCGCAGCAGATCAGAAGCAGCTTTTCGGAAGGTTTTACCGGGCCACTAATGCCGGCAACGTACAGGGCACCGGGCTGGGCCTTCACCTGCTGAAACGGTATGTGGCACTGCTCAACGGGCAGGTAGATGTACAAAGCGTAGAGGGCGAAGGCAGTGAGTTTATGGTTAGGTTGTAGTCGAAATTAGCTCTCACTAAAGAATTTGAAATTTCTGATTTGAGATTTGAAGAGTCCGGTAACCCGAGATTCGGAGCGAACCAGAAGCTTCGCAAGTCACCGGGGGATGTGCCGGTGAGACACACGGCCACGGGTAGCAGTATCCGATAAGTCAAAGATCAGACGCTGCCCGGTCGGGATTGAAAGCAAATTGCAACGGGGGATTTGAATTTCTGATTTGAGATTTGAAGCGTCCGGTACGTTAGAGGGCTACTTGCATGAAGTATTCAAAAGTAAAGACAATGAACAGCTGGCCGGCGGCCGGCGGATCGTAACACACTCTGCTATAATGCGCAAGTATCGGCTTGGGCCATGGAGTGCCTGTGAATCTCCGGCAGGCCCCGACTGACTTCCGTAAGATGATTTAAGAAACTTTACCGATGGGCATCAAATTTTTGCTGTAGTTGCAAAAACGGCTTGCTATAGCGGGGGCGAAGCGAAAATAAGTCCTCAAACCGGCGGCCAAACTGTGGAAAATAATACACACTGCCAGCACACGCCGCATAGGCTAAAATGAGGCTTGCGTGGTTTGAAATTTCTGAATGGGCGTGGCCCTTGCCGAAAGGGTGTCGTTCTTCACTGCGGTGGGTAACGTGGCCTTTTCGTCCACTTCAACAATTTCATGAGCCTCTTCAATCACAACACCGTTGTAGCCGCAGGCAGTGGCAAGGCAGGCAATTAGCATAAGCATTAATAAGCGGGAAATCATAGCTGGTTAGATTTTGATGGAATAGGAGAGAAAAGCGTGCCAGAGGAACGACTGCCTGGCTGTTTCGGTTCTCCTTCTTCGGAGCAGCAAATTGGCTCCGACTGTGTCTCAGGCGGTTTAAAAGTTTAAGGTTGCAGTGCTGCGGCTGTTTTCTTTCTCGTTCTTCGGAGCTGCAAATTGCCTACGGCTGTGTCTCAAGCAGTTCAAAAGTTTAATGTTGCCTCACCTCCGGCCTATTCTCTGAGGCATCGGTACCGGCACCGCCAGTTTGAGCTTCGGATTTTGGAATAACCGAATTTTCCAGGCGGCCTTAAACATTAAACGTTAAACCTTAAACCCTAAACTTTTAAACCTTAAACCTCACTCAAACCTTTTAACCTTTCCCCCCTACCATTTTCCGGTTATATTTAGCTTTTCGATAGCTGTTAAAAACACACAAACGACGTATGCGGTTTATTCAAAACTTATCCATTCGCAACAAGCTGCTGATCATTTCGCTGATTCCCCTGGCGGCGCTCCTGGTCTTCCTGGTCGAATCGGCGCTCGAAAACCTCGAAACACGGGACAGCCTCAAGCGCCTGAACGAGAATGTGCTGGAAATTGACAGGATATCGGAGGTGCTCCACCAGATTTCGCAGGAGCGAGCCTACAGCCTCACCTACGTGGTGGTGCCCGACGCCACTAACCGCAAAGAGCTCTTCGGGCAAAGAGATATTACCGACGACGCTATAAGCCAGCTAAGAGAAACGCTGCGCCGGCAAAACAAGCAAAGAGAATACGTGTTTATTGACCGGCTTTCGGATTTGAGAAGCACTGTTACACTACGGGGGGCAAATGTCGATAGCCTGGGGGCAGCCTTTATAAATTTGCACACGCAAATAACCGACGAAATATCGGCCATACTCAGCCGCTCGGGCGACCTGGAAATAAGCAGGCACCTCGAAGCACACCTGTCCATGGCGCATGCCAAACGTTTTTTAGGCGAGGTGCGTGCCCGTGTTACGCTTGCCATTTTAACCAACGGCTTTCAGAACAACGAGTTTGCGCTGGCGGCTGCTGCAAGGGGCAGGTACGAAATCAGTATCGAACAATTTGCAAACAAGGCCTCGCCCGAGCTTACCCGCGAGCTGAGAAAAGCCATGAGCGAGCCCACCTACCGGCTGGCAGTAACACTTATGGACTCGGTGTTCAGCAAGGCGCAGTCGCAGATTACCGTTGACAACGAAACCTGGCGGAATAATTTCTCTGCACCGCTCAACGCCCTCGCCAATATTGAGGCGCTGTCGTCGTCGATTATAAAGGAGCTCGCCGAAAGCAGGCTCAGCGAAACTACCAGCGAGCTGGTGCGCGACCTGGTGGTAGCCGTGCTCCTGGTTGCAGGCATCGCATTGCTGCTGTACAGCACCATCACAGACATAGTGTCGTCGGTGATGCGCCTGAAGGAAGCTGCAGACCGCATCAGCCGCGGCGATGTTGATCTTTCCGTCGATGTGTCGTCCAAAGATGAAATCGGCTTGCTTGCCGGCTCATTCAACCAGCTGGTAGCTATTACCCGCGACTACTCCGAAGCCGCTGAGCTGATAGGACAAGGCGACTATTCGGCTGAGGTGACAGTGCGAAGCGACAAAGACACGCTAGGCATTGCGCTCAACAACATGAAAAACAACCTGAAAAGGTTGGCCGGCGAAAATGAAAAACGCACCTGGCTACTCTCGGGCAGCAGCGAGCTTAACGATAAGATGCGGGGCGAGCGCAGTGTAAAAGAGCTGGCGCAGGAGGTGGTAACCAAGCTTGCCAGCTACCTCAATGCCCAAATCGGCGCTATTTACCTCGCCGAAAACGGCCACCTGGCCCTGGTTGGCAGCTACGCCTTTCAGCAGCGGAAAGACAACACCAACATAATATACCCGGGCCAGGGGCTGGTAGGCCAGTCGGCACTTGAGAAAAAGCCGATCGTGTTCAGGCCCGTACCCGACGATTACATCCAGATTAACTCAGGGCTGGGTCGTGCCGTGCCGAAAAACCTCATCGTGTACCCGTTTCTCTACGAAGACGAAGTAAAAGGGGTGATTGAGCTGGGTTCGGCCAGCGACTTTACCGAGGAGCACATGCAGTTTTTGAACCTGGTGGCCGAAAACGTGGGCATAGCGTTCAACTCGTCGCAATCGCGCACCCAAATGAAAGAGCTGCTGGAAGAAACCCAGCGGCAGGCCGAGGAAATGGAGGCGCAGCAGGAGGAGCTACGGCAAATTAACGAGGAGCTGCAGGAAAAGACACAGCTGCTGGAGAAATCGGAAAACGAACTGAAAGCGCAGCAGGAAGAGCTGCAGCAAACCAACGAGGAACTGGAAGAAAAAGCCAACCTGCTGGAAGAGCAGAAAGAAAAGCTGGAAGTAGCCAAAATGGATGTGGAAACCAAGGCCCGCGAGCTGGAGGTTACCAGCAAGTACAAGTCGGAGTTTCTGGCCAATATGTCGCACGAGCTGCGCACGCCGCTCAACAGCATGCTCATTTTGTCGCAGATACTGTCGGAAAACAAAAGCCGGGCGCTCGGCGAAAAAGAAGTGGAGTTTGCCAGAAACATCTACAACTCGGGCACCGACCTGCTCAACCTCATCAACGAAATCCTCGACCTCTCGAAGGTGGAGGCGGGAAAAATAGAACTAGACATTACCGAAGTACCCCTGCCCGAGGTGGTAGAGAGCCTGTCGGCCATGTTTCGGGAAGTGGCCAGAAATAAGTCGATTGACTTTACTATCGACTTCAAAGAAGAAGACTTTGACGCCCCGTTTACCACCGACGCCCAACGGCTGGAGCAGATTCTGCGTAACCTGCTTTCCAACGCTTTTAAATTTACCGGCGAGGGTGGGCAGGTAAGCCTGGGCATAAAGCGGGTAGGGCCCCGGAATTCCGCGCCGAAAGCTGCCGGTAAGGCTGGTCGCGACCAGGTGGAATTTACCGTGTCCGACACGGGCATAGGCATACCCGAAAGCAAGCTGAACGTGGTGTTCGAGGCTTTTCAGCAGGCCGATGGCTCCACAAAGCGAAAATTTGGCGGCACCGGGTTGGGCCTTTCGATAAGCCGCGAGCTGGCACATGCGCTGGGTGGGGAAATACACCTCGAAAGCGAAGAGGGCAAGGGAACTACATTCACACTATACCTGCCGGTAACTTTCGATCCCACTCAAATAGCAGAAGGCGAAAAGAAAATCTTTATCAAGCCAAGGCGTAACGGGCAGCCTTCTGTACCGGCTAATGGCAGGGCTGCGGGTAAGGCTGCGCAGGCATCCGACCACCACGACGACCGCTTTACGGTATCGGAAAAAGACAGGCTGGTGCTTATTATTGAAGACGACGACGCTTTCGCCGGCGTGCTGCTCGATTTTGTGCGTGGCAAGGGCTACAAGGGCATAGTGGCCAACCAGGGCAACACCGGCCTTAGCCTGGCACGGCACTACCAGCCCGATGCCATTATCCTCGACATGAAGCTGCCGGTAATGGAAGGCTCGGAGGTGCTGAAACAGCTGAAAAACGACCCCGACCTGCGCCACATTCCCGTACAAATTATTTCGGGCTACGACCACCGGAAGGAAAGCTTTGAGCTTGGCGCCTTCGATTTTGTAAAAAAGCCGATTTCGAAAGGAGAGCTCGATTCCGCTTTCGGGCGAATTGAGGAGTTTGTAAACCGCAAGCTCAAAAGGCTGCTGGTGGTGGAGGACGACAAGGTGCAAAACAACTCCATCAAAGAGCTGATAGGCAATGGCGATGTAAAGTCCGTTTCGGCTTACACGGGTGCCGAGGCATACGAAATGATGCAAAACGAGAAGTTTGACTGTGTGATTTTAGACCTCGGCCTGCCCGACATGACGGGCTTTGACCTGATGGAAAAAATAAAAGCCAATCCTCAGCTAAACAAAACACCTTTAATTGTGTACACCGGCAAAGATCTTTCGAAGGCCGAAGCCGCACAGCTGAACAAGCTTGCCAACACCGTGGTGCTAAAAACAGTGAACAGCAACGAACGCCTGCTCGACGAAACCATCCTCTTTTTGCACAAGGTGGAATCGAAGCTGCCTGCCGAAAAGCAACAGATCATCAGGTCACTGCATCGCACGGAAGAAGTGCTGAAAAGCAAAAAAATACTGATTGTAGACGACGACATGCGCAATATTTACTCGCTTACCAATGCGCTGGAAGAAGAGGGTGTACGATGCATAACCGCAGAAAACGGAAAGGCAGCGCTTACCACATTAAGTGAGCACCCCGATACCGATATTATTTTGATGGACGTTATGATGCCAGAAATGGACGGATTGGAAGCAACCAGGGAAATCCGGAAGAAAGACCGGTACGCTAAGCTGCCGATTATCGCGCTCACAGCCAAGGCAATGAAGGGCGACAGGGAAAAGTGCCTGGAAGCGGGCATGTCGGACTATATTTCCAAACCGGTGAATATTGAACAACTTTTGTCGCTGATGCGGGTTTGGTTGTATAAATAGGAGCAAATGGGGTATGTCTGGCCTGTTGGGACCTGTTGGTCAAAAGACACAACGGGGGCGGGGCGGCACGAAAGCTTGTTGGTCAAAAGACACAACAGGGGCAGTGCGGAGCGGTGCGGCAATGATAAATAGCTAACTAAACGACATTGAATAAAATTTTAATAGATTTTTGACTTGAAAGTCACAGGAAGTAATGGATGAACTGGCGGAAAAACTAAAAGGCAGGAAGGTGTTGATTGTTGACGACGACATTCGCAACACGTTTGCACTCTCCACCTACCTTGAAAGCATGGGGCTCGACATAGTAACAGCTGAAAACGGCTACCGGGCACTGGAAATACTCCATTGGCAACCCCGTGAAATCGGCATTATACTAATGGACATGATGATGCCCGAGATGGACGGTTACGAGGCCATTGACAGGATAAAGAAGACGGATGAAATCAGCGGCATTCCCATTATTTCGGTTACCGCCAATGCCATGAAGGGTGACAGGGAAAAGTGCCTGCAGGCCGGCGCTACCGACTACGTATCGAAACCGGTGGTGCTAAACGAGCTCATAGGCAAAATGACGAGTGTGATAGACTGAAGACTGTAACCCCAACAACCGGCTTTTAAAGCACAGGTACTTTTTATGCATGTATTGGATACAAACCTACCCTTATCTTGAACAGCGCGGAACTCAAAGAGCTTCTTGAGTCGATCAGGCTGGTGTATGGCTACGACTTTACCGAATACGCCGAGGCCTCGGTGGCACGGCGGGTCAGCCATTTTATGAAAACCAACGCTATCGACAGCCTTACCTCGCTGGCCAAAGTGCTGCTGCGGGATGAGGCCATGTTTGCCCGGTTTGTGCAGGAGTTTACCGTAAACGTGACAGAGATGTTCAGAGACCCCTCCTTCTACAAAAGCCTGCGCGAAAACGTATTCAACCGGCTGGCCACCTACCCTTTCATTAAAATATGGGTGGCGGGCTGCTCTACCGGCGAAGAGGTGTATTCCGTTGCCATCGCGCTAAAGGAAGAAGGGCTGCTCGAACGGTCCGTTATTTA
>CBFGTI010000240.1:0-7474 GCA_965651695.1 uncultured Imperialibacter sp. | reverse complement strand
CCAGCAATAATATGTTTGCTATAGCGAGGATCATAGCAAACAAAACTGAAATGTGAGGCACAAAGGTAAGATGCTCGTCGTTGGTTACCGTTCGCAAAACCAACAAGCAATAAGTGAAGGTAGCGACATAAATGCCCAATACGACCTGGTTAATTCTGTCGCTCATAAAATTTCTGAGGAGTCGGGGGCCAAATTGCGAGGAGGCCAGAGATAGCGCCACCACAGTAATGGAAAAGACGATGCCTGCCACGGTTATCATAGACGTGGCAATGGTAGACAGTACAGCTCGGGCCCCTTCTGCCCCACTGGTATAGTAGAGCCTGTAAAACTCCGGGAAGTTTGAAACATCGACTGATCTATCTAACCGGATGAGGCCGTACGAGCTTGCAATGGCCGATAGGATAATCAGTAAAGGTAGAAACCAGAAGCTTGTTGCAAGTATTTCCCATGCTCTGATAATAATCGTCTTCAATGGCGAGAATTTACGCTCCTGTGATGGAATGTATAACGCAGGTACAGTGGTGGTATTTCAAAATCAACCGGGCGATGCAGTTCCCATGAGATCGCTTCCACCAGTTTTTATTTGGAATTAGGAGTTTAATGGGCCTATCTTCAAGCCGCAGAAAAAATGATGGAGTTTCAATTTTATTAAATGGCATCCAGAGGAGGATTTTCAAACAAACTTGGTTTTATAGCCGCAGCGGCCGGGTCGGCAGTTGGATTGGGTAATATTTGGCAGTTTCCGTACGTAACCGGCCAAAACGGCGGGGCGGCTTTCCTGCTGGTGTATGTGGGATGGATTTTTCTTATTGGCCTGCCCGTAATGGTAGGCGAAATTGCCGTGGGAAGACGCACGCAGGCGAACCCTTATGGCGCTTATAAAGAACTGGGAGGAAAGTACTGGGCGCTGGTAGGCCTGCTGGGTATTATTTGTGGTGTAATGATCCTTTCCTTCTACAATGTGGTAGCTGGTTGGGCGTTTGGCTATTTTCTTGAGTTGAGCTTTGGAAACCTGCTGAATGAAACAGACTACAGCGGTTTTTTCAGCGCCTATGTGGCCGATTACGGTGACAACTTCTTCTTTAGCCTGGCTTTTATGGTGATAACAGCATTTATTGTTTACCGCGGTGTGCAAAAAGGCATCGAGGGCACTTCCAAAATACTGATGCCCACCCTGTTTCTGATTCTCATTGTTATCATCGTTTACGGGCTCACCCTTCCCAATGCTATGGATGGTGTTGCTTTTTACCTGCTTCCCGATTTCAGCCTTATTAACGGCCGCACCATTTATACGGCATTGGGGCAGGCGTTTTTTTCGCTCAGCCTGGGTATGGGTGCGCTTATTACGTATGGCTCATACATCAACAAAAACGACAACATTGTGAACTCCGCTGCCTTGGTAACAATAGCCGACACAGCGGTGGCGTTTCTCGCCGGGCTTATGATCTTCCCGCTTGTGTTTTCGCAGGGGCAGTCGCCGTCCGAAGGTCCGGGGCTGGTGTTTGTAGCATTGCTGGGGGTGTTCCAAACCATGGGCCCGGTAATAGGCAAGGTCGTGGGTGGCGGTTTCTTTCTGCTGCTTTGCTTCGCGGCCCTTACTTCTACCATTTCGCTGCTTGAAGTGCCGGTGGCGTACCTGGTCGACGAAAGGAAGTGGGGGAGGAGAAAGGCTGTTTCCGTTATGGCCGCTGCAATATTTGCAATAGGCCTGCCTAGCATGCTGGGCTTTGGTGCGGTGGATGCCTTTACCAATTTCATCACCTACGAGGGGGTAAACAAGTCGTTTATGGACCTGGTGCAGGATATTTTCTTTGTGGTGAGCTTGCCGCTTGGAGGGTTCCTTCTGAGTGTTTTTATCGCAACCCGCTGGAAGACCACCGAGCTGAGTAAGGAAATTAGCAATGGAAACGCCTCCTACACGGGCTCTTTGCTGGAGAAATTTTTCAACACCATGATCTGCTACGTGTGCCCTGTGGTACTGGGCGTCATGTTTTTACTTACCGTGCTGCAAAAGTTTTTTGGCGTGGAGCTTATTTAAAGCATTCCTCTGAAAAATTCCTGAGGATTTAAAAAATACCGGGTGAGGTCGGCTTTGGTGTAGCACATAAGCGTGTATGACGCGAAGTGTCGCTCAGGTAATGCGGCATTCGTTTTTAACTGCACAGGCCTTTCCTTCAGTACCTCGAAATGGAAATGATCGAATTGCCACCCGTACTTGTTTAGCTCCGCGGTATTCATAAACCGTGCGATGGGCCGGAAGGGGTCTACCTCGTCGCCGGCGTTTACTGCAATTCCCGCAATGTGCTCGTACACCGTCCAAACACGCTCGTTCCCCAGCTGGTGCTCAATAATGAGCTGTGCGTAGGGGCCGTCGGTTCGTTTGCTTATTACCACGCCTGCTGCAACGGCAAAAATTGGTTCATCCTGGTAATTTCCGCCGGGCCGCTTTATGTCGATCCCCGTGTGGTAGTGTGCCGCAATACCGGGCCGGGCCTTGCGTACAATGCCAAATTCTCCTATGTCCGTCAGCGAAAGGCTGGTGGGAATATGCCGTTGGGTGGTTTTTACCGGTAACAGTACTGTTGTTGATTCGGAACCTTTGCTTACCTGCAGTGCACAAAAAAATACCAGCGTATATGCTAAGGCGGCCATTGCTCCGTCTATTTATTTTGTTCCACCCATTTTCTGGCGTTTACAAAAGCTTCTACCCACGGAGTAATTTCATCGCTTTTTCTATTGGCCGGGTAATAGCCCCAGTTCCATGGGAACATGGACCGCTCAAGGTGTGGCATAATGCCAGCGTGGCGGCCGTCGTGGCTTACTACGCAGGCCGTATTGGCATGCGAACCGTTGGGGTTGGCCGGGTACGAAGCATAAGCAAATTTGGCTGCAACATTAATTTTTGCGGGATCAGAAAATTCGAAGCGGCCCTCGCCGTGTGCCGACCAAATGCCCAGCCTTGTGCCTGCCAGCGAGCCGAACAATACCGAATTGCTCGGCAGTATCTCTACGTCGGTAAACGTGCACTCAAATCTGCCCGAAGCGTTGTGCTGCATTTTGGGGTGGTCTGTCATTTCGGGGTAAATAAGGCCCAGCTCCATTACAAGCTGGCAGCCATTGCAAATACCCAGGCTTAAGGTGTCTTTTCTGGCGTAGAAGCCGTCCAGCGCTTTTTTGGCTTTCTCGTTGTAGAGAAAGGAGCCAGCCCAACCTTTTGCCGAGTTGAGAACGTCGGAATTGGAGAAGCCCCCCACGAACATGATCAGGTTTACTTCTGTCAAATCTTCACGGCCATTGATCAGGTCAGTCATGTGCACGTCTTTCACATCGAAGCCGGCCAGCCACATGCAGTAGGCGAGCTCCCTGTCGCTGTTGTTGCCCTGCTCCCGTATAATGGCGGCTTTTATGCCAGTAGTGGCCGGGCGATCGAATGAAAGGCCGTATTGAGCGAGCTTACCGCTGAAGTTTTCGGGGAATATCGTTTTTAAGGGTTGTTTGCCCAGGTTATTCCAGCGTTGGTCGGCATAGGCTTCCTTTGTTTGTTTTTTGTCGAGCAGCCAGGAGGTCTCCGTCCATTCTCTGCGCATTTCTGCTATATCGAAGCTCCAGCTATTTTGGCCGAGGGCAAACTCAGCGGTGGGCGAGGAGCTTACTTCGCCAATGGCTGCGTATTTAATTCCGGCCTCACCCAGCGTTTTCTCCATCCGGGCAGGATCTGCCACTTGAATTACCAGTCCGGGATTTTCGCTGAAAAGTACCCTCACAGCATCTGTTTCGCCGATGCCATCGAGCTTAATTTTTAGCCCTACCGATGTGGAAGGGAAGCACATTTCGAGTAGTGTGGTGATAAGGCCACCCGAAGATACATCGTGCCCTGCCACAACTATACCTTCCTGAATAAGCAACTGCACCGTGTTGAAAACTCGTGTAAAGTAACCGGCCTCTGCGGCATCGGGTGTTTTGCTGCCAAGCTTGTTAAGTACCTGGCCAAGTACGCTGCCGCCGAGCTCAAAACCGGCACCGCCAAGGTTGATGTAAAAAAGCTTGCTACCGGCTACAACTCTCGCTACAGGCTCGATGGTTTTAGTGATGTCGGTGACCTGGCCCACCGTAGAAATAATGACAGTGCCGGGAGAGTAAACAGTTTTGCCGGGGTATTTCTGCGTCATAGACAGCGAGTCTTTGCCGGTGGGTATGTTTACACCCAATGCGCAGGCAAAATCGCTCACGGCCTGCACCGCATTGTAAAGCCGGGCATTTTCGCCTTTGTTTTTGGCAGGCCACATCCAGTTTGCACTCAGCGAGACGCCTTTTATGCCACCTTCTACCGGCGCCCATACCAGGTTGGTGAGCGCTTCGGCAATGGCAAGCCTGGAGCCCGCTTTTTCGTTTACCAGGGCAGGGGCTGGTGCGTGGCCAATGGAGGTAGCCACGCCCTTCCGGCTGCGGAAATCAAGCGCCATAATGCCGAGGTTGTTGAGCGGCAGCTGGAGCTCGCCGCAGGTTTGTTGCTTGGCCACCCTGCCAGTTACGCAGCGGTCGACTTTGGTGGTTAGCCACTCTTTGGAGGCTACCGCTTCCATTTTGAGCACCATACGCAGATACTCTTCAATCTTGCTGGTGTCGGGGGAAATATCGGCGAAAGTTGAGGGCTGCTCCCGATCTTCCAGGACGGTTTTTGGTGAAGAGCCAAAAAGGTGTGCCAGCTCAAGGCTGACGGGTTTCTTCCCCTCTTTATTGGTGAATGTTAGCTTATGGTCGCCGCTGGCCTCGCCAACCACGTACATGGGCGATCTTTCTCTTTCGGCCACCTTTCGCAGGTAGTCGAGGTGTTTGGCGTTCAAAGCAAGTCCCATCCGTTCCTGCGACTCGTTGCTTATGATCTCCTTGTCGGACAACGTGGGGTCGCCTACCGGGAATTTTTCAATTTGAAAGTTACCGCCGGTTTCTTCTACAAGCTCGGAAAGGCAGTTGAGGTGGCCGCCTGCGCCGTGGTCGTGCACTGAGGCGATGGGGTTTTCGTCGAGCTCAGCCATGGCACGGATGGTATTGGCCACCCGCTTTTGCATTTCAGGGTTGGAGCGTTGTACGGCGTTTAGTTCAATAGCATTGCCGAATTCGCCCGTAGCCACCGAAGAAACTGCGCCTCCGCCCATACCAATGCGGTAGTTGTCGCCACCGAGCACTACAATTTTGTCGCCGGGTTCTACTTTTTTCTTCTGGCTTTGGTCTTTTATACCAAACCCTACGCCGCCGGCAAGCATTATCACTTTGTCGAAACCGTATGTCTTGTCGTTTTCCTCATGCTCAAAAGTGAGCAGGCTGCCGGTTATCAGCGGCTGTCCGAATTTATTGCCATAGTCGCTGGCACCATTGGAGGCTTTGATAAGAATTTGTGCGGGCGTTTGATATAACCACGGGCGCTCTTTGGTGCCGTTTTCCCATGGCCGGTTGCTGGCAAGACGTGAGTAGGAGGTCATATAAACGGCTGTGCCAGCCAGCGGAAAGCTGCCTTGACCGCCGGCCATCCTGTCGCGGATTTCCCCGCCCGATCCGGTAGCTGCACCGTTGAAAGGTTCTACTGTAGTGGGGAAATTATGCGTTTCGGCTTTTAGAGAAAGAACGCTCTTCCTGTTTTTTACTTCGAAAAAATTGGGTCCGTCTTGCCTTTTCGGCGCAAACTGCTCAACTTCCGGGCCTTCGATAAACGCAACGTTGTCTTTGTAGGCCGACACCAGGAAGCCCGGGTTTTCTTTGGAAGTTTTTTTGATCAGCTGAAAAAGAGTAGACGGCTTTTCTTTTCCGTCAATTATAAATGTACCGTTGAAAATTTTGTGGCGGCAGTGCTCCGAGTTTACCTGCGAAAAACCAAACACTTCGCTGTCCGTTAGCTTGCGCCCCAGCGATCGGCTCACCGATTCAAGATAGCTTATTTCCTCATCACTCAGCGCCAGCCCTTCTTTTTCATTATACTTTCTTATGTCTTCTATTTCTACAATTGGGTCGGGCGTGTGGTTAATGGTAAAAACCTCCTGGTCAAGTTGCGCATACCGGGCCTTTAGCATAGGGTCGAATTCTTCCAGGGTCACTTCTCTTACAAACTCTTCTATCCGCACAATACCCTGCAGCCCCATATTCAGGGTAATTTCCACTGCATTGGTGCTCCATGGGGTAATCATTTCCTTTCGCGGGCCAATAAAAGGACCTGCTATGGAAGGTTGTGAGATGAATTTTCCGCCGCTGAAAAGCCAGTTTAATTTGAGTTTGTCGGTATCGGTGAGCGGCGTCGTGGTTTGAAGAACGTAGAAGTTGTCGGGGTTTTTCTCAAAAAAGAGGATCATGCGGAGTTGAGGCTATGATTTTTAAGCCGCAAAGGTACGAGAAAAAGTTTTTAAGTCGGTGGGTCTGTGAGTCTTTTAGTCTATGTGGTTCTCTCCTTTGACTTAGCGACCAACAGACTTATGGACTCACCGACTGATGAGCTTTTCATTAAACTTTTTCAATAGCGACTGATGGCCGGTATTGATAAGGAGAAATTGGCTGTACCTGACTTTTGAAGTAAATGATTGAAGGTCTTTGTAGGGAATTACCGAATCGAACTTGCCAGCAATCATTACAAGCTCGATGGACTGGCTGTTGAACGTCTTCAGGATTTTTCCACGGTTCAGGTTGAATTTGCGAAAGCCCACCCAGGTGAGGTACAGCCGCTTCCGGTCGGTTTTTGCGCCCAGCTGTACTGTAACAAATCGCCCCAGGTTTTTCGAAATAAGCCCTATTCTCGCCGCTGCCTTCACCAGCCGGATAAACGGCCGGGGGTTTTTACACAAATACAGGAAAAGGGCGCGGGTAGGTGCCGACCCTGTCGCAAACCGGAACCAGAAATTGTAGTGGATGCCGTCGGTGGCGGCGAGGTACGTCTTTTCTACCATTTCGGGTAATAAAAAGGCTGTGGCAATGGCAATTTTGCCACCGTAGCTGTAGCCTATGAGGCTGAAACGCTGTATGCCCTCCACCTTCAGCGCTTTTAGCAGCAGGTCTTTCCATTCGGCAAGGGAAATGGGGATTTGTTTTTCCGGCCATTTGCTTTGGCCATGAAAGAACAAGTCGAACGACAGGATTGTGTACTCTTTTCCGAGCGTACTTTCGAAAGGGAGGAAGACGGAATAGTCCTGACCAAAGCCGTGGAAGGCGAGCAGGTATTTGGGGCCCGTGCCGAATTTGCGGTAATGGAGGTGTTTGTCGGTGTGGTTATTCACAGCTGTTTATTCGTTTCCGACAATTACTTTCCAATAGCCACCTTTCGCCGGGCCAATCCTCTCAAGCCTTTTGTCCCGCTGAAGATTTCTTAGCTGCTTTTCGATAGCTCGCGTTGAAATACTCAATTTTTCAGCTAACTCGGGTATTGTTATCTGGCTGTTTTCCTCGATGAGGGTGAGAATTTTCCCCGAACTTTTCCCCGAACTTTTCCCCGAAC
>CBFGTI010000239.1:0-7502 GCA_965651695.1 uncultured Imperialibacter sp. | reverse complement strand
AGTAAGTATACGGGCCGCTTTGTAAAACGGGGATACCGTTTATTTCAAAAATCTGTTTAATTTATACAGGGTAGCTATGTGCGATAGCCGGAACTAACAGCGTGCAAATGGATACGGTAAGGTGCAAAGCGGATAGTGCAGATAGTCATTTGTAGTTGTCCTACTCTTGTGGGCAGCACAACCTACCTCCTCCCTGATTGGTTTTGCCTTTTAGCTACCTCCTTAGCGTCACCCCCAACGAAATCTCCAGCCCTTCCAGGTTAATTAGCGCATCGGGAAAGTCGGCCACTCTTGTTTCCAACGCACCGGTGTTTCCTCCTGTATAGCTGCCGGTAAGGTTTGCCTTGCTGGTTACCCGCAAGTAAGATACATCTGTGGAAATTGAAAAATCTCTGGCTACATGCCACTCAAATCCAGTACCCGCTATCCACCCCAGGCCTGGTTTTGCACTTATATCCATGTCTGCATTTGCCACCTGCCAGCCCTCGTAGGTCCGGAGTGCCCTGTCGAAATTGCCAAGGTTGAGCCGCGGATTCACGTGCCAAATGCCAGCAGCGCCACCTTTAATTTTCCATGTTACAATTTTAGTATCGAGCTTGAACGCCAGCTCCACCGGTACGAGCATAGAAAAATGCGGACCGGTAAGCGGCACCGCCGCCTCGAATGGCAGACCCTCCATTCCCAGCCCAGCCATAGCATACACCGAACCGCCGGTTTCCACACCCACAGCACCATAATAGTAGCCCACCCCTCTTATAGACAATGGACTAACCGGAGCCGACAAGTAGCCATTTTTAGGGAGAAGGTAAGAAAACGACAGGCCCTGGGCCGCTGCCATACCGCTAAAGCACCACACGATGGCCATTGCAATGAATGCGACCCTCAGCAAATTTACTCCTCCGCTCTTTCCCTTTATCTTCATCGTTACAATCCATTTTATATTTTCTACTTTTAACGAAAATGACGAATGCCATTCGATTCTTCAAACCTTTATCTAAATAGTTCTTGTGGATAACCTCGCCGCATACCTGCATGCAATACATCCGCTGCCGCTGCCCAGCTTTCAGGTACTAATGCAGGCTTTCGCTCCGGTAAACTTTAACAGGCGCCAGCTTATAACAAGCGAGGGGCAGACTGAACGATACCTCTACTTTGTAGTTGAAGGCATCCAGCGCTCCTACTATATTAAAAACGACAAAGAGCATGTGATTGCTTTCACTTATCCTCCCTCCTTTTCAGGCATTCCCGAGTCGTTTATCACGCAGCAGCCGTCGCGTTATTTTTTAGAGACGATTACCGCCAGCAAAATGCTACGTGTTTCGCACGAAAAACTTCAGGCGCTGATGAACCAGGACCGTGACATTGAGCGGCTAATGAGAAAAGCCACCGAGCTTGTGCTAATCGGGCTCGTGCAGCGCCACTACGAGTTGCTTGCTTTCTCCATTGAAGACCGCTTTAAAGCATTTGCCGAACGCAGCTCGCATCTCTTCAACATGGTACCTCACAAGTACATAGCTTCCTACCTGGGCATCAACGCCACCAACTTCAGCAAGCTGCTGGCCCGGGTACGCATTTAGCAATCTTGGTATATGCCAAGAATTATAACTGCTGCACCGGGTTCCTTTGCTGCAAACAGATAGCAATTATGGCAACAGCAAGCACACCAACATGGCTCAACCAGGTTTTTTACCCTTTTCGCCCACACTATATCGAGGTTGACGGCGGCAAAATGCATTACGTAGACGAAGGAGAAGGAGAAGTCATTCTTTTTGTACACGGCACGCCCGCATGGTCATTTCTATATCGGGAGCAGATTAAACACCTCCGCCAAAACTATCGCTGTATTGCAGTGGATCATATTGGTTTTGGCCTGTCGGACAAGCCGGCCGATTTTGAAGGCACGCCACAAGCGCATGTCCGCAACCTGGCGCAGCTAATCGAAAAACTGCAGCTTAGCAACATCACCCTGGTGGTGCATGATTTCGGTGGGCCTATCGGGCTGGGGGCTGCGCTGGAAAATCCGGAGAAGGTAAGGCAGTTGGTTATATTAAATACGTGGCTGTGGGCTACGAAACACGAGAAGGAGGTGCAGAAGATTGATGGTATACTGAAAAGCTTGCTGGGGAGGTTCCTCTACCTTTCACTCAACTTTTCGCCGAAGGTTTTAATGAAAAAGTCGTTTTTCAACCGCAACATGCTTCCCAAGGCGGTACACCAACACTACATAAAGGTGTTTCCAAACCGACAGGCGAGGCTTGGATTGTATAAAATCGGCTTATCGCTGGCTGGTGCCTCCCACTGGTACGAAGCACAGCACAACAAGCTTCACGCCCTCGAAAACAAGCCTGTGCTCATCGTGTGGGGAATGAAGGACCCCTTTATACGGCCCGCTTATCTCGAAAAGTGGAAGCATATATTTCCGCAGGCTGAGGTTGTAACAACAGAAAGCGGCCACTTTCTGCAGGAGGAGGTACCACAGGAAGTAACCGCGGCTATCGAAAAATTGATGAAGGAGTGCTAAAGGTCGAAATAGGTAACGTCCCTCACCACCTTGCCATTTTCGAAGGTAAGCACACCTAATATTGGCAAGTGCATCCGGCCACCGTCTGGCGTGGTAGCAGTTGCGATAAACTCGACGACAACACTGTTGCCGGATGGATACAAACTCACGATTTCGTCGTGGATATCAGGAAAAGCCTGATGCATGCCTTTGTAATAGGCCAACACTTCGGCTTTTGTCTCAAACCGACCGTCCGGACTTACATACTCCACTTTTTCTGCGTAGTAGCTTACCATTTTCTCCCAATCGTGCGAATTGAAGGCTTCGAAAATTTCCTTTGTAAGCTGCGTTGGCACTTCGGGGGATGGCCTGCCGGCACAGGCGGGTAACATGCCGAGCAAAACAATAAGTAGCTTTTTCATGGTTTGGTGTTTCTTCTATAGACAGGCACGTCCTTTTTTCTGGACATAGCTGCAGAAAAAAGTTTAAACTACCGCGATTCAATTATCTACAACACATTTAGCTTTTTATCGTTATGCTTGCAAAAAATATACTCGATCTATGAAAAGATTAGTACTACTACTGGCAGCCGGCTTATTTTTTGCAAGCACCGCCACCGCTCAGGACAATAGCTACAAAACTGCGGCAGGTATTCGTGCCGGGCTTATGGCAGGCCTCACCATTAAGCACTTTACCAACACCCGGGGCGCATTGGAGGGCATCGTAAGTTCCAGATGGGGCGGTGTTAACATTACCGGCCTGTACGAAATACATGACGTGGCCTTCGACGAGCCGGGCTTGAACTGGTACTATGGCTTCGGCGGCCATGTCGGCTTTTGGGGCGGCGACCGAAATCCATGGTTCGACGACAACGACACGCACACCGTAGTGGGGGTGGATATGATACTGGGCATTGAGTACACCATACCCGGCTCGCCTGTAAATCTGAGCCTCGACTGGAAACCTGCGGTTAACCTGATTGGCGACAGCGGATTTTTGGTAGACGACGTCGCCCTTTCGCTTCGCTTTGCCTTCAACCGGTAATTACAACCTTGCAAGCCCCGGTAACTCCGGGGTTTATTTTTTCTAAAATTTTGCAACAAGCCTGGCGAGTTCTTCCTTCACCACCTCATGCTTTCCCTTAAAGGTGTGCATCTCAAGGTTGCCCGCAAAAATTTCCCTCAGTCTTATTTTTTCCTGCGCCAACACCTGTTCACTATAGTAAATGTCTTCACGGCCGATGCAGCTGATAACTCCACAGGGGGGTGCCAGGTAGGCAAAATCTTCCCTTGTCAACTCCTTCGGAAAGCTGCCCGCCCATAGAATCATCCTGTAAAACGGCCATTTTTTATGAGCTGCCATCCTGCTGATGGTTGATACGCCCTGCGAAAACCCGAACAATATAAGTCGATAGTGGTCGAAGTCGATGTTTTCGAACAACGGATCGAAAATGGCGTCAAAGTAGGCTTTCTGATTGGCGAGGTCCAACTCCCGGTCTTCTTTGGTCATCCAGCTGGCGCCAACCCGGCCATACGTATTGTCGAGATAAAACCGGCTTAATCCCTGGGGAGCAATAAAAAAGTGCTGCGCGGGGTCGAGAAAATCGAACTTCTTTACGAAAAAACTGGCCAACTGGGCATAGCCGTGGCATACCACCCAAACGTAACGGGTGTCGGGCGTAACTTCGTTGAGTGTATAATAAGGTGCATGATACGGAAACGAAACGTGGTGTTGCAAAACGTAACTACTTTAGAGAAGGCGAAGGTAAGGGTAAACGAGGACGAGAGAAAGCCCGCTTACAGGGCAGTTATAGAAAATTAATAGGCTATTATAACTTTAATTATAACTAATGGCGGGGTGCTTCCAAAGAGATAGCTGCACCGCGGCCATTATGCCATAGGAAGTGCAAAAGCTAAAATAAATCACATATAGCTAGTTTTTGTCAAAAAGTTTCACTTACTTAAGACTTTAGCTATGGAGATCTGGAAATTTAGATGATTTAATTATCAATAAATTTCCAAATGAGAATAACATTAATTTTTTTACTACTTGGCCTTCCGCCAGCCCTTTTTGGGATGTGCCCGCCAAACTATTCAAGCACCCAGGTACAAACCGGGAGCTGTACAGAGAACACGGACATTACCTTTCTCAACCTGTTCTTCGACAGGCTGCTCACCATTAACGGTGAAATGATCATCAATGGCAACTTCACCATTTGGGATGATGTAACCGTAAATGGCACCCTCGACGTAACCGGCAACGTGCAGGTAGCTGCCGGCGCCACACTCACCGTCAACGGCATTATGACCGTAGGTGGTGATTTTAACAACGGTGGCTTCTTTACAGGCGACACTGCCGTAGAAGGCGCACTGCTTGTATCCGGCAATTTCCAAAACAACGGCACGGGCAGCATTTCAGGCGAGGGCACACTTAGCGCCGGCTCATTTACCGACAATGGAGGGGCCAACAACCTCAGTGGCGATAGCGACTGCTCCGATGGCTGCTGCGGATCGGGCTGCATATTGCCTGTGGTGTGGGTAAGCTTTGCCGGCCACGCCCTTCCCGGAGCCTGCGAACTGGTGTGGGAAACAGCCGAAGAGCTAAATAACCAGGGCTTCTACGTAGAAAAATCCACTACAGGCGAAAGCGAAACCTTCCAAACTCTGGCATTTGTAGAGGGCAGGTCTGCCTCCTCCGAGCTTCTGCAATACCGGTACACAGACCGCAGCTTCAACACCGAAGCCTACTACAGGCTGAAGCAGGTAGATTTTGATGGGTCCTCCAACTTTAGCAAGGTGATCTATGTGCAGGGCGCAGCGACAACCGAACTGCAAAAACCTATGCTTTTTCCGAATCCTACTGCTGGCGAAGTTCACTTCTCAGGTGGGGGAAATGCACGCTATACTGTACTGCTGCACGGCTTAAATGGCGACCTGCTGGCAGCAGTTGAGTCTATTGCACTCAATGAAGCCGCGCTAAAAATTTCGGAGCGACTTCACAACCTCGATGAGGGCACCTATGTGGTGTCGCTCATCTCAGAACTGGAAAAGCATTATTTCAGAATATTAAAACAGTAGGTCCTGTAAAGAAATTCTTCCAGCCGACCCTTTGAGCATTTATAAAAAGTGTTGGAGAATTTCTTTCAGCCTACCTTTGAGCATAACAACAAGTCAATTCTTTCATTATCTTTCTACAGACAATTGAACGTCGTTTGGTTAGGCCGGCTATCCCTGCCCGAAAAAAGGAGAGGATGGAAACGTCTAACCAATCGACATTGACAAACTTTTTACGTATGAAAAAACACCTGACCTGTGCGCTCTTTTTCGCTATCATTTTCGCTTCGCCAACCCTGTGGGCGCAGCAGTCTGATGCAGTAGTTCTCGAAGATTTTGCAGCAATTTATTCAACAGGCGAAAAATGGGATGCCTCCCTCTCCCCTGCCGAGCAACCGTATTTTATCGAGCACTCGATGTTTCTGGCCAACCTCAGAAAAAATGGAGTGATTACCCTGGGCATGCGAGTGGCCGACAAGGGTATTATTATACTAAAAGCAAAAAATCTTGAGGAGGCAAAAAAGGTATTTCAAAACGACGTATCGGTGTCTGAAAAAACCTTCAGCCTGGAAGTACAGCCCGCCACCGTCTTTTACAAGGGTTGCTTAGGCGGAATTTGATGGCAGTGTTGTTTTGCATTCCCGTTTACGGTGGCTAATACTTTGTCTCCGAGTGCGGATGTATTATCTTCGGGCAGAAACTACCTAAACCATGAGAAACCTGCTTACCTTATCTTTCGCATTCCTTCTGCTTTCGTGCCAGCCGGAAAAAAAAGAAGCTGAAAAAGAGATTCCGGAAGAAATAAACTGGAACGAAGCCGACCTTGTGTGGAGCGACGAATTTGACGGTGAAGCTGTAGATACCTCCGAATGGAAGTTTGAAACCGGAGCCCACGGCTGGGGCAACAACGAATGGCAGAACTATACGGCCGGTTCAAACTCAACAGTTAGCAACGGTACCCTAAAGATAACCGCTGAAAAAACGGGCAAAGGACAAAAGGCGGGCGACTACACCTCCTCCCGCATGAACAGCAAACAGACCTTTACCTATGGCAGGCTGGAGGTTCGCGCCAAAATTCCCGACCACAAAGGCAACGGAGCATGGCCGGCTATTTGGATGCTTGGTGAAAACATAGGCGAGGCAGGCTGGCCCGACTGCGGCGAAATTGACATAATGGAGTACGTGAGTTACGCTCCCAACGAAGTTCATTTCTCCATCCACAGTAAAGCCAACAACCATGTGCAAGGCACGCAGGTTACCAGCGGTGCTTTACCGCTCGAAACCATAGAAGAGGAATTTCATAACTACGGCATCCTCTGGAGCGAAGACTACATCAAGTTTTACCTGGATCATATCGATAGCGTAAAGCTCACTTTCAACAAACCCGAAAACCCCACGCAGGAAAACTGGCCATTCGATAAGCCGTTTTATTTTCTGCTAAATGTAGCCGTTGGCGGTAATTGGGGCGGGCAAAAAGGTGTGGACGATTCAATATTCCCCAGCACAATGGAAATCGACCACGTGCGGGTCTATCAGGAAAAGTAAATAGCTATTTGTTATCGGATAATGGTGGGGGTGTTGAATTTGAATAACCAGGCTCACTGTGCCCAATCAGGCGCCGGTGTAGCCGGATCAAAAAGTTCGTCGAGGTAATACTCCCTTTTAAATGCATTGTTGCAGTCATTGTCGCCCGAAAGGTCGTAAACACAGGCGTAATGATCGAGCCGGTCCTGGATCATGAGGCTTGCAGGGTCGCCGTTGGGTAAAAATTCGTTTTGATGGAGCCTCCCCAACACGCAATGCCCCAGCTCATGGAAAATTAAAGCCTCCAGCATTTCATCTACTTCCCAGCATTGGGCGTTGTTGTCGATCACAATCTTCTTTTGCACGTCAGCATCCATTGAATTGGAGTTGCACGAAGCACAGATAAACTGCTCTGAGGCGGTGCC
>CBFGTI010000238.1:0-7558 GCA_965651695.1 uncultured Imperialibacter sp. | reverse complement strand
GACGACCTGGTAGCCAGCAGCAGGCTGTTCTTTGCCATGTACCAGCTGGGCGGGCCGTACAATAAGCCCAATGCCAACCAGGATGTAGCCATTGCGCAAGCCGAAAAAGCCACTAAGGAAGGTGTGGAAAAAGTAAATGCCTTTTTCGCCAACGAATGGAAAGCTTACGAAGAAAAGGCAAAGAGCATTCAGTTTTCGCCCTTTAAAGAGTACACGCCTATCGGGAATTAGGAGAAGGTTTAAAGTTTAAGGTTTAAGAGTTTAAAAGTTTGGGCTATACTTAAAAAGATCAAACCCGGCCTGGGAGTAAAATCCCGGGCTATTTTTTTGCCCCGCTGGCTTTTATTTCCTCCGGCATACGATAACGCGGACTCCCCAGGTGGCCCGGCTGGTTTTTTGCGACCCGCCGGCAGCTGCATCTTTATCGCTGGGCATGGGCTTGATGTCTGCGTAAACTCCAGCCGTAACAACCATGGTTTCCGGTATTTACACTACTAATAAGCACTATTGACTTCCATAAGAAAATGTACCTACCGTTAAATTTTCGATTACATTTACCGGCTCTTTTAACAATTACGATAGATTATTTCGTTAGTAGGGAATACTGGCCTCCCCTGTCACACGCTGATCAATAACCTTTTACTGTCTGTAAGCGCTAGCTACTACAAACCTCAAATCAGCAATATGACACTCAAAGACCTGCTTCGAAAAAATTCGTGGTTAAATATCCAAAAGGAGCTGTACCGCCAATACCCAGAAGAAGAGGTAAACGACGAAGGATATGAAACTGTTTTCGGGAAGCTTCAGATGATGAGAGCACAACAATCCGATACGGTAATAGTCCTTACGCTCGTTGCCGATGAGACGCTGTACGACACGCCCTACGTAGACGTGTCGGGTCGGAAACTGAAGTCGCCGGCAACGGACGACGTGGCGGCCGAATCGTATGCCATCGAATTTAAGCCATGGGACGAATGGCTGGGAATGACGATAGACGAACAAACTGCCAGGGAGTTTTCGGAAACTCAAATCCTTGCTCATTGCTTGTACGAAATGACCTTCGTCGGCTTCAACCAGGAGGAAATTCAGAAAAGGTTTGAGGAGATTTTCATACTCACGGAAGAAATAAAGGCTATCACTAAGGAGGAAAGAGAAGGAAAGCTCATTCCCTGGGAAAGAATTAAAAAGGAGCTGGGGATTTGAAAAAAAGATTGGCTGGTTGGGTGGCTTTAGGCCGGTTATTTTGAACGTCGGGCAAATCCGATGAAAAAAATCGAGCTAATCGAACGTTTTTAACGTTTAGGCTATACATGGGAGTCCTTCTTGAAAAACAACACCAGTATTATACTCACAACGAAGCGGCGCTGACCGAAAAGTACGCAGGCCAGTTCATTGTTATTCACGATGAAAAGGTAGCGGAATCATTCGGCTCAGAGCGGGATGCCTATATCTACAGCGTTAAGCATTTCCAAATCGGCACTTTCCTAATCCGCGAGGTAAAAGCAAGGGGTGTGGGGGATTAGATTGGTTGGGTCGGGGCTGTTAAGTATCGGTTGTGTCTTGTTATTAAAGTCAGTTCGAGTCTTTCCCAAAGGCGAGTCACGAGTTTGGAAAGCGTTAGCCAGGATTTTAGCTTTTACAGCCCATTTACTATCTGATCGTTCAGGACCCTGGTAGTAGAATCGTAGTTGTAAATATCCAACGTGCTCCAGGCGGTATTGTGTTCAAGTATCATACGTCCATTGCTGATATAAATGTCCGTTTCTTCATCGTAGGTATCTTCAAGATCGTATCGATAACGGTATACCGAGTGTTCCACTCCCTCTATTACCAAGGTGTCAATTCTGATAACAGCCAAACGTTCACCAAAATAGCTCAGTTGCTTTGCAGAGTCCAAGGCTATAACAAAATGATATTTGTTAGTGGTGTCAGGATAATCGAAGTAATATTCGTGATTTACTGTTCCATTGGATTCTGATGTAAACAAGAAGACAATCCTCGTTTCACCCTCTTTATCATAAATGGTTCGGGAAACCAGCTCAACCTCCTGGTACTTCGAAGTTGTGCTACATCCGAGAAGCACCAATGCCAGCGTGAAGAGTAGAACAATTCTAGTAATAATGCAACTGGTCCTTTGACTTCGGTGAATGATGCGTTTTAACGTGTCTCCTTCTGTTCGAACTTGTGCAATTTTTGCACTAGTTGCATCTTCATCAAGTTCGCCTTCTTTAAAAGCATTTTTTATATGTCTATTTACTACAGTTCTATCTCTTCCGAAAATATCAGCAATTTGGGCTTCAGTAGCCCAAATAGTATCTGCACCTTTATCCAATACAACTTGATATTCTGTAGTACCATGAGAGGGTCTAAAAGCGATTAAAGCTTTATCGCCATTCGTTATATCAGTTTCTTCGCGCATATCAATTTTCCCAATTACCACCAACGTTGTAGCATATGTCATCCAAGGCAAACCGTTCTACCCAAATCTAACACCTTTTTGCAAACACACCAGTAATACCAGCCGGTTGGTCGGCACCTGTACACGGCTTTTGTGTTGTAAATACTCCCGTAACCCCTTCCCTCAAAATCACCATCTCTGCAATAAATGCGTGCTCCGTGCGATCGAGTATTGACCGTGTACGATGGCCAGTGTGTCGTACCTACGGCACTATACGTGAATTTCGCTAAATAACTCGGCCCTGCGGGCCTACCTATGTTTTGCACCGATGGGGCAAGGGCGGACGGAATTGCTCACGCAGGTAAGGCCAATATCAGAGGCTTGAATGCCTGTACAATGGCTGAAAGGCCCTTGTAATGTAGGAAAGCATTCGGCTTGCAAAAAGCCAGCCCCAGCGGGGTGAAGTAGCCGCAGGATGGGGGTGCCCGGCTAGGGTGTAGCCCTAGCCTTGAAAGGGCAAAGTAGCTTTGCGTAGTCGGAAAGGGCTACGCTTGGCAAGCGAACGCTGGTGGTATAGAGTGGACAATTCGACAAGCTGATCCACGACCTACAGACCAATGAACAACAGACCGAAGGGCCAAGGACAGACCAATAGACCAACAGACTTAAAGACCAACAGACCCAAAGACCAACAGACTTAAAGACCGACCGACCTAAAGACCAACAGACCAAAAAAACTAACTATACTTGCAGCATGTCTCCATTCAAAGCCATCATCTTCGACTTCGACGGTACCCTTATCAATTCCGAAACCTTCCATTTTCACATCTGGAATGAAATTCTGGCACCTTATAATGTGCAGCTTAGCTACGAATTTTATGTAAAGAAATTTGCCGGCGTGCCCACGCCAATTAACGCCTCCTACCTGGTAGATGAACACAGGCTGGATATTTCCAGGCAAGCTTTGCTCGAAAAAAGAGAAAAGTTGGCAGTGGAAAAGCTGGCCACCGCCGAGCTCGAAATGATGCCACAGGCAATCGAAACGCTGAATTTTTTCTACCAGCGCCGGTTACCGATGGCGCTATGCACCGGTAGCCCAAGGGAGGATGTAGACCTGATTTTCGAGCGGATGGGGCTTGGTAAATACTTCTTGATGTCAGTTACCCGCGACGACGTGAAGGAGAGCAAACCCAGCCCCGAGGGCTACAATAAATGCATTGCAGCCCTGGGCTTTGCCAAAGAGGAATGCCTGGTATTTGAAGACACACCCAACGGAGTGCGGTCGGCCAGGGCCGCCGGCCTCACCTGCTTTGCGGTGCAGCACGACAAACACGAACATGCCCGGCTGAAGGAAGCCGATATGATTTTTGAAGGACTGGGGCAGGCAACGGATTACCTTCTCTCCAAAAAGTTAATATAAATTCTTGCGCATGGCATATCTGCTCCTCCATCTTTCCCTTGGTCCCCTTCTATTACTGATTTCGATTCTCTTCAGACTGTTTCCACCTAAAAACATCAATTTTCTCTACGGTTACCGCACTACCCGTTCCATGAAAACGCAGGCTTCGTGGGATGCGGCCAATAGGTTTGGGGCCAATGCCATGATCGCCGGGGCAGCAATCACCTGCCTGCTGCAATTGGCTTTGGGTATGATGGACCTCTCAGTCGTCTATTACTCAATCTGCAGTGCTACCGCTTTGGTTGTCCTTCTGTTAGCCACCATACCTGTAACGGAAGCCTACCTTAAACGGCATTTCGACGAGAACGGAAATCCTATTCAAGGGTAAATTCACCCCAACCATTTCCATCAAAATCTCGTTCGAGTTGCCATAGCTTTTTAACCCCACCACCCCTTGAACACCAGAGATCATTACGAGCAGCACCTGTCGCATTTCTATAGCTGGATGGCGGGCGACTTCGCCACCAAAGCCGCCGAACAAAAGGCATTCTTTCAAATAAACAACATTAACCCAAAAGGCAGCCGCACTGCGCTGGACCTTGGTGCCGGCCACGGGCTGCAGTCTATACCGCTTGCCGGGCTGGGCTTTTCCGTAAAAGCCATCGATTTTAGCCCGGTGCTTTTGAAAGAATTGGACAGCAGAAAAGGGAAGCTTGACATTGAAATCTTTGAACGAGATTTCACCGACTTGAGCCGGTTAGGCAAACTCAACCCAGAGCTGGTTGTGTGTATGGGCGACACCATCAGTCACCTTGAGCGCTTTTCCCAGCTCGAAAAACTGACCGAAGATCTGTACGATCTTTTGGCACCGGGCGGCAAGCTTGTGTACTCCTTTCGCGACTACAGCCATGCCCTGGAAGATACGCAGCGGTTTATACAGGTAAAGAGCGATGAAAGCCGGATCCATACCTGTGTGCTGGAGTACTTTGAAGAAAAGGTGCGTGTAACCGACCTTGTGCATGAAAAAGAACACGGGGAGTGGCGGCCGAGGATAAGCAGCTACACGAAGCTGCGCCTCCGGCCCGACATAGTAAAATCAATAGTAAACAAAAGCGGCTTTATACTATTGAAAGAAGAAACACTCAACAGAATGCACTACCTGATAGCCGCAAAAGCGCTTAATTAGCTGCAATTTTTCTTTACATCGATTCTTTAAACTCATCAATACTTACTTTCGCGCCCACTATGCAAACCCTCGTACTTACCGGCAAAGATAAATGGATGGCACTCGGCCTCGCAGCATTGGGTGCCACTATGTTCAGTGCCAAGGCAGTATTTATTAAGCTTGCCTACCAGTTCGAAATTTCCAGCATCGACCTGATGTCGTTGCGCATGCTGATGGCGCTTCCGTTTTACGCCGGTATTTTGTGGTTTAGCCAGCGCAACAAAACCGTAGCGCCAATCGGCAAACACGACGCAAGCCGCATCGTTCTTTATGGCTTTTTAGGGTACTATCTGGCCAGCTATTTCGATTTCTGGGGACTGCAATATGTAAGTGCCAGCATGGAGCGGCTCATCCTTTTTGTATATCCTACATTGGTGGTGCTGCTTTCTGCTTTATTTCTAAAAAAGAAAATAAAACTGACTGAAGCGCTCGCCATTTTGTTAGCCTACTCGGGAATGCTGCTGGCGTTTATGGATAAAATAAAAATCGGCGACGTAAAAGATACCGTCTTCGGTGGTTTGCTCATTTTTGTAAGCGCCCTCACCTACGCTATTTACCTTATCGGCAGTGGCAGGCTTATCCCCAAATTCGGCACCGTGCGGTTCACCTCCTACTCTATGATTGTGGCTTGCATCTGTGTTGTTGTTCACAATCTGGCGGCAAACGGCGAGCTTGCGCTTTTTCATTTTCCGTGGCAGGTCTACTTGCTGGCATTAATGATCGCAACCCTGTCTACGGTCATTCCTTCTTATCTGATTTCCGAAAGCATCAAAAGAATAGGGCCTTCGGAAGTGGCCATTACAGGTAATATAGGCCCCATTTCCACCATTATCCTATCAATGATCTTCCTCAATGAGGTAATCGGTTTCTGGCAGTGGGTAGGTACGGCCATTGTTTTGTTTGGCGTAAGCCTCCTTTCAGCAAACAAAGGAAAGTAAAGCTAACGTAATCGGTTCTCCAAAAACATGAGATCGGTTGTGGTGCTGTTCCAATGCCTGTAAAATGCAGGTGGCGTGTATGCGGGGGAGTATGTGAACGATCCCAGCACGAGGTCGGTGTCGCCATCACCGTCCACATCGCCCGCCTCCATTACAATCCACCGGCCGTCGGCGGCATTTTCGAATGTGTGCGCCTTGAAGTTGTAACCCTGTGCAGCAATATTCTCCAGGTAGAGAAACGACTCTTTGGGATTATTCTCGAAATCAGGGAAGAATGACGTGACAGCTATATCGAAGTCCCCATCTTCGTCAAAATCTGCCACTTCCACCTGCGTAGCTCCATACACTGGATAAAAGAAGGCCTCTTCGAACCGGTTGCTGCCATCGTTGACAAAAATCCTGATGCCGTGGTAAGGTTTTAAAATGGCACTGAGGTCGGCATTGTCGCCATGTGCAATCACGAGGTCCAAATCACCATCCCCGTCGTAATCTACCAGGTCAAAATCGCTGGATCCGTAAAGCGGATTAAGCTGCAATATCTGGCGAGCTTCAAACTCCAGGTTTTCCCTTTGAAATAGAATGTAAACGCCCTCGTTGCCCTGCGCCACAAGTACTACTATGTCCGTCAGCCCGTCATTGTCCATGTCCTGAAGCTCGATGCGAATGGTACCTGCTAGATACAACAAGGCCTTTTTCTGATACCTGCCTTTGTTTTCCGACACCAGGCTTAGCTGACCGGCGAGGTTGCCGAATTCACAAATGACGATCTCCTTTTTACCGTCGCCGTTCAGGTCTTCCGTCACACTTTGCACAGGCCGCTTCAGTCCGTTTACTATAGTCTTTCTTTTGCCTCCGCCTTTAATTGACCACAGCACACCATAGTCCATTTCTGTAGGATGCATTTGGCCCATTTCGAGCACAAAATCGGTGGTCGCTGTTTTGTTGTAAGAAACTACTGCCGTGTTAAAGGTTTCCAGAAGTTCGAGGCTGTCGGCCGGTGCCCACTTCCAGAGCTCTCCATTGGCGTTGGCGCCAACCACTCCCTTGCTGCCAGGGAAAAATTGCAGGTTGGTAATTAGCGATCCCTTTGCCCCGTCAATTGCATAGCTCCGGGGCTCAAACTGCGTCAAGGGCGTGCTTCTGTGCACCCGCTGCACATCGGCCGGCAGCGAATCGGGGGCGTTGCCGAGCACATAACTGGTAATGGTATTCCAATCTTCTTCTGAAATAAGGGGCTTTTCCGGATACAGTTCAAGGGCCTCCATGAGCATTCGTTCGTTTTTGTCAACCTTGTCGTAGGGGTCGTATCCGGCTTCCCGGATCCCCAGCCGGGCACCCATGTCGGGCAACAAAGAGTTTTTCCAGATGCTTTTGGTAAGTTGAGCCGGATCGGGCAATGCATGGCACCGGCCGCAATAAGTTTTGTAAGTTTTATAGGATGAGCTCATTTTGCCCCAACACCCACCCAGCAAGTACACAACGCTGATGACTGAAACTGCTAAACCAGCCCACTTTAACTGCTTCATAACAAAATTCTGTTGGCAGTAAGTATACGGGCCGCTTTGTAAAACGGGGATACCGTTTATTTCAAAAATCTG
>CBFGTI010000237.1:0-7592 GCA_965651695.1 uncultured Imperialibacter sp. | reverse complement strand
GCAATCGTTGGTTCGATGCCTTCACGCACTGGCTGGACGTTAACGGCTTTCTCGCTGCCGAGGCTGCGAAGTGATTTGACACTGTTCGGGTTACAAACCCGGACTGGCGATTTGCTACCACATCACCAGGGCGATTGTATTTAAATGTTTTCTTTGAATCCTTTTCACGAGTTCGTTTAAATTAAATTGCGCTGACCACATCGCCTCCCCAGGTGTAAACCTCGCAGCGTGTTTTATCTTTAGAAAAACGAAACGCTGCGCCACCCAGTAATGGCTACTGCAGGTAGCTAAGTGCGGAACGGAACTGGAAGCTTAGGGTTTTACACATGCTTTTGCCGGCTCACTTTTAATAGCAGCCATTGAACGAGACAAAAAAGCCCCCCAACTACCTATTTTTTTGAAAATATAGAACAATCTTTGACCCTTCCGCTAAGTCATTTTTTTAACTCAAACCCACGAAGGATATGTTTTACGGCGGCACCGAGGCCTTACACATGAATGAGCTGTACCAAAAGCATTACGCCAAATTGTGTGAAATTGCCTACCGTCTGTTGAGAGATAGGGACGATGCCCGGGATGTTGGCCAGAAGGTATTAATACACCTTTGGGAAAAAAGGGCATCGTGGCCGACAATAGTTTCTATGGAAGCTTATCTTTTTACAGTTACCTATCGAATGGCGTTGGGAGAGCTAAAGAAGAAAAAGAGAAACTTCATGTTCGGTCCGGTAGATACAGCCAAAGAACTCAGCAGCCATGAGCAGCCCGGCCTCGAGTACCAGGAGTTGTATACCCAGATAATGGATGCTATCGATAAACTTCCTACCCGCTGCAAAGAAATTTTTCTACTAAGCAGGGAAGAGGAACTGAGCTACAAAGAGATAGCTCAACGGCTTTCACTTTCATCCAAAACTGTAGAAATACAAATCGGAATTGCGCTGAAAAAGCTGAGAGAGGCACTAAGGGATCATCCAAATCAAAAAACAATATTTTTTTTACTCTGCCTTTAAGGGTGCTCGCCACTTTTACCTACTTACTGGTAAAAGCGACAAAACATGGATGATTCGGACTATCAGTTGCTGGGTAAAGTGCTGACAGGCGAGGCCGGCACCGAAGAACGGGAAGCACACAGGCTAAGGCTTCTTCAAAACCCGGAGTATGCCTCTTTTTACAATAGCTTGTCCAAGTTCTGGAAAAGCAGTGTTAGTAAAGAGCAGTTCGAAAGGTTTTTGGCTGAGGACTGGGAGTTACTAAAGGAACGCTTCAATAGCAGGCCTCAGGTCGCTCAACGCTGGTGGCCAATGGCCGCGGCGTTTGCACTGCTCCTACTTGGCGGCATTTTGCTATACTTCTATTTTTCGGCGCCCGCAGCCCACACTTATTATGCTACCGACGCCCCGGTAGAAATAATACTTGCCGACAGCAGCAAAGTTACCCTCAATAAAAGGTCGGAGCTTGTAGTACCCGCCGACTTTGCAAAGAACCAAAGGTTGGTTGTTTTGAAAGGAGAGGCGTTTTTTGAGGTTACACACAATGCCTCTGCGCCGTTTATGATTGAGAGCCGGAAAATGACTACAAAGGTATTGGGCACCACGTTCAATGTTTATGCACCCGAAGCCGACAGCAGTTGGGTGTATTTACAAAGCGGAAAAGTGGAGGTGAGTACCGGCGGTCAGTCTGCAACACTACTCCCGGGACAGATGGCGTCTGTTGGCCCTTCGGAAAAGCTGCACGTGACAGAGGCGGGTGTAAATACAATAGCATGGAAAACAAGGGTGCTGAAGTTTCGCAATGCCACGTTGCGATTGGTTGCGGCACAATGCAGCCAGTATTATGAATTGCCCATTGTAGTAGAAAACAATATCGATCCGGACAAGATATTCCTTAGCATAGAGTTGAATAATTATACAATAGAGCAGGCGCTGTCGGCCATTACCTTTACGCTCGACTTACAGTACCGATTCGAAGCCGATCGATATATTATTTTTTAAAGAATAACCGAAGTATTCATCTCCTGGCCACGGGTGAATATAATTTCATAAACAAAACCAAGTATTAGAATGAAGAAAATATACATCATGTGGATACTGTCGTGGGCAGTGTTATTGGAAGGCTTTGCCCAAAAAGAAGAGAAAGTACAGCTACCCTCCACTGAAGTAACAGTGCAGCAGGTAATTGATTTAATAGAAGGCCAAACACCTTATCGGTTTTCGTACGACCCTTCAAAGCTCCCAATGAAAGAGCAAATAAAGTATCCGGCAACAGAAGTGACTGTGGAAGAGGCACTAAAAAAGTTGGCGGATGAAAAACCGTTGGTTATTAAGTCTCATGAAGGGCTCATTACCATAAAACCCACTGTTACCAAAAAAACTGTTAACATCTACGGATATGTGCTTGACGTCCAAACCAGAGAAAATCTGTTATCAGCTACGGTAATAAACAAAACCTCAGGGAAAGGCACCCTGGCCAACAACTACGGCTATTACAAGATCGAGGCTATTCCGAATGAATCCATTGTTCTGCAAGCTTCTTATGTAGGATTTGAGTCGCTGCAAATGGAAGTATTGCCAACCAGCGACACGCTTATCAATTTACCTCTCAGGCCGCTCGTGCTATCAGAGGTGGTTGTAGAAGCAAGCAACACTGAGCCGATGCACGAGCACATTTTGATGAGCGCGATAGACGTGCCCTTAGCGCAAATAAAGAGTGCCCCTGCACTGGCCGGAGAAACCGACCCCGTTAAAGTACTTCAGCTATTGCCGGGGGTGCAGGGTGGCATGGAAGGCAGCAGCGGGCTTTACGTAAGAGGTGGCACGCCAGATCAAAATCTGATTTTGCTGGACGGTGTGCCGGTGTATAATGCCTCTCACCTGTTCGGCTTTTTCTCGGTTTTTAATTCTGATGCCATCAATCACGTAGAGCTCATAAAGGGCGGCTTTCCCGCGAGGTATGGAGGAAGGCTTTCTTCAGTGCTCGATATTCGAATGAAGGAGGGAAACCAGCAGCATTTTCGAGGACAGGGAGCTTTGGGGCTCATTACCTCTCACATTACCCTGGAGGGCCCCATCCGCACCGATCGCAGCTCCTACATTTTCTCTGCCAGGCGTACCTATTTTGATGCATTGGTGAAGCCCTTGAGGGGGCTGGTCAATACTGAAATTCCGTTTTATCATTTTTATGACCTCAATGCCAAGTTGAACCATAAGTTTTCGGCTCACGACAGGGTGTTTTTCAGCGTGTATGCCGGAAACGACGAGTTTGATAACAAAAAAGTGATGCCCATAGTCGTTCAAAACGAGGTGTACGACAACGAATACGTCTCCCTGCTTAAGTGGGGCAACATCACCTCAACGGCACGGTGGAATCATGTTTTCGGTCCCAGGTTGTTTGCCAACACCACAGCTACCTACAGCCGTTATCGGTTCCGGATACACAACGATGATACTCAATTCAGTTTTAAAGAAGAAAAGGTTGTTAAGGAAGAAGCCTACAACAGGTACTACAGCGGAATACAAGACTGGGGCCTGCGATACGACTTGGATTTCAGGCTCTCAGACACCCATTCATTGATGGCCGGCGCAAACTCCATCAGGCATGTTTTCTCGCCGGGAGCGTACACCACAAAATCTTACGACGAAGCCGATTCACTCCTGGGGCAAAGTAATGTAACAGCCCTTGAGTCTGACTTGTATATAGAGGACAATATTACTTTAAACAACAGGCTTGCGGTAAATGCCGGTCTTCATTACTCCCTGTTCAACGTAAGAAATCAAACATACCACTCCATGCAGCCCCGCACGTCAATCCGCTTTCTGGTTGCGGACAAGCTGTCGGTCAAAGCTTCTTATGCCCAAATGATGCAGTTTATGCACCTGCTCACCAACTCCGGTGTGGGCCTGCCTACCGACCTGTGGGTGCCAGCTACAGACCGCATTAAGCCGCAAAAAAGCTGGCAGGCTGCAGCTGGCATGGCCTACGAGTTTCAAAAGGATGTTTCGTTCTCGGCAGAAGCTTACTATAAAGAAATGGAAGACATCATTGAATTTAAGGATGGGGCGGGCTTTTTGGATCCAGTAAATGGCTGGGAGGAAAAAGTAGCAGCAGGCTCAGGAAGAGGCTATGGCGTTGAGCTGATGCTGCACAAGAAACAAGGTAAACTCAACGGCTGGGTGGGCTATACGCTGGCCTGGTCCGACAGGCAGTTTAAAGACATAAACTTTGGCGAGCGCTTCCCCTTCAAGTACGACATCCGCAACGACCTCTCCGCCACAGGCTCTTACCAGGTAAGTGGACGGTTTAGCGTAGGCGGCACCTTCGTTTTCAGAACAGGAACCGCCACTACCTTACCCACCGCGGTATACATTGTAGACGGAGAAGGGGGCAGCCGGATTCCCGTAGCACACTATGGCGGACGAAATCAATATCGGCTTCCCGCTTACCACAGAATGGATGTAAATGCTACCTGGCGCAAGAAAAAGCGATGGGGGGAGAGGGCCTGGGTGGTATCGGTATACAACGTCTATAACCGCAAAAACCCGTTTTTCATCTTTAGCTCAGGTGGGGCCTCTGAAAGCAATACCAATGGACTATACTACGAAGCAGACCGGCACTTTACACAATCCACCCTGTTTCCCATCATTCCTTCTGTCAGCTATCAATTCAATTTTTAAGAACAATGAAAAAGAATCATTTCCATTTTTACATACCACTGCTAGTCTTAGCTATAATCACTTCTTGCGAACAAACCATCACCTTTGAGGTAGACCAGTTGCCAAAGTCGGTGGTAGTAAACTGCGAAAACGGTACGGACAGCGTGTTTATGGTCAATCTATCGACCAGCTTCCACACCTCAGGGTATATCAGATATACGCCCATTACTGATGCCCTTGTATACATCACAGAAGAAAATGGAGCAGTTTATCCGCTTGCTTACAGGGATGTTTCCACAATTACTGGCAGGGTGGATGACGGCCGGTATGAGTCTGCCACAGGCATTTATCCGCAGTCCGGGAAAAAATACACGCTAACGGTTCAAAAAGAAGGGTATGAAAGCATCTACGCCGAATATGCAGTACCCGTTATCGTACCGTTAACAGAAGCGGTTTTCTCAGACACCTATCTTTATGCCGTTCCACGCGAAATGATAGGAATCCCCGACGCCAGGGTTGGGTTTTACCCTATCAAAGTTTCTATAGATGACCCTGCCGGAGAAAACTATTATGAGATCAGGGTGAAGAAAATTGTGAATGATATTTCAAATGAAGAGGACCAATCCGGCATTTCCATTGAAGAATTGCTTTCCGTAAGCAGTCTCGATCCCAGGCTTAATTCTGACACTCCCGAGGAGGTTTCGGAGAGGTTTAGCTCGCAAACTGGGCAGGTGGCAAATAAGATATTGTTTTCGGATGTCACCTTCGAAGGCGCGCATATACGAGCCGAAGTGCTGGCATTTATACCCTCCATGGTATTTTCCGGCTCATTCAGCCCATTGGTTACTCATTCCCCCGCTCAGCTAAAAATTGAATTACTCTGCGTGTCTAAGGAGTACTACCTCTACCACCGCACATTAAAAGAGTACGCAAAAGCAAGCGTTAATCCATTCGCTGAACCCGTTAATGTGTACTCCAATATCGAGAACGGCCTGGGCTTCTTCGGCGGCTATAGTGTGTCCAGCATCCTTATCGACACCCAAAACCCTGAGAATTATGAATAAGCATAGCCTTTTGAATCACGTTTGCCTGATAACTCGAAAAAAAACAGCAAGCATTGTCACTGCATTAGCTAGCATACTGCTGTGTACACTCACTGCGTGTGAAACTGATGAACAACACATTATAAAAGGAAGCATTGTTCCTTATTTTGGGTTCGCAGCCATAGTGGAAAATCAGGCTTATAGTACTACCGACGAATCCCTTATTTTCCGATTCACTGAAGTGGAAATCCTCCTCTCTGAAATAGCACTCGATGGTTCCAGCGGCAGGCATTTATTTCATCCCCCACAGTACACCATTTCTCTTGCTGGGGATGCGGAGGCTTTCATCATGAACCTCGAAGCATATTCCTACAACCTGGAATACATCAAGGCTTGGATAGGTGATTCAGCAGCGAACCACGGGATTGACTATTTAATTTCCATTGAAGGAGAAGTTCTGCAAAAGGAGCTGGTTGTGCCTTTCCTTATAGAAATACCCAATAATCAAGATTACTTTAAAAGCATACAAGGATTTGCCGGTGTGGGGCTTACCGCAGGTGAGAGCCAGGCACAGCAGCTGGAATTTGGTTTAGACCTGGAGATTCTTCTCAGAGGAGTTGACATAATAAATAATCCGGAGATAGGTGAGGGCGAGGCCGCAATGCAGATTATGAATAACCTGGAAAATGATAATGTGCTAACTTTCAAGAGGATGAACCCTTTTTAAATGGCCGGTTATCTAAAGGCTATCAGACACCTCCCCTATTGTAAACCTCGCTGCGTTTTTTATCTTTAGAAAAAACGAAACGCTGCACCGGCTGGTAGGCGATTACCATGGTATGAAGAACATACAAACCATCTTCTCCATCCTTTTCTGTTTTTGCGTGATTACCGCTAACGCCCAAACCAAAAGCTTCGAGCTCAGCAACCCCCACGCCATGCTGCTCGACAGCGGCGCCCTGGGCATACTCACTTCCGGTTACTGGCGGGTTTACCAGGACGAGGTGGAGAGCAGGGGACAGAAGATGTCGACGCCTAAGAACACCTCTATGTGCTACTATCCCGATGGCACCTTTTTTTATAATGGATCAGCCGGCACGTGGAAAATACTGGACGATCGGTACATCACACATCAATTTGATGAAAAAGGAGCGCAGGAAAGGCTTAATTTCGGTGGTGTTTTTTCGGTTACCGGGCTGAATGATTCCACGCTGACCCTCACAAAACTACTAACGAGCTCACACGACACGAAAAGAACGCTGCACCTGAAGCCGTCCAACACTTTAACAGAAACCGAGCAGCCAAACTCAGGGGGTCCGTACTTCTACAATGGGCAGCTTAGCCAATCCACCGTCGACTCCCTCAGCCGCATGGATGCAGACGAACTTTTTGATGCCGGCTTCACCGTTCTCCCAAACAATACAGTGCATATTATTGCCCCCGACAGCTTGTACGTGATAAGGCTGAAGGCTAAAAAATAAGGCGAAGTGCAGAGACCGATGCTTTCGATGCTGTTATGTGAGACATAGACAATCGACCGTGGACTGTCGACATTCTCGCCACCCGCTGACAGGGTGAAAAACCACTGTCAGGGGCTTTACGTCCGCCCTATTCTCCTCGCAAACGAATAAAAGTTGCGGTTGATACAAATTCTCGCCGAACGAAATGTGCCAGACGATCGACCGTGGACTGTCGACTCTTCTCCACCCGCTGACAGGGTGAAAAACTACTGTCAGCGGCTTTACGTAAGCCCTATTCCTCGTAAACGAATGAATGTTGTGGTTGATACAAATTCTCGCTCACCAAAATGTGCCGTCGACGATCGACCGTGGACTGTCGACATTCTCACCACCCGCTGACAGGGTGAAAAACCACTGTCAGGGGCTTTACGTCCGCCCTATTC
>CBFGTI010000236.1:0-7594 GCA_965651695.1 uncultured Imperialibacter sp. | reverse complement strand
GACTATCTAAAATCTATGCTTAGTACAATTACTCCCCAGAAATATTGCTTGATCCAATATAAGGCAGGTGCCGCCTTTGAAGACAAAGTCCAGTGGGGTATTGACCAGTTGCTCTACCAGCGAGAGCGCATAGATGGCTTTTTCTATAATGCCAGGATCGGAGCCTTTGATCTTTTTCTTTAGTTCAAGAATATGTTCCCTGTGAAAGGAGTCTGGCGAAATCATCCGGTTACAACCTTTGGGGGTATGTGGGAAAAATTTAATAAAAAGTCCTGCAGGAGTTGTTCTTTTCCCCTCCTTCTGGAGTAGTTAAAGAGCGTTGAGAAATTGAGATCATAGTGTTTGTAGGCATACTCAAACATATGGGAAAGCTCTTCTCCCTGATAAGCAGGAAAGTATTCTTCGGTAGAAAAAACATCCACCAGTATTTTTTCGAGGCGTGGTACTGTCGCTCCTTTCACTTGCTGCAGGGGTGACTTGCTCACAAGCTTTGTGACTATAATGGGCTCGCTTGCATTGATGGCATACCTGTCGAAGGTTTTCTGGTCAGGCTCCAGATAAGCCTGCTTGTGCAACTCTTCCCGAAGGAAATAGAAAACGGATTCTTTTATATCAGGATCTGTTTCAACGATCAAAAGGGACTTGGGAGATTGGTGGATTGAAAACTCGTTTAACCATGCCGTTGCCCAAATGCATAGGTCCACTTGATTGAAATTGTCACGGATTTTTTTGAACAGCGCTTTTTGCTTTGGCTCCAATTCCGGAGTGAATACTCGTTTGCTGGAACGAAGCTGGTAGATACCCTTTCGGACATCTCTCAAGATGCCCTTTGCTTTCAGGTCATGTATCCGCCAGGCAAAAGTGTTTTCGTTTAGGGTCGGCTCATACTGCTTGTATATATTCAGCAACTCCCCCCTGGAAAAAGTGTCTTTTCCTCTGAATGTCTTCTGTATCTCCTTTTGTATGTTCTCCTTGATCATTCGTTGTATTCCTGTCTGCCAGCAATAAGATATGCAAATGTAGCCAAAATAAGACAATTAATTCCATTTACTGTCTTTCTTTTGAATCTTCAAAAAGCTGTGTATAGTCAATCATAATTGGGATGTGCGGGAATCGAACCCGTGTTTCATCCGTGAAATGAAAGGTGTGAGTATTAGCTCTCCGACTATTTTTGCCCCTTCGTAAATGGGTTGATGATCTTCAGCCTTCCCTCAATTATCTGCCCATTTTGCAGGTCCTCGCTATAAAGGATACTGCAATTGGATTCAAGTGCCGAGGAAATTATAAGGCTGTCGTAAAAAGAGAATTTGTAGCTTTCGGCCAATCGGCATCCGTTGAGGATGGTTTGCTCGCTATTAAGGTGTAGGAAATTATTCTGAACGACATCTTCAAGGACGTCTACTATATCCTTCCATGGATGCTTAAATTTCCGGTGGAGAGTGTTGCTCAGTTCTTGAATTACCTGAGTGCTGATAACAGAATGGCTGTTGATAACAAGTTGTTGCGCTACGGATTGCTTGGCGAGGTCTAAATCAGTATGAGCATAAACAAGGGTATTTGTATCGAGGAATATCCTATCTTTCATTGGCTTCATCCCGATTGAACTTGTAATCCTTTGCGTCCGATGGGTTCACATGCAGCACAGTAAAAGATCCCTTGGTTTTACTGTCTTTAGACTCTTCTTTCTCCACCACCAAAAAATCTAAGTATCCAGCCAAGCTTTTAAGTAGTTCCAGAACTTTTGAATCCTTATACTTTATGGTTACCTCTTTCATATTTCCTCCTTAATTGCAGCCAATAAAACGCCGGAAATGAGCGCAGTTGCGACATTAATCAAAAATACAAGAAATTACGGATGCTCACTCACACCTACAACAAAAAAGCCCGGCGATCTGCCAGGCTTTTCGTAGTCCGTACGGGAATCGAACCCGTGTTTCATCCGTGAAAGGGACGTGTCCTAACCCCTAGACGAACGGACCTTTTTTTTGGGGTACCCTTCAAAAAAAGAGTAGCTCATGGCTACCTTTCCTGAATTGTGGTGCAAAGATAGATGGCCTCTTTTTATTTGCAAAGGATTGCGGAAAAAAAATCAGAAAATCATTCGGCTGCACCCGAACCTTAAGTGCTCTGATCTTTGTTTTTCCCTAGTGCGAATGTTAGCTTTGCTTCTCTGTAATAACCATTTAAACATTTTTGAAAAATGACAAAAGTAAAAGTAGGTATCAATGGTTTCGGTCGGATTGGTCGCCTGGTCTTCAGGTCAGCTGTTGGCAATCCAAAGATCGAAATCGTAGGAATCAACGACCTCATTGACCCGGATTATATGGCTTATATGCTTAAATACGACTCTACTCATGGCCAGTTCAAAGGCGACGTGAAAGTAGAAGGCGGCCACCTGGTGGTGAATGGTCAGAAGATCCGGGTTACTGCGGAAAAAGATCCTGCTAATTTGAAATGGAATGAAGTAGGCGCGGAGTATGTGGTGGAATCTACCGGCTTGTTCCTTACTAAAGAAACTGCCGCCAAGCACATTGCTGCCGGAGCAAAAAAGGTAGTAATGTCTGCGCCTTCCAAAGACGACACACCGATGTTTGTAATGGGCGTGAACCACAAAGAGTATAAAAGCAATATAGATATAGTTTCAAACGCTTCCTGTACTACCAACTGTTTGGCACCGCTTGCAAAAGTGTTGCACGACAAATTCGGTATAGTGGAAGGCCTTATGACTACCGTGCACGCTACTACTGCCACGCAGAAAACAGTGGATGGTCCATCGATGAAAGACTGGAGAGGCGGCCGTGGTGCCGGGCAGAACATCATACCGTCGTCTACAGGGGCTGCTAAAGCCGTAGGCAAAGTAATACCCGCACTGAATGGTAAGCTCACCGGTATGTCGTTCCGTGTACCTACACCCGATGTATCGGTAGTGGACCTTACCGTAAGGCTGGAAAAAGGAACCACCTACGAGGAAATTAAAAAGGTGATGAAAGATGCCGCAGAAGGCGACCTGAAAGGCATAATGGGTTATACTGAAGATGCCGTGGTGAGCAACGACTTTATCGGCGATTCACGCTCTTCAATATTCGATGCCGACGCTGGCATTATGCTCAACTCCAATTTTGTAAAAGTGGTTTCGTGGTACGACAACGAATGGGGCTACAGCTGCCGTGTAGTTGACCTTGTACTGCACATGGCTTCTGTTAAGTAGTGAACTGTAATCCAATGTCGTTTAGTTAGCGGTTTATGATCCTCTCCCTTCCCCTCTCCGAAGAGGGATAATTGGCCTAACTAAACGACATTAATCGGTAATCGGTAATCGGTCAAACTGATTACCGATTACCGAATTACTCTTACTCCTGCTTCATCCATCTCCGTCAGCGCCTTTTCAAAATCCCCTGGCTGTAGATTTACCGCCTTCGTACCTTCTACTGGCAAAGCAACCTCAAAGCCTTCCTTTATTGCATCTAATGCCGTAAACTTTACGCAGTAGTCAGCCGCCAGCCCTGCCACGGTTACCTTCCGCACACCTTCCGTTTTCAGGTATTCGGCCAGCCCGGTCGACTTGCGGTGACCGTTGTCGTAAAAGCCGCTGTAGCTGTCGATGGCCGGGTCGGTGCCTTTTTGAAATACCCGCCGAAACTTGTGGCTATTTAATGCCGCGGCAAATGCAGCACCTGCAGTATTTTGCACGCAGTGTACAGGCCACAGAATTTGGGATAAGCCAAAGAGGTCGATAATTTCGCCCCGGTTGCGGCTCGCGTGGTTTGCTGCAAAGCTTCCGTGGTTGGCCGGGTGCCAGTCTTGCGTAGCCACCACCAGGTCAAAGCTCTCCATAAGATTATTTACAAAGGGAATAATTTCGTCGCCATGAGATACAGCCAAAGCACCACCGGGGAGAAAGTCGTTTTGAATGTCTACAACAATGAGGGCTTCTTTTTTCATTTGCTTATGATTTCTGAGGAATTACGCTCGTAAATGCTGGTTGCCGAAGCAATATTACTCCTTAAGCTTTCTCAACTTCAGGATAAGGTCGGTCTTGGCGAGGAAGAGCTGTTCTTCGAGACCTACCGGGTAGGTGTGTGGGTTGGCAAAACGCTGCACACTTTTATCGAGCATGCCCAGCTGCGCTACATGCCGCTTTCTGATCCTACCTATAGCCGGGAGGTCATAAACACATTTGCCGTTTTGGAAGACAGGTACGAGCAGATCTTCGTGCGAAAGCTTTTCCGTGTTGAAGATTTTTCTGCGGGTTACGTCCATCGGGTCAATCATCAGCACCTTCTTTTTAGAGCTGTCGGCAATGGCGCTGTTCCGCAAGTCGTAGATCATATCGCCCACAAACTGTTTGCCGTCGGAGAAGCGCCTTACCTGCTGCAGCCCCGGATTATTCATTTTTGCCACCTGCTCCGAAAGCTTGATTTTGTTCTGCCAGATCCCGTTTGTTTCTATGGCCGATAGCTTGTAAACCGCTCCTAAAGCGGGCTGGTCGTAGGCTGTTACCAGCTTGGTGCCAATCCCCCAAATGTCAATTTTGGCTTCCTGCTGTTTTAAGCTCAGCACCAGGTGCTCGTCCAGGTCGTTGCTGGCCACTATCTTCACATGGGGCAACCCTGCCTCGTCAAACATTTGGCGGGCTTTTTGGCTGAAGTAGGCAAGGTCGCCGGAGTCGATGCGCACGCCCATGAGCCGTTGCCCTATTTTTTCCATTTGCTTGCCAACTTCTATGGCCTCCTTTACGCCCTCAATGGTATCGTAGGTGTCTACCAGCAATACACAGTTGTTGGGCATTGCCTTTGCATAGGCGTCAAACGAATCCCTCTCGGTGTCGAACGACATCACCCAGCTATGGGCGTGGGTGCCGCTTACGGGAATGCCAAACAGCTTGCCGGCCATCAGATTGGACGTAGAAGTGCAGCCGCCTATAAATGCCGCCCTGCTGGCCGCCAGCGCTCCGTCGATCCCCTGCGCCCGCCGCAGTCCGAATTCAAGAATGGGGTCGCCGCCGGCAGCCTGCAATATCCGGGAGGCTTTAGTGGCCACCAGCGTCTGAAAGTTGATGAGGTTTAACAGCGGAGTTTCTACCAGCTGGCATTGTAGTATCGGACCGGTAACCTTAATCATCGGTTCGTGCGGAAACACCACCGTTCCTTCAGGTACCGCATCTACATCGCATTGAAATTTTAGACCTGCGAGGTAGTTGAGGAATTTTTTTTCGAACAAAGGTTTGCCGTCGTTGCCCTGTATTTCTGCCACATAGCTGATGTCGTCTTCTGAGAAATGAAAATTCTTCAGGAAGTCTACCACGTATTCCAGCCCGCATGCTACGGTGTAGCCGCCGTTGAAGGGGTTTTTGCGGAAGAATAAATTAAAGGAAGCCCGCTGGTCTGCTTTGCCCGATTTCCAGTAGCCATAGGCCATGGTAAGCTGGTAAAGGTCGGTAAGCAGGGCCATTGAGGCACTGTAAAGGTCTTTGGTTATTTTCATTTTCTAAAAACTGGCGATGGTAAGGTAGCTGTTTTTGAAATCAGCCGACAAATGTCAAAGTTAGTCGGCGGGTTACAGCATTTCCATCTGTTCTTCGTTTACTTCGAGGTTATGAAATACTTTCTGCACGTCGTCTTCATCTTCCAGGGCGTCAATGAGTTTCATTACCGACGAAAACTCCTCGTTGGAGAGTGAAACCCTCGAATTTGGCACCCGCTGCAACTCGGCGCTTTCCGCAACCAGGCCCAGCTCATCGAGCTTTTTCTGCATTTTTCCGAAGTCTTCGAAAGCCGTGGTCACAGTAACATACTGGTCCTCAATTTCGAGGTCTTCCGCTCCGGCATCTATTACTTCCAGCGTAAATTGCTCTTCATCAAACTGGGCAGGCTTTACGATTTGGAAATTTCCTTTGCGCTGAAAGAGAAACTCCAGCGAGCCGCTGGTGCCGAGGCTGCCACCATGTTTGTTGAAGAGGAACCGGACGGTTTGTACGGTTCTGTTGGTGTTGTCAGTCGTACACTCTACGTAAATAGCCACACCGTGTGGCCCGTATCCTTCGTAGGTTATTTCCTGGTAGCTGGAAGCGTCGTCGCCAGAGGCCTTTTTAATAGCCCGCTCAATATTGTCTTTGGGCATATTTTGGCCACGGGCATTTTGCAGTGCCAGCCGCAGCCTTGGGTTGCCCTCGGGGTGTGGCCCGCCTTCTTTTACCGCGATAAAGATTTCCCTGTTGAGCTTGGTGAAAATCTTGCCTCTTTTGGCATCCAGGGCTCCTTTCTTTCTTTTTATCGTTGACCACTTGCTGTGTCCGGACATTTTGATTTCGGATTTCGGATTGTCGATTTCGGATTGATGACAATGATGATAATGACTATGCAAATTTAATTAAACAGCTTTTTTCTTAAAGAAAACATTCATCACAACTCCCAAAATAACGCATGCCATGCCGAAGTAGGTGAGGAGGTTGAAGTGTTCGCCAAAGAGAAAGCCGAAGCCCAGGCCGTAAACAATACCTAAGTAGCTGAGGCTGGAAACAACGGAAACTTCCTCTTGTTGGTAAGCTTTGGTCATGAAAAATTGGGCGAACTGCGTGAGAACGCCTACCATTATCAACCAAAACCACTGCCAGCCGACTGGGGTTACCCATACAAAAAAGGAATAAACCGCAGCTATAGGAAGGGTAACCAGCGGAAAATATAAGATAATGACCAGGGGGTGTTCAGAGGTTTTGAGTTTTCGTATCACGTTGTAAGCTACGCCCGAACCCAACGACGACACAATGCCGATTAGCAAATGAAGCGGCTCTACCCTGAAGTCGAACCCGGTAACCATAAGCACACCGGCAAAAGACAGCAGGAAGAAAACCCATTGCACCGGAAGCACTTTTTCCTTTAAGAAGTAAATGCCCAAAATGGTGGTGAAAACCGGGGCAAGGTAAAGCAGGGTATAGGTAGTTGCGAGCGGAATTTGCTGGATAAGCAAAAAATAAAGCATAAGCGACAGCGCCCCGAATGCGCCCCGCAGTATAAGCAGCGGCTTGTTGTTTCCCCATGGCGAAATACCCTGAGCCTTGATGCCGGCAAAGGAGATGATAAAGGAAATGACCGAGCGGAACAGAATAATTTCAATAGGGGGAATGCCGGGGATCATTTTCACGCAGACTTTCATTAGCGCGAAAAGGAAAGTGGCCAGCAACATGTACTGCACACCTTTGGACATAGCGCTGGCAGTTTTCATCCAACAAGGCGGCCGTTGTCGCGATACACCATGCCGTCTTTTATTTCCAGCGTGCGATCTGCCATGGAAGCCAGCTCTTCGTTGTGAGTTACGATTACAAAGGTTTGGCCGAGTTCCTTTCTTAGCTGGAAGAAAAGGTTGTGAAGCTCGGTGGCATTTTTCGAATCGAGGTTGCCGCTGGGTTCGTCGCCAAAAATGATGGCAGGTTCGTTAATGAGCGCCCTGGCAATGGCTGTGCGCTGCTGCTCGCCACCGGAAAGAGCCGCCGGTTTGTGGTCGAGTCTGTTGGCCAGGCCCAGCAGGCTAAGCAGTTCTTTGGCTCGTTTTGTTACCTCGTGGTCGGGTTTGTTGCCAATGTAGCCGGGTATGCAAA
>CBFGTI010000235.1:0-7642 GCA_965651695.1 uncultured Imperialibacter sp. | reverse complement strand
ATCGCACGTTAACCGAGGGCGACTTCATTACCATCGACGGCAGCTCCGGAAACGTGTACCCCGGCATCATCCCTACCGTGGAGCCAACATTTTCAGCCGAGCTTCAAACCCTGCTTTCGTGGGCGGATGAAGTAGCCACCATCGAGGTATTTGCCAACGCCGATACGCCCGGGGCCGCACAAAAGGCGGTTGACTACGGCGCGATGGGCATTGGCCTTTGCCGCACCGAGCGCATGTTTAATGCTGCCGACCGGCTGCCGGTGGTGGTGGAAATGATACTTGCCAACACCACGCAGGAACGGCAGGAGGCGCTGAACAAACTGCTGCCCATGCAGCGGCAAGACTTCAAAGAAATCCTCACCACCATGGCACCGAGGCCGGTTACTATACGGCTGCTCGATCCGCCCATGCATGAGTTTCTACCCACCGAAGACACGCTGAGAGAGGAGCTCGGCCAGCTGCGTCATTTGCACCAAACTGCCGGCGGCGTGGCGGCACTGCTCGGCAGCATGCAGCTGCTGCAAGCCGCTACCGAAGCAAGCAAAACCGCCATGATGCCCTTCAACGAAAAAGGAGCTGAGCTCTTGAACCATGCCATCGCCAAAAAAGACCAAATGCTGAAAAAGGTGCGTGAGCTATACGAAGTAAACCCGATGCTGGGGCACAGAGGAGTGCGCCTTGGCCTCACCTACCCGGAGATATTCGATATGCAGATAAGGGCCGTGCTGGAAGCCGCAGCCGAATGCCGTGCGGCCGGCATTGACGTAAACCCGGAGATAATGGTGCCGCAGGTAGTTGCCGCCAGCGAGCTGGAAGCGGTGAACAGGCGGGTGAAGAAGATAAGAGCTGAAATTGAAGAGAAGTTCGGCTTAAAGCTGAAATTTAAGTTCGGCACCATGATAGAAGCAGTAAGGGCATGCACCGTGGCGGAAGAGATTGCCGCGGAAGTAGAGTTCTTTTCCTTCGGCACCAACGACCTTACACAAGCCACCTTCTCCTTCTCGAGAGAAGATGCCGAAAACAAATTCCTGCCGTTTTACATCGAACGCCAGCTGCTGCCGGCCAATCCTTTTGAGGCGCTGGACCGCAAAGGTGTGGGCAGGCTCATGAAAATGGCAGTAAACGACGGCCGGTCCGCGAAGCCGGGCTTAAAGGTGGGTATTTGCGGCGAACACGGCGGCGACCCCGACTCCATAGAGTTTTGCAGGCAAATCGGCCTATCGTATGTGTCGTGCTCCTCGCCAAGGGTGCCTGTTGCCCGGCTGGCGGCAGCCCACGCCGAGCTGAACATGAAAAAGAAAATTGCTGCGGGGCTCAAACAAAACGGCCAGCAGTTGGGGTAACTTTCCCACCTTGAAAAATATCGTCGCTTCAAAACCTAAAGTGGATGTTGTGATGAGAGGGGCTGCCGGCAGGCAGCCTTTCGATTTTTCATCTTGAAAGGCTGGTCCGCTTACCTTCCGGCAATTGCATTTGGGTAAGGCTGAAAGAAGTGCGGCTGAAAACTAATTTTGTGCTTTGCCGGTTTACCTAACTTAACCTGACTAACGAACCCCTCATTTTGACAACCCCAAAACATATAAGCATCCTTGGTTGTGGCTGGCTTGGCTACCCGCTGGCCATTTCGCTGTTGCAGCAAGGCTACCGGGTTAATGGCTCTACCACCTCGCAGCCGAAGCTGGCCGTGCTGGAAAGGGCCGGTATTGAGCCTTTTCTCATAGACTTGTTTAGTCAAAACAGCAATTCCGCACTCGAAAAGTTTCTGCAGAGCGACGTGCTCATTGTAAGCTATCCGCCGCGGGTTAAAAAAGAGGGTGCAGGGCCGTACCTCGCGTCTGTTGCGGCGTTGTGCAAAGCGATTGAAAAATCGCCGGTTAAAACCATCCTTTTCATCAGCTCAACATCAGTTTATGCCAACAGCAATTCGGAAGTAACCGAAGATATGATGCCCGGGCCGGAGTCGGCTTCGGGTGAAGCATTGCTCAAGGCAGAAGAATTGCTGCTGAGTCTTAAAGAACAGGAAACGATAGTGCTGAGAATGGCCGGACTGGTAGGTTATGAAAGACATCCCGGTAGATTCCTGGCCGGAAAAAAAGACCTTACCAGTGGCTGGGAGCGGACGAACCTCATCCACCGCGACGATTGCATTGGCATAATGACGGAGCTGCTGAAAAAGAACAACGGAAGAGATGTGCTTAATTGCTGCAGCGATACCCACCCGCTGAAAAAGGATTTTTACACGCAAGCAGCGGAACAGGTGAAGCTGGAGCCGCCTGTTTTTGCCAAGGGAGGGAAAAAAGCTTATAAGGTTGTGAGTAATAAAAAGGTGAAGGAGCTCCTTGGCTATGAGTTTATCTACGGCGACCTTGGCCGGTTCGACTGGCCGTAAGAGTTTGAAGGTTTGAAATTTGAGATTTGAATTTGAGTCTGTAGCGGTGACTTCTGCAGCTGATGGCTTTTCGAGCGGCGTAGTTAATGTAGATTTCCCTAATTTCACCGCTCAATTACCCACCGCCATGGACCTTCAGTACGCTCTTGAGCTCATCGGAACCTTTTTCTTTGCCATTTCGGGCGCTTTGGCACTTCACGGCAAGGAACCCGACTGGTTTGCAGCTGCATTTACCGGCTTTTTAACGGCCATTGGCGGCGGTACACTGCGCGACGTGCTGCTGGGAAGCTACCCGCTGGTGTGGATCGGCGACATCAACTTTCTTTATGCAATCATTCTCGGTGTCGTTACCACCTTCATCCTTTCTAATGTAGTGGCCCGGCTGAAAAAGACATTCATGCTCTTTGATACGGTGGGCATCGCCTTCTTCACCATCCTGGGTGTAGAAAAAGCACTTTCCGTAGGTGTAAGGCCCGAAATTGCCGCCATCATGGGCATGTTTACAGCCATTATGGGCGGTGTAATCCGGGATACGCTGGCCAATGAGATCCCCGTTATTTTCCGGAAGGAGATTTACGCCACGGCCTGTTTAGCAGGCGCAAGCTGCTACCTGGTGTTAAGGTATTTTGGCGTTGAGCGCAGCCCGAACCTGCTTGTCTCTATTGCGGTAATCGTGATCATCAGGCTGCTGGCGGTAAGGTTTAAGCTGTCGCTGCCGCAGCTGCGATAGCCACTGTCGCATTCCTGAAAAAGCAGTAATTTGAGTTAATAAAATGACAACAGACACTACCGACACCATCCTTTTTTCACTGGGCATGCTGGGCGTTTTTCAGGGTGTGTTCCTGGCGGTTTTCCTGTTGCTGCACCGCAGTGCTAACAAAACAGCCAACACGTTGCTGAGCATCCTGCTGCTAATGATTGCTTTGCGGGCGGGAAAGTCGGTATTCAACCATTTTTACGAAATATCAGCTACACAACGTAACCTGGGCCTCGCTGCCATGTTCACCTTTGGGCCACTATTTTGGTGGTATGGCCAGGCCCTGGCAGCACGCAAGCCACGTTACCCCATTATTCATTTTCTACCAGCCGTGGGCATGGGGCTGTTCAGCAGCATAATCCCAAACGAAACAGGGGAAGCGTGGTCGAGAGGCGTTTATGCCGTTTTGCTGGCCCACTTTGGGTTTTACCTGCTTGTTTCGTGGAGGGCACAGGTAAGCAATGGCAAGGAGAAAGAAACAAAAACCGCGATGGCCTGGTACAAACAAGTGCTGGCGGGCGGCACCATTCTCTGGCTGTGCTATCTCGGTATTTTCCTCCGGTTTATTCCGTTCTATCTCACGGGAGCTATTCTGTTTTCTTTTCTCACCTATTTTATTGCTTATGTGGCCATGAATGGCTCGGGTTACTGGGGTTGGAAAGAAAAATACAGGCACTCATCGTTAAGCGAAGCCGAGAAGAAAGAGTACAATAGGCGGCTTCATCGGCTTATGAATGAAAGCAAGCCGTACCTCGATCCCGACACCACGCTTGGCAGCGTAGCTTCTAAGCTCCAAATTTCCGAGCGGCAGCTATCGCAGGTTGTCAACCAGGAAAACGAAATGAATTTCTCCGAGTTTGTTAACAGCCTGCGAGTGGAAGAGGCGAAAAGGATAATGGAGAGCGCCGGAGGCAACGTAAAACTAACTGCCGTTGGCTACGAGGTGGGATTTAAGTCGCCCTCGGCTTTTTATGCCGCCTTTAAACAGTGCGCAGGCATGCCACCGGGGGAGTACTGCAAAAAACTTATTCCTGAATCATGAAACCGGAATAAATTGAACGGCATACATATCTCCTTTGCAACAAAAAGAGAATGCAAAGGAGAAGTTTTGTAAAGAAGGCAGCTTTGGCCACCGTAGCCGGCAGCTTTGGTGCTCCGCTTTTTTCGAGCAACAACTGGCAACAACCGGGCGTTGTGAGATACGCCGTAGTTGGATTGGGCAATTTTGCCAGCTACGTATTGCCCCGCATAATGAACTGTCAACACGCCAAAATATCCGCTCTCGTGTCGTCCGACGAGCAGAAGGCAAAACAATGGGCAGCTACCTATGGTATCGAAGCCGCCAACATCTACAGCTACCAAACCTTCAGGCAAATAGCCGACAACCCAAATATTGACGCCGTTTATATCTGCACACCCGTGGGCCTGCACGAGGAGTTTGCCCTGCAAGCAATGGAAGCCGGAAAACATGTGCTCACCGAAAAAACCATGGCTGCCTCTTCGGCTCAGGGCCAGCGAATGGTAGAAAGTGCCAAAGCCGCCGGTCTGCAGCTAATGACGGCCTACCGTGCCCGTTTCGACCCCTACAACCAGGAGGCCATACGCCTGTGCCGTAGCGGAGAGCTGGGCGAGGTCACGCACATATCGGCTCACAAGGGATTTGCCATAGGAGACAAATTTGGGAAGAATGGCTGGCGGCTCGACAAAACACTGGCGGGTGGTGGCTCACTTATAGATATCGGTATTTATTCTGTGCAGGCATGCCGGTATTTGGCCGGCATTGAACCTGTGCGGGTTTCTGCAATTAAAAGCAGGCACCAGATGGCGGATGGTATTGAGGAAGGTATCGTGTTTACGCTGGAGTTCCCCGGCAATGTGCTGGCAAGCGGGTCTGCTAGCTGGAGCTACGCCCTTCAAAATCACTACCGCGTAATGGCTACCAAAGGCTGGCTGGAGTTGAACCCGGCCACTTCAAACGGAAACATCGGCATGAAAGTGGCTCGTTCCGAATCAAAAGAGGAAGGCAGCGTATTGCTACCCCAGGTAGATCAGATTCCGGCAATGTTTGATCACTTCTCCAAATGTATCATCAACAAAACAGAACCGCTTATTGCCGCCGACGAAGGGCTGAAAGACTTGAAGGTGATTGAAGCGATTTACAGGTCGGCCGAAACGGGAAGGGCTGTGGAAGTTTAAAAATACCTATAAATGAAGAAAGCAGCCGTGTGGTGGCTGCTTCTTTAGATATGGTTTGGACAATCTCCGCTTTACGCTGAAATCCGGAGACTTTTTACAGTGTCCACAGGTCCGAAATTGCGGGTTTCCATTACAGTCTTTTTGCCTTTGATCAATGTGATGTCAGCCGGCATTACGTTCACCTCAAGGTTTTTTCTCACCACCCGGTCGTAGTACATTTTCGCCTTCACATATTCTCCCTTGCCAAAATCCTGGCGGTCGGAAAATTTCTGCACCTCAGGGAAATTTGGAATCACATGATACAAATTCACAACCACAGCATAGGTAGGCTTGAACGAGTTGATGAAGTCAATCCACGCTTTTTTCATAGATCACACAATAAAAAGTTTTAACAAATCTAAGGGATCACAAAATACAGAACAATTTCATTCTACACTAATTTCACTTACATCATATTTACGGGGCGCCGGTTTGCTCCTGCCATAATCAGCGCGAAAATATGCCTCCGCTCTTCACAATTGCTGCATATGTTATCACACTTTTTTTTCATCTTCATGCAAGTAAATAGCACTTTTATGGCAAACACATCAGTTCTCGACCTTCCATCCATTCGAAGCAACTTCCCGGCACTGGAGCGGCTTCACAACAACAAGCCACTCATTTTTCTCGACGGGCCTGGTGGCACGCAGGTACCTGAAAGCGTAATACATGCTATTTCAAATTATTATAAACGGTCCAATGCCAATACCCACGGCGCCTTTATTACCACCCGCGAAACCGACCAGGTAATGGCTGAAGCCAGGGAAAAACTCGCCATTATGCTAGGGGCAGCCGGACCTGAAACTATTTCGCTCGGCCAAAACATGACAACCTTCAACTATTCGCTGGCCAGGGCTATGAGCAGGGTGTTTAAGCCCGGCGACGAAGTGCTGATTACACAGCTGGACCACGAAGCAAACCGTGGCCCGTGGCTCACCTTGCGAGACCACGGCGTGAAGGTGCGGGAGGTAAAGCTGCTGCCCAACGGCACGCTCGATTACCAGGACTTCGAGCAAAAGCTGACTGAAAACACCCGGCTGGTGTGCATGGGTATGTCGAGCAACGCCATTGGCACCGTAAACGAAATTGCGCAGGTACGGGAGATGACGTACCGTGCCGGTGCGTGGCTGCTACTCGACGCCGTGCACTACGCCCCGCATTTCAGCATAGATGTGCAGGCCATCGGCTGCGATTTCCTGGTGTGTTCGGCTTACAAATTTTACGGTCCGCATGTGGGCATCCTCTATTGCAAGCCTGGTTTGCTCGACCGGCTCCCTACCGACAGGCTGCGCACTACCGACCAAATGGCGCCGTATTCCATCGAAACCGGCACACTCAATCATGCAGCCATGGCGGGTGTATCGGCAGCTATCGACTTTATAGCCTCGCTGGGTGGCGGTGCCACGCTGAGAGAGAAAATCGTTGATGCCTACAGAAGAATATCGAAGCACGAATTTGCGCTGGCTTCCTACCTGCACGAGCAGCTACGCCTGATCAACGGCGTTACCATTGTGGGACAAAACTTTATGTCGACCGACCGCACCCCAACTGTTTCCTTTACGCTGGAAGGCAAAACACCCGAACAAGTTTGCCTGGCACTTGCCGATGAGAACATCTGTGCCTGGGATGGGCATTTTTACGCTATGCGGGTGATGGAGGTGCTGGGGCTGATAGATAAAGGGGGCGTAACACGAATGGGTGTGTCGGTTTACAACACAAGGGAGGAAATTGAGCGCGTGGTGGACATAGTGAAAAAAATCTCTGATTTGAAAATTTCAAATTTCTGATTGCAGAGCGGTCCCGTTGCTCTCAAAAAACAAATAGCAAAGCCCAAACTACAAATAAGCTCCAATAGTGGAAGCTCAAAGGTACCGGGAAATTCCATCATCTTCTGAAAACCCGCTGCCGCTAACGATTTTACGGCTTTTTTTCGCCTCTTTGAAAGAGAGGAGTGCTACTTTCGTTGTTTGGTGCCGTTCCTCGCTTTTGTCCTCAAGCCAGACGGGCTCCTACTTTTTCTTGATAAAAAGTAGGCAAAAATCAAGGAGAATTTAAACGCGCAAGGCCTTTTCGCACATCGCCCACCAAATTCTCCGGCTCCCCTCCTCGACGGGCGCTACTCCCCTTAATTATTAGTGTTGCCGTAATTTACTTTTCCCCAATTTTACCGGACAATAGTGGCTCAAAGTTCAAAACCTGGCTGGCGCAGCGGTAATTCAGCTGGGGTGCAAGTTTGAGATTTCGATTTTAGCATTTCGAAT
>CBFGTI010000234.1:0-7776 GCA_965651695.1 uncultured Imperialibacter sp. | reverse complement strand
GAATTTCTGTATAGCCGCTTTCTGCTTTCCAACGGCGTAAGCACCGACACCCGGACTGTAGAAGAAGGCAATCTTTTCTTCGCTTTAAAAGGACCGAATTTTAACGCCAACGCCTATGCAGAGGAAGCGCTGAAAAGAGGTGCCAGCTATGCCGTAATCGACGACGTAGCTTACAAAAAAGGCGACCGCTACATTCTTGCTCCCGATAGTTTACGGGCCCTGCAGGAACTGGCCAGGTTCCACCGCAGCCGATTCAAAAGAAAAGTGCTGGGGCTCACAGGCTCCAACGGGAAAACAACCACCAAGGAGCTTATTAACGCGGTGCTTAGCCAGAAATACATTACGCATGCCACCACCGGCAACCTCAACAACCATATTGGCGTGCCCCTCACTGTGCTGCATATTCATCCGCAGGTGGAAGTAGCCATAATAGAAATGGGCGCAAACAAAGTTGGAGACATTAAGGAGCTGTGCGATATAGCCAATCCCAACCATGCGCTTATTACCAACATTGGCAAGGCGCACCTGGAAGGTTTTGGCAGCATTGAAGGTGTGCTGAGGGGTAAAAGCGAGCTGTTCGATCATATTCGCAAAAACGGCGGCACGGTCTTTATCAACAGCCGGCAACCCATGCTTAAAAACATGCAGAAACGCTTCGAAAACCCCGTCACCTTCCCGCTGGCCAACAACACCTACCCGGTTAATTTCCTGGGGGCCGATCCTTACGTGGTGTTTCAGGTGGCAAATCGCCCACCCGTTACAAGCCAGCTTATTGGTGGCTACAATTTCGACAACATTGCTGCCGCTTTGGCCGTGGGGCAGCATTTTGGGGTACCCATCGAAAAAGCAGAAGCGGCTGTTGCGGCCTATCAACCCAAAAACAACCGCTCACAAATTGTTACAAAAGGAAGCAACACCATTATCATGGATGCATACAATGCCAACCCCGATTCCATGAAAGTTGCCATAGAAAACCTGAAGGCCATGAAGGTTGGCAGCAAAATGGCAATACTGGGCGATATGCTGGAGCTGGGTGCCGACTCTGAAAAAGAGCATGAATTAATCGGAAAGCAGCTAAACGGAGCCGGTGTGGTTGAAGTGCTGTTTTGCGGCCCCCGAATGAAGACTGCACACGAGGCACTACCCGCGAGCCGGCATTTTGAAAGCCGCGATCAGCTACTCGGCTTCTTAAGGGAAAATGCGCTTGACAACTACACCATTTTAATAAAAGCAAGCCGGGGTATGGGCCTTGAAAAGGTGCTCGACGTTATTTGAGCGCAGCAGTTAGGGATTGAACCGCTAATCTCCGGCAATGAAAAACATATGCATTCCGGTATTAGCGACTATTCGTGTTAATTCGCCGTAAACCTCATCGATCCAATTTCGTATGATCATTTCAAATCATTTTTAACCTTATAAACCCGCCACACATGTCACTTACTCCCATCCTCGAATTTCTGACCAAGCTCGCCGCCAACAACAACAAAGAGTGGATGGATGCCAACAAGAAAGAGTACCTGAAGCAGAAGGAGCTTTTCGCCGGCTTTATCGACCAAATGCTGAAGGCGCTTACCCCGATCGACGAAGGGTTAACGGGCCTTCAACCGAAAGACTGCATTTTCCGGATTAACCGCGACATCCGCTTCAGCCCCAACAAAAGCCCTTACAAAAATAATTTTGGCGCGGCCATGACACCCGGCGGAAAAAAAGCGCCCAATGCCCTTTACTATATCCACCTGCAACCGGGCAATTCCTTTTTGGCGGGGGGAATATACCAGCCCGATGCTGAGCACCTCAAGAAGATACGGCAGGAAATCGACTACAATGCCGCTGAGCTAAAGAACATAGTGGAGCAGCCCGATTTCAAAAGATACTTTGGCGCCATACAAGGCGATGCGCTCAAAACCATGCCCAAAGGCTATGCGGCCGATCACCCCAACGCCGATTTGCTGAAGTTTAAAAGCCTCCTGGCCGTGCATAATTTTACTGACAAAGAAGTAGGTTCGGAAAGTTTTTTCAACAACTGTGTTGACATGTACCGCGCCATGGCGCCTTTCAACGCTTATTTAAATGTTGCCATTTCCTGACGCCCCGCCGGTGGCAGTACTGTCGGCTTCAAATTCGAAGAAATCGTCTTCCCGCAACTGAAGGGTTTTTGTTTTTTTGACGGGTTCTTTTTTGATCTCCCTCATCAGCTCACGGCTTTCGTTCTTAATGCCATCTACTATGGTTTTGGCAGCCGTTTTAGTGTCGTAGGCCACCTTATAGTTGTCGGTAGTGCCGGTAATTTTCACATGAGCGAAAAGGTTGCCTGTTTGGTCTTCTTCAATAGCGCCAAAGGCCTCGTCTCTGTCCCTTTTTCTTTCTTTGTTGAACACCGGCACTTTCAGCCTGTAGTCGATATGCTGATCGAAAGTATGCGTACCGCTCAGTACAATATTCGATACATTAGACTGTATGTGCATACTGGGTATAATCACCCGTTTGTTTTCGATCAGAAACTGATTGTTTAGCTCTCCAAACGTGAGCCGCGCCAGCTTATCGTCTTTTACCAGCCGCGACAACTCCTGCATGGGCTCAAATTTCACCAGCTCCCCATTGATACCCCGGGCATTGATGCGTGCCCTCAACAGCTCGGGGATGAAGTTTAAATTGTTCTTCAGACCCATGTCCACATCAAAATCGGCATCTATCTGCCCTTTCAGGTGCCGGCTTTGCAGCCAGGTTTGGTCGAAATCGTGAAACACATAAAATACGCTGTCGATGTGCAGGTTCCGGAAATTTCCCGCAAACGAACTTCGCATCAAGTCCCCGTCATGGTCGGTGAGGGAGCCGGCAAGGTTTATTTTGCCGCCGAGCGAATTAAACGTCAGCTCATTCACATACAGGGTGCGGTTGGCAATTTCCACTTTGGCGTGGGCGGCAGTGCCACGAAAACGGTCGAGCAAAATGCGGTCGGCCTCCGCTTCCAGAAATAGCTGCAGCCGCGGAGTGATTTTAAGCGAGTAAGCGCCACCGGATGTACCACCGGCATTGTCTGCGAGGAGTTCGTTAAGATCGAGCAGTTCCGATTTCACCTTTCCCTCCACCAATAGCAGGTGGTTTTTGGGTTCGTAGAAAAAGTGGAAGTTTCGCAGCAGCCCGTTTACCTTTAGCTGACTGTTGCCTACAAAGCCGGCAGCTTCGGTAATGGCCACGTCCCTGTCGTTGAAAAGAAAGGTGCCTGTCCACTCCCTGAGAGGCAAATGATAGTTGCTCCAAAGAAACGAGGCGTTTTCGAGTGTAGCCTCTCCATCGAGCAGCCATTCGCCGGTGGCCTTTTCGTCGAGCCGGCCGTCAAAACCCAGGGCGTAGGTAATGTCGCCTTTCTTACTTTTTATGCCCCAATCGGGCATTATTTGTTCAAACAGCGCCAGCGACATACCACCTTCGAGCTCAGCCCGGGTATGCATTGTTTCGAGATTGGTAAGCGTAGCTTTGCCACTGACGGGAAAATCGTTCATACGCCCCGCAAGGCTATGCAAATTCAGCACGGAACCGCTCGCTTTTAAGTTGGTGCTAACGCTTCCCTCAACAGTAAAATCCGCGAACAACAGGTTTCGTGACGGATATTTAAACTCCACGTTGTGAGCATTGAAATTTACCAGCAGGTGAGGATCGTGTTTGCCGGCCACGTAGCGCCCCATAAAAGACGCATCTCCCTCCAGCCCATAGCCCGGCCAATCTGACGGCCACCCCGCCGGAACGTTGGCCAGCAAGTTTTTGATGCTGCTGGTACTTCCCTGGTAGTCGACCACAAGTTCGCCCTGCTCGTTTGTGGCCACACCCCCGGCCAACTGGTGCCGGGCACCGACAAGCTTCCATTGCTGAATAGCTCTTAGCTGCCCACCGGATAGGATAAGCTTTTGAGCGCTTATCTCAAGTTTCTCGCCTGGCAGGTAAGGGAAGTCCTGGTAGACGGTTTCTTCGTTTGTGCCCTTAATTGCCAATGAAAAAGACTGTGGGTCGTTGAGCGAGGCAACCTCCGCATCGGCCACCTCTACGTGCCAGCGGGTGTGCAATCCTGCAGCTTCATCGCGGTAAAGCACCTTGCTTGCCAATAGCTTGATGCGGTCGATTGACACGCTGCTCGCTGTCGACTCCTTTGAAAGATCTTTTTTGAAGATATCGAAATTTCTTTCGCCACTTTTAGCCACCAGCAGGTTGAGATCGGCCCCCTGGAGTGTTAGCTGATTGATCCGGTAGTTTTTTGCCAGAAAGTCCCAAAGGCCAAAGCTGAAAGAAACTCGGTCCACGTGCATGAGAGGCAATGGGCCTTGGCCCGCGCTTACGTCGTCCAACACTATCGAAACCTTCGGAAACTCTTCCCAATACGAAATGTCCACACCCGCCACTTCCACTTTGGTATTGAGTCTTTCGTTTACCCTGGTTAAAAAAAATTGGATAAACTCCTCTTTGTTGAGATGAATGTAAAGCAGACAAGCCATAAGGACTGTTGCCAGCAGCGCAACAACCCCGGTAAAAATGAAGATTACCAGCCGTGTGATTCTCACATGATAAAATTAAACAAAAGTAAGACCATTCTTTTACAGAACGGGGAGGCGGAAGAAAATATTCGTTTTTCTTGCTAATGGAGAAGAGAACCAAAGATCAGAAAATCAGACAGGAGTATTTATCGAATGGTAACCGACGTGTGGCGAATGATAATGAGGAAGACTGTGAGCCGTAACGAGTGACAATTCGCTGCCCACCGTACCTATTGGTCCTAAAACAGTTCCTATGAGTTTATAATTATCTGCATTTAGGTACTTTTAGTACCTTTTTTAAGAAGGGTTTAAACTGGCTTAGAGACTTCTACCGGCATTTCGTGTGGTCCGCCCATTTTTGAGCAAGAACTTTGGCTGCCAAATTCCACGGCCTGGAAGTAGGGCCAAACAAATAGACTGTAAAGGGCCATACGCCAGACGGTATTACCAGCCGATCCACTTTCAGAGCGAACCCTAAACGTTAAACTTTTAAACAAAAAAAGCGGCGCATCTCTGCGTCGCTTTTTTTAGTGGGCCCACAAGGATTCGAACCTTGGACCCCCTGCTTGTAAGGCAGGTGCTCTGAACCAGCTGAGCTATGAGCCCCACTATTTTTCCCCTCATGCCGTCTGCGATCGGGAGTGCAAATGTAGTATGCTTTTATTTCTTTGCAAACAGTGCACTGAAAATTTTTATTTAGTTGTTGAAGAATTGATTTCAGCCCTCTTGTCATAGGAAAACAAACGCTTCCCAAGCTATAAGCCAATCGGGTATTTCGCTGTCTGTATCAGGCATTCTCTCAACAACTTAGCCACGCCTCACCACGGAATGTCGCGATTACCCTGTCACTTTGGTGAAATTTCCCCCTCCGTGTAATGCTAATACCTTTTAGCTTTGTTCTTATTAAATATTCCCCTTGCAGAGAGGCCATGATAGCAAAAAATGAACATCCCACACTTGAAAAACCCACGCCCGCTCCACGGCTAAGTCTATGGCAAGAGCTTAAAGACGCCATCCGTGGTAGCGAAGCCGATTACACGCAAATTGGTCTCAAGCGTGCCATCTTTCTGCTGGCAATACCCATGATTCTCGAGTTGGTGATGGAGTCGACCTTTGCCGTAGTCGACATCTACTTTGTGGGCAAGTTGGGGCCTTCGGCGGTGGCTACCGTTGGCCTTACCGAAACATACCTCTTCCTGCTGTATTCCATTGCCATGGGGCTGTCGATGGCGGTTACAGCTATAGTGGCACGGCGCATCGGTGAGAAAAAGCAAGGAGATGCCGGCACATCTGCAGTGCAATCCATTTTTCTGGCACTGCTGGCTTCCGTGCCATTTGCCGTGGCTGGCATCTTCTTCTCAAAAGAGCTGCTGGCCCTTATGGGCGCCGACCAATGGAGCATAGACAATGGCTACCGCTACACCCAATGGATGCTGGGTGGCAACGCTGTGATAATGATGCTGTTTGTAATTAACGCTATCTACCGTGGTGCCGGCGATGCCGCTATTGCCATGCGTATTTTGTGGATCTCCAATGGCATCAACATCGTGCTTGATCCGGTTCTTATTTTTGGCCTGGGGCCATTTCCGGCTATGGGTATTGAAGGCGCAGCGGTGGCCACTACCATCGGCCGTGGCGTTGGCGTTGCAATACAGCTTTACACGCTTTTTAAAGGAGGAAAGCATATCCGGGTGCAGCTTTCGCAAATTTACTGGGACGCCGCCATGATGCTCAACATTGTGCGTACCTCCCTTGGTGGTGTGGGTCAAATGATAGTAGGCATGACCTCCTGGATATTCCTGATGCGCATACTGGCTGGTGTAAGCGCAGAGGCCGTGGCTGGCGCCACCATCGCCCTACGCATTATGATGTTCACCATGATGCCAGCCTGGGGACTCTCCAACGCCGCCGCCACGCTTGTCGGGCAAAATCTCGGCGCCGAAAACCCCGACCGGGCCGAAGCCACCGTATGGAAAATTGGCTACTACAACATGATTTTCCTGCTATGCGTGTCGGTGGTTTACTTTTTCTTTAACGACTGGCTTATCGGCATATTCTCCGACGACAACAGGGTGGTTGCCATTGGTGCGGAGTGGCTGCGCATTCTCTCCTACTCCTACTTTGTGTACGGGTGGTGGATGGTATCATCATCGGCGTTTAACGGTGCCGGCGACACCCAAACACCTACCAAAATCAATCTCGTTTTCTTCTGGCTTATCCAAATACCATTGTCGTGGTTTCTGGCCATTCACCAGGGCTGGGAGCATTCGGGGGTATTCTGGGGCGTATTTATCTCCGAAACGTCGGTGGGGCTGTTTACGCTGTGGCTGTTCACCCGGGGAAGCTGGAAGAAGATGAAGGTGTGAGGGGGTGTTAATGGTTTGGGTCCTCTGGTGGTTTTTCAGGCTAGGTGAAGGTTACTAAGAGGCGCCTGTCCGGCGCCTTTTTTTGTGCATGGCTTAGCCAGCTTTACCAATTGAATTGGTGCATCCCTGTAAAGGAATGTCGTCAAAAAATTCTTCCGGCTGATTTTTGAGAAGTCTCGGGAATATACCTCATATTGGCAACCATAGACCTCATTTTACTTTTACAACTAACCCAGACCTGGTATGAAAAAAAATTTTTCGTTCTTATTGGCCACTGCTTTCCTTGTTTCAGCCCTTACGCTACAGGAGCTACACGCCCAATTTATTATGCAGATAGATCCTGCACTAAGTGCAGCCACCAGCCCCTGGCAGGTAAAGCAGAAAGGCGTGAAGGCAGTGCCCTACTACTATTTCGACGAATACAAGATTGTTTCCTCCAAAGCTGGCTGGCTAACGACCAATAGCAGGAGTAACCGACAGGGCAAAATCACGTCTTCAAGCCAACAGCTTTCTTTCAAGATGGTGAACGCAGCCGGCGACACCGCCACAGTGAACATGAGCAAGAACGGCCTGCTCCAGAGCGAGTCCAATTTCTGGCTCCCGGGCATCACCATGTCGCAGGGATCGCAAAACGTGGTAACTATGATTGAATCGGATGGCGATAGCCTCACCTGGGGACTGGCCGTCACTTTGGCCAACGGCGTTTTCACAGGGGCGATCAAAACTGGCACCGATGAACTGAAGTTGGTAACCGTAAACCGCATGGACAACGGCAAAACGGCTCCGTTTACACTATGGGTGGGCTACGGCATTTATCGCAATGACGTGGAAATAGGAGCAGTGCAGGCCACTCCCAAGCGCAACGTCTGGATGCTGCCCGATCT